>PAIY01000148.1 GCA_002704825.1 Phycisphaeraceae bacterium
AACAAATCAGACAATACGTCGATGCCATCCAAAGGCTCGGACTCAATCTTGGCGAATAGTTGTGTATAAGGGAAAGGTGACACACCGCGGCTCGCCTGAGTGGTGACGCTTGTGACAAAGCCGTGACGCTCCTGTGTCACGGGTTACCTTGTGTGAATTGAATCAAGATCGACTCGTACCACAGGAGTGGTACGGCTTTGTTTGATGCGTTGAGATTTAGTGTGGGTGTTCCTTGACAGCATTGCGGTTCCATGCCGGGACCTGCACTTCGATGTCGCCGTCCTGTTCCACGACGCACTGGCAGCTCAGGCGGCTGTTGTCCTGGAGACCGGGGGCTTCTTCCACGCGATCCAGTTCGTCATCGTCGGCTTCGCTGATGCAGTCTTCACCCTTGTTGATGTAGACGTGACAGGTGGAGCATGCGGTCACCCCGCCACAGGCATGTTCAATGCCGATGCCTGCATCCAATGCCGCACCGAGAATCGAATCACCCAGTCGGACTTTGATTTCGACTTCTTTTTCTTCCTGCCCCAGGGGATGGGGATCTTCCAGGATGAATTTAACCTTGACGCTCGGTTCATCTTCCAGTGGCTTGGGACGATTCAGACTCATAGCTGTTACAACCTCGTGGTTTGGTGTTTGTGATTCATTCTCAATAGAACGATTCTAAACGACTTTGGCCTTTTCGTGTAGTCGGGTCGGTCAATTCGGGGTAGAAATGCTTCATCGAAATGCACACGTTTGTCTGATAATGCGTATCTGGCGTTCAATTGTCGGTAATTATCGGAATAAAGCGCGTGGAATTCGGACAAATGCGTAAAAAAATCCCCACGATTCAGGCTATACACGGTAGAATGTCACGTTAAATGTCGGAGGGGTAAGCGTGTAAACCAGAGGGGTCTGACGGTTTTTAAAGGCATGTCCGACGCACGACAGGCAAATCAAGCGGATCCATTTGTTGCCCAGGACGCCAGTTCGCTGAGGCGCGTGCTGGTGCTTATGCGCCCGTACTTCGTCAAGCTCGGGTTCGTCTTCCTGGTTATGATCGCGCTGACCGGCGTCAATCTCACCCCGCCGTACTTCATCAAGCTACTCTTTAACGATGTCTTCCCCAGTGATGTGAATCCCGATGGCAATGCCAAGTTGCTCTGGCTGATTCTGTTCGGGTTGATCTTCATCTTCGGGGCACGCAACGGTCTGTTCTTCCACTTCAAATACTCCGTGGTGCAGATCGGCGAGAACTTCTGCTTCACACTCCGTAACAAACTTTTCGAACACCTTCAGCAGCTCAACCTCAGCTTCTTCCGTCAGCACAACGCGGGCAAGATCTCCAGCAAGGTCATGAACGACAGCTACGTCATTCAGCAGTTCATTCAGGATGACCTGCCCAAGCTGCTTCAGGCGGTGTTCATGTTCCTGTGCATCCTGGTGATCATCTTCATGGTCAATTGGCCGCTGGCGTTGGTGAGTACCGTGGTTCTGCCGATTCACCTACTGGTGTACTACCGGTTCAAAGCACCGATCAAGCGCACGGGTAAAGACGCTTCGGAACAACTCTCGATCGTGCATGGCAATCTCATCGAAAAGTTCCTCGGCGCCGAAGTCGTCAAAGGCTTTGCCGGTCAGGAACGTGAGAATGAAGCGTTTGTCCGCGCGATTGATATTTCGCGCAAGAGCCAGCTCAAATCCAAGACGTATATCGTGATTCAGAAAATTGCCACCGACCTGCTGGTGGGGATTGGGACGGTTGCGCTGATCGGCTTTGGTGCTTATCAGGTTCTCAAGAAAGAGAACCCGATGCGGCCGGGCGACTTTATCATGTTCTTCACCTATGTCCGCATGCTCTATCCGACGGTCATTGATCTGATGGGGGGCCTGGCCAAGTTCACCCGCGCCAGTGCATCGGTCGACCGTGTGTTTGAAATGCTCGACATTGATGAATTGGAAACCACACCCACCCGCCAACTGCTCAAGCCGGAGATTCGCGGGCATGTGCAGTTTAAGAATGTCGGCTTTTCCTACGGTGACGGGACGCATGTACTCAAGGATGTGAGTTTCAAAGTCCGGCCTGGTCAGGTCTGTGCCATTGTCGGTGCTTCGGGTGCAGGCAAGAGTACACTCGTCGGTCTGGTTCCCAAGTTCCATGATGCCACTGCCGGTCGCCTTGAGATTGACGGGCTTGATATCCGTGATATCGACATCAATCACCTGCGTCAGCACATGGGCATCGTCTTCCAGGAGTGTTTCCTGTTTAACTCCTCGGTGCTTGAAAATCTCCGCTATGCCCGTCCCGATGCATCCATGCAACAGATCATTGATGTTGCTCAGCGAACCGGTGCGCATGACTTTATCCAACGTTTACCCAACGGCTATGACACCATCCTCGGTGAAAAGGGCATCACGCTTTCGCGTGGTGAAAAGCAACGTATCACCCTCACCCGAGCCATGCTCAATAACCCGCAGGTCCTGATCCTCGACGAAGCCACCGCATCCATCGACGCGGCGTCCGAGGCTCAGATTGTTCCGGCTATCCTCCAGTTCATGCACGGCAAGACCACACTCATGATCACGCATCGTCCCGAACTGCTTCGGCATGCAGATATGGTTGTGCATCTGGACAACGGTCACGTCAGTTATCAAGGACCACCCGACATGTTTACACATCAGGATTTTCAGTCCAGACTCACCGACGCATTCGATCCGTCTGCTTCATTGTCAACGCCAATTGAGCCCGCATCCCAATCGCCTGATACACCCGCTGTTGAACCGAATCTCAAAGAGGATACGCAACGCGATGACTCGGCTTCGAGTTCCGGGTCCTGGCATGCGATGCGCATGATCGCATGGCTGGCGGTCTTCCTGGGATCGCTTGGCTTTGCCAGCTTCAATCACGCGGTCTTGGCGCAGGATGGTTCACCCAACGCCATTTTCGAACCCATGGTGGATATGAATGATCTGGAAGCCGCTGAACTGCTTGACGTGGTCGAATCGCGTCTGACGGCACAGGGTTATTTCGGTCGCGTTACGCCTGAGTTGCGCAAGCGCATGCCGTCACTGGAGGGTTACCGTCAGGTTCGGATGATGGCCAGGACCGATGACAAGGGGGTGCATCTGGTTCAGCTGGGTTACAAGGTTTTCAAGAGTCAACCGCTGCATCTCTGGATTGCTGGCGCGACGATTAACAAGGAAGACAAGTTAACGCCGATGGACCTGACGGGTTTGAAAAAGACCCTTGAAGAGTCACGCAAGAGTATGGATGCCCGCCAAAAGGCATTGAAAATCTCCGACCTGACCATCGACAAAATCACGCTCAGCTATGTCGAACCGGATCGTTGTATGGCGATTCTCAAAACGCTGGGTTACCAGGTTGTCGAATACAAGAACGGTGGCAAGGGGCCCGCGGGTTATCAAAGCATCGATCCACTTCTCAAGAGTGTCGATCCCAAAAATCTGCCCGTCGTTGCTGCCGTCCCCGGGACCGATGCCACCGGCTTGGTGGGGGGCTCCAAGGCTCAGCGTGGTGAGTTTGGTCTGACCATGACACCGAGCATCGCAACCGATCTGAAGGACCATACGTCTGCTGCACCGTTGATGGAGTTGATGGTGCTCTACGATGCTTCGCGTCCCGAGCAGCATGCACGCTTGCTTGAACTGATTCAAAACACGATTGATGTCCCTGCCCGTCAGATTCTCATTGAAGCGATGGTGCTTGAAATCTCCAAGACCTCACTGGATCAGTTGGGCGTTGAGTGGGACCTGCGCTCACCGCGTAATGCGGTCGGCGGTTTATCCGTCGGTCGTTTGCCGCTGTTTGCGTCCAACAACTCGCCTGCTTTGGATGTGGAACTCAACGACATCTTTGGCGAATTCCGCGTGCAGATTCAGGCTTTGATCACCGAAGGCAAAGCCAAGATTCTGTCGCGTCCGAGCATTCTCACACTCGATAATCGTCAGGCATCGATTCGCGTCGGCGAGGAAATTCCCGTAGCAACCAGTGTCTCGGGTAACTCCTCCAGTGATAAGATCAGCTTCAACTTCAAGTACATTCCCATCGGGATTCTGCTTAACGTCCGGCCGCGCATCACCTCCGATGGCGAAAACGTGTCCCTGCAGATTGATGGCATTGTTTCCTCGGAAGTCCCCGGCGCGGATCTTGAACTGCTGGACGTGCAGACCAACCAGGTCCTCGCACGTGCCCCGCAAATCTCAACGCGACGTGTGCAGACCTACTCCCGCGTTGCCAACAACACGCCGTTTATCATCGGCGGTCTGGTTGCCCAGGATGATGTCGAAGAACAAAGTAAAGCCCCGATTCTCGGTGATCTACCTTTGCTTGGCGGACTGTTCCGCAGCACTTCCAAGGATCGACTCAAACGCGAAGTGATCATCGTCATCACGCCCTACGTTCTGGCCACCGACGAGTATGCCGGCCGAAACATGCCCAAGGACGAAGACTCCTTTGACAGCTTTGGCAATGAACTGTTCCGTGATGCCTACCGTATCCGAAGTGAAGATGTTTTCGACCTCACGTTCCTGCATGAAAACCTGGGGCTGAAGCGTTTGCAATCATTGGCTGACCAGGCGGTCTCCAAGAATGCTTCGCTTGCTGACATGTATCCCTTTGATCGCTTCTCGCGCAAACGCATTCCCGGTGAGCGCATCATTGTTTACCGTCAGATTTATGAGGTGGCCAAGCGTCGTCGCATTCAGGATCAGATCAGTATCCAACGCCTGATCAGTTTTGAACCGCAGACCGATCCGGATCAGGCGCAGATGGATGTGTCGTTCCTCTGGCCGATGATGCATGAGCTTCTGTCGTTACCCAAGCCAGCGCGTCCTGAGAAGGGCGATACCGAAGATCCTGACTACGGGCCGCTGTTTAAGGCATTGGGAGACCGTGCGCTGGCATTGACCTGGACGGTCCGCCGCTATGCACGCAACAGTGAAGAGTTGTTGGCTCAGCCAGTCCCCGAGATCAAACTCGTTGACTGCCCGGATCGCAATACATGGTCGAATCTGCTTTGGGAGATGAATCAACCCAATAAGGATGGGCAACAGCAGTACACCATTTTGATCCAGCATCCGCGCGACCTGATCCGACTCAAACGGGCGATCGTCATCAAGCAGGCGGTGAATCTCAATGCCAAGGAGACGGATCTGACACTCAAGAATTTCTCGGTTGGCCGACTGCTGCTCATGCCGATGGTCAAACGGGATAAGGTGTACCTGATTGACGATCAGGTCGCCCGATACTTCTTCTATTCCGAGTTGTATTACCCGGCTGTCCGCAGCGAGCTTCAGCGTGATGCCGAAGCGTTGAAGAATATTTTGCGTGATGGTGCGCTGGGTCGTCTGCTGGATGACCCGACGCAGATCGACCGTCCCGCCGAATGGACCCCGGGCAAGTGATTTAGAGCGTTCCCATCCATTTGTCGCGTTTTGCCTTGCTGCATATGTCTATGCCCGTGTCGATTTGCATTGACGATGTTCAAGCTGCTCACCATGTGGGTTGGATGATTTGCCAACCGATGGTTTGCCAGTTATCGCCCGTTGCATCAAACGGCAGGACGCGCATCTGCCAGGTCAGTTTTTCGCCGACTTGATATTGATCTTTTTCAAAGAGAATGCCACGGAATTTATTGTCTTTTGCAGCACGATCCAGGTAGTGATTGGTGCCTGGATATTGTTTGGGGTAGCTGTAGGCGATGCCCATTTGCTCCGTCGGACTATAGCAGGCGATGCCTTTGAACACGGCATCTTTGAAGACGAATTGGTTTTTGGGCATCGGTTTGGCGGGGTCGGGCTCAGACATCGTTCCGCAGGTTTGCTTGCCATCCTCATCGTAGTAACACCAGCGTGAGATGGTTTTGGGCATCATCTGCATGAACACATAGCGATAACCTGCAAAGCGCTTTGGGGTGATCGGGATCAGAACCTCGTAACGATGCGTGACAGTATAGCCTGTGATGTCTGGATCAAAATCGAACCGAGCCTGATGCGCCATCGGGCCGATGGTTGAACGTTTGATGAGACTGATCTGTTGTCCGCTTGCGGTGAAGTCAAGGTTTGCCGGTTTGCCGTTGGCTTTATCGAGTCGGTAGGTTTGATCATCGACCTGGAGTGTGACATCAATGAGTTGTTCGCTGTGGTGTTCGGTTCGATGTCCGGTGCCGATGGGTTGACCATCCCAATGAAACACGCTGCCGGTGTATCCGGTGGCCTGATTGAGTTTGGTTTTGCGGTACTGCAGTTCGTGGACGGTCCAGAATACATGTGGGACAAAATCCACGGTAAGCTTCTGGTTTTCAATGACCAGCACTTTGTACTGTCGGGTTGGCGAACGCACGCAGACATCGTAGCGAACCTGCCATTGTGCATGGGAGATGGTGGGTATGACCGTCAGTAACACCCATGCCATGTGCATCACCGATCGCAATGAAAAGCAGTGGGTCATGGTTGATTGACCTTGTTATCGTGCAGTTGCATGTCGGTGACGGATTGTGTTTTTTGTATCAAGGTGAGTTTGCGTGAGTCTTGTAATTGGTTGTGCGTGATTTTCACGCGACTGACGTTGTCCATCATGATCGCTGCATGGGATGTATCAGGGTCCAGGGGTGTTTGGGCATCGCTGAGAAAACGATTGCCGGTGATCAGAACATCGTGGGCGCTGTTGAGATTGATACCGGCTTTGCGGATGTTTTTGAAGGTGTTGTTTTCAATGAGCACGCGGCCGATGAGTTGTTGCTCGCCGGGTTTCTGGTCCCATGTTTTGGAACCGAGAAACAGGCAACCGTAGGCTTGTTTGGGGTGATAGGCAAAGGGTCCGAAATCGCAATTGACGAACGTGTTGTCGCGAATGATCAGATCCCCGGTGAGCAGGCTTTCAGGTTCATTGCGCGATCGGTTGTGATTGAGAATGGAAACGCCCGGACCGCTGATCTGATCAAACGTATTGCCTTGGATGAGGCCTTGCCCACCCATGATGATCAGATGTCGCTGACTGAGGCGGTAGGTGTTGTTGCGGATGACAAAATCGCGTGACAGGTTGTATCCGACAAAAGCGACGTCCGAATCAAAACTGTCTGTGATGTGCAGGTTTTGAGGTAATGGTTCAGTGACCTGGACGAGAACCGTCTGGTCTTGATCGACGATGCGCTTGATGGTGCAACTGCTGATGATCTGTCCTGTGCGGTTGTTGAGCAGAATCAACGGCTTGCCGATGGCATCGGGGGTTTTGAATGTTCGCGGCTTCTTGGCTTTGATTTTCAAGGTGTGTTCGTCGACTTGTTCGATTAACTCCGAACGCATGGAGTAGATATTGGTTGGATCATCGATAATGCCTTCGATCAAGCAGTTTTCAATCCAAGGGCCGGTGCGGTTGCGTTGGCAATGGATACCATCACCATTGGATGAATGCCAGCGTCCGGGTTTGATGCGAATTTGACAGCCGATGACACTGAAGCGGTCACAGCTGTTGGCCGCAAAACTCGATGCCGGGCTGGCGTAGACGGTGAGATTCAACGCTGTGAGATCCGTGCATTCGTCAGCATGAAAGTGTTGTGCGATGGAGGTGCGCGCCAGGTGAATGTATTTATCACCAATTGCCATATGGTTGTAGATCGCTGTTTTTTGAGCGTGAAGTCGAAAACGCCGATCACCCAGATCATCCCATTGCTGAACCATGACATGCCCACCTTCGGATAAGTCCTTGAGTCGAGCCGGGACGTTGGGATCTTTCAACGCTCCCCAGGATCGACGGGCCGTCTTGAAAAACGGTTCGCTTGGTAATGGGAAGCCTGCATCCACCTTGATCTCAAACCAACGATTGTCCAGATCAAACGCGGTGACGGTCGCCTGGGTGTAGGGGAGCGGGTCGTAGTCAACACTGAAATTCTTAATGATCACGCGCTGGGATTGACTGATCTGAAACACGCCGCATTCCGGATTGGTCATGGTGATCGCAGCGCCTTGACCGTCGATGATCAAGTCTTTGGCACCGTTGAGCTGGATTGCGTATTCGCGCCATTTCATGGAGCTGAAGCGGTAGTTCCCCGGTTCGAATACCAGCTTGGTTGCCATGTTCTGCTTGAGCACTTTGGCGATGACCTGACGCACAGCCGGTAACGCATCCTGTCCGGTATTGGGCAAGACGCCATGTTCAACCAGACGCAGGGTCTGTTTGACGGGAAAGTCAGTCAGTGGGGGTTGACGTTCGGTGAGTTGGGGCGGTTGGATATCAAGTGATTGGCCGTGGCATAGGCCGTGAACCAGGATGCCAATGAGCAGCATGAGACATGCGCGCCCCAATGCATTGGAAAGATAGCCTGATAAACACATGGTCGAAAACTCCTGTGCGCACGATGGGTAAAACCTGTTGCGCGGTTTAAGTCAGATGAAACATTTCCGTTTTGAGGGTTGGTTGAGGCAGGTGGTTTTATTGGAAGTAAAGATCGGTGCTGTGGATGTTGGCGTCCTGCTTTTTGGCTTCCACATGCAGGTCCAGCATCAGCACGCTCTTGGCCTGATTGTGCACGAAGTTGGCAATGGCATCGTTGCTGCTGGTGCCGGTTCCCAACCATGCAGCGGTGTTGCGGATCGAGTAATGGACATAGCCGTTCTGGGTACTGCCGGTCTGGTTGGCGTTGGGCCCCAGTTCGGAGATGAACATGATTTTGGCTGTGGAGAGGCCAAAGCCATCAATACTTTCCGGTGAGACATAGCAGGATGGCGCTCCGCCGTGTGGCTCGCCGGTGGCCCGGACGACCTGCGCAATTTGGGCTGGGTGCAGATCACGGTCCGCGCTGTGATTACTGGCTACCGGTGAGATTCGGTGAAAGGTGTTGATGGCATAGGATCGACTGCATTTGCCGGTGCCGTATTTGGTTTGGGACGGGCACCAGGTCACCCCGCGTTGCAGACTTTCGTAGGCCTGATCGTAGTCGGTTGGTTTGTCATAGCCGACGTAGGAGGAAAGCAGGTTCTGCCACCAGTTGGTCAGATAGGGATAGTCCGGGTCTGTGCCGTTGGTATCGTCAAACTCGTAGATTTTCGCAGGGGCATACCATCGGAAATCACCTGCATACATCGTCTGGGCGATACTCAGTTGATGCAGGTTATTGCCGCATTGCGTTTGCCTTGCCGCTTCACGCGCCGCTTTGAGTGCCGGCAGGAGAATGCTGATCAGTAGTGCGATAATGCTGATGACGACCAACAGTTCAATGAGCGTAAATGCTTTGGTAGTCCTTTGGTTTGGCATGAGAATCATCCGTTTCCTCTGAGTGATGACGGCACGTTCTAAGTTGGCTTGGCTGTAAACGGTGCAATCACAAGTCTGATTGATCGCGAACACTATCGCCCTGAACCAGCCACGTGTTGAGCATCAGGCGCATGGGTTCGCGTGCAGGCGAATCGATCTTTTCACACAGCACCCGCACCGCCACCATGCCCATGTCTGCAAAGGGCGCGTTGATCGATGTGAGTTTGATGCAGTCCACCGGTGGTTGATTGTTATCAAAGCCGCAGAGTGAAACATCACCGGGGACAGAAACGCCAAGTTGTTTTAAAGCGCGCAGCTGCTGATAGCCTGCGCGGTCATTGGTGCAGATCCAGGCGGTGACACCTTGCTCGGTCAGTTGCTTGATGCGCTGGGCTGCCAATGCAATGCCGTCGGGATGGGTGTCATCGACCTGCAGGAGCAGTTCGGGATCAAGTTGATGTTGGTTAACCATCATCGCTTCGACGTAGGCAGCGGTGCGTGAACGATTGAAACTCAAATGCGTGCCGGTGCGGAGCAAGCCAATTTTCTGATGCCCCTTGGCCTTGAGATGTTCGATCAGCAGCAGCATCGAACGCATGTCGTCATGATCCACGCAGTCCATCGCCACACTCGGATCATGCTGAGCAATCCGCACGCACGGGAGCATCTCATTGAGTGCTGCCACCGTCTGCGGGTGGAAGTAACCCACGAGAATCAACCCCTTGATGATCCTTTCGCGAATCATCAACGGCAAATTTTCCGGCAGATGGATCGCATCACACAACTGCGGCGGGACGAAATCCATACTCAGGGACACCTTCATGGGACGTGATGCTTCGCTCATCCCTGACAGAAACCGGCTGAAAGTCGGATTGTGATCCTGCTGATGTTCAGACGCCTGTGTGCGAACCAGCACGCCGATCTGAATGATCTCGTTGGCACGTCTTCGACGGTTTTTATGACGATGCCGATAGCCCAGTGATGCAGCCAGTTGCATGACCGCCCCGCGCGTGTGCGGCGCGATCGCCGGGTCGGATTGCAGCGACCGACTGACGGTGGCAATGGAGACATTCAGTTGCTGAGCAATTTCCTTCTGTGTTACAGGCATGTTGAACTCTAGGCATCTTTGCATACACAATCAAGAAGTTTAAGCAAATAATTTAAAAAACATGCAAACTGTTTTGGCGGTATTTGATATGGTGTTGGTTTTGATTTAAATATTGTCAAGCAATTATTTTATACCAACTCCATTGATAACACGTGCGTTTGAATTCATTGAGCAAGGTTGACATAACGGGCACCGGGTTAACACCTGGTGCTCAATGTGCAATCGATTCGCATGCGATAAATGTCGTATTCAAATGGATTTAGTGAATCCATGCATCATGTCCTGACATCCGGTGCTCATTGAAGCACGAGTGATTAACAGGATGGGTATTATGTTTCAGAAAGATTGTCCGCTTACGACCTGCGCGGCTCTTTCTAACTTGTCTCCCGTGTTGACTCAACCTGCCCCGGATCACATCTGCGCACAAAAAAAGCCAGGCATGACCCCTCCGTCATGCCTGACTTTCAATTCTGACCAATCAGTTGATCACATTGCTGTGAGTGATTGGTGGATGTCCATTTGGCGGGACATTATGCGTTGCGACGCTTGGGGCGACCCAGCAGCATGCCTGCACCCAGGAGCAACAGACCGGCCGAAGCGGGTTCCGGGATGGCGTTGCCGGTGAGGCTGAAGACCACGTCGTTGTAGTCCTGGTCACCCAGCAGACCGTTGTTGGCCTTGGGCAGGTCTTCGAAGGCGACGACGTAAGCGTCCTGATCGGTTTCGAAAATCAGAGCGTGATCCAGGCCGTCGGAGCTGAGGCTGTTGACGGTGCTGTAGGACGGGGGGTTGCTGCCATTGGCGTGGATCACAAAGCCGAAGTAGTCACCATCGGCGACGGTAAAGTCGAAGCTGGTGCCGATCGGATCGGTGTTGTTGGTAAAGGCATACTCGAAGGTCAGGTTCGAGGCGGTGGTGCCCGAGAAGACGTACACGTCATTGCTGTAGCTGGCATACTCGGCGAGCAATTGGATGCTGAAGTCAGCACTGCCACCGGTGACCTGGAAGGCCTGGATCTGCGTCTGGTCAGCCGAGGTGTCGATGGCTGAACCGCCGAGGGTGTAGCCATAGTTGTTGAGGATGGTGGACACGCTCAGTTCGCTTGCGCCGTAGCTGGCACCGATGTAGTCCGGCCCGGTGTCACCAAAGGTGTAAGGCGTGATTGAAGCAGCCTGGGTTGCGGATGTCGTTCCCAGGAACAGTAGTGCGGCCACCGCGGTGGTCTTGATGAGTTTGGAGATCATGGTGTTTCCTTTTCTTTCCCTTTTTCCACTCCTAATTCAGGTGGCCCCCTTGGCCGCCTGATCGCAACATCAACCGACCACATGCCAAATCAAATGCAAAAAACTTCTGGCAGTTTCTTGCCGATAACCCTCAAAAGCGCGCTTCTGTAACGATTGGCAAGGCAGGGAAAGTAGAAAATCCCAAAGATATGTGGATTTAGATTTAAGTCGTGGAAATTAAATCGTAGGCGAGACGTATTGGGATCGTGAATGCATGACATCAAGCGCCGCGCACGCAGTAAGTGGACATCGCGCAAGGCAACCGCTTATTTCGTACGGTTCATTGGTTGATGTAACTCAATCCGTCGCCTACTTCCGTCACTCCCGCGCAGGCGGGAGTCCACTGATACATGCAAGCGTCAACAGAATGCCACTGGATTCGGGCCTGCGCGGGAATGACGAATCGAATTTCTGTTTGCGATTAATGACACGATCTGCTCTAACCAATAAAGCAAGCACGCTGTTTGTCATTTTGTGATATGAAAATAGCTGCGACACTTCCGGGAGCGTGTCGTTGATATCGCGCTACATATAGATAGATGTCATGATCTTATTTCGGCGCTTTGCCCGTAGACTGTCGCACCAGTAACCGGCAGGGGAACACCGGCGGATACTCGGGTAGCGGCTTGTCGTGCATCATCGCCATCAACAACTCAACGACGGCGCTACCGGCTTCACCACGCGGTTGACGCACCGTTGTGATCTGTGGCCTTGGGATCTGCGCAACAGGCATGTCGTCAAATCCAGCCACCGACACATCGTCAGGAACCTTGTAGCCAAGGTCCAGTAGCGCACCCACTGTCAACCCGGCCACCTGGTCATTGGGGCAGAGTACCGCGGTGGGTTTGTGCTTGGCCATCGCCTCTTTGATCGTGTTACTCACCACGTCCGCATCCGTCGACACACTCGGTGAACCCAGGCACCAATCCTTGTCAAAGTTCAACGTCACGTCATGGGCCATGCAAGCCTGCATGTAACGATCGGCTTTAAGCGATTTAATCTGCCGGTCTTCCTCGGTGTGCAGAAAGGCAACGTGCTTGTGCCCCAGTTCCGCCAGGTGGCCGACGAGTTCATCAATGCCCGGCTGACGATCGATCATCACACGCGGCGAATCCCTCGGACCCCAATCCAGATACGCAACGGGAATCTGCGCCTGGTTAAGCATCTCGATGGCATTGTCAGGTAAGTCATACAGGTGATAGGCAATGATCCCATCCACCCGCCTTGCAAGCAGGTCACGGATATAGTCGGCCATCTCCCGGTCATCGGATTCGCCCCAGCCGGCAAGGTAGGTCAGATACCCATGCTCGCGCGCCTTGGATTCAATGGCGAGCACCTTGGAAAACATCACCGGCGTGGTGATCGAGGACATGACCAGACCAATGGTCATACTCTTGCCACCGGCTAAGGCTTTACTCAAATAGTTGGGTTGGTAGTTGAGTTTCTTGGCAGCAGCCAACACGCGCTGACGTGTCTTTTCGTTGTAACCGGGCTTGTTGCGGAGAATCTCAGCAACGGTGGTGCGTGCCATCCCGGTGGCTTTGGCAATGTCAGTGATGGTGGCCATAGGGCTTGAGGTTCCTGTCCAAAATCGCTTGGGAAAATGATCGCGACTTACGTATGCTTCTCTGGCGAGCCGCGTTGTGTCAACGCGGGATTGAGCGTAGCTCAACATCATCGTGATGATGTCGAGATGTCCTCGTACCGCTACGGTATGGATATTTTTGGTAACGGTCAAGTTTATTTTATCGGTGTCTGCGAACCGGCATAGCGATCCTGCAACGCCTTGAGAAGCACTGCCCATGGCTCTCCGCCAAGTGTGGGATCTTCAGCTTTGAGACTGTGGATGCGCGACGCGATCACGTCGGTATGCTGATGAGTCCGATCACAGATTTGCAGGTACCGCGTCCAGGCTTGCCAATACCGTGATGGGAATTGACCTTGCGCATCAGGTAAGGATCGCGAGATGAGTTGGTGATACAGTTTGGCGGCCTGCTGATCGTTTGCAGCCGACGCCAATTTGAAATGACATTCAGCAATCGTCATCAGTAAATCAGGCTCATCACCAAACTGCCCGGTCAATGGTGAAAGCAAGGCAAGCGCATCTCGTGTGTGTCCTGATTCCTTGAGACACATGGCCCAGACGAGTTTGGCCAGTAACACCTGCTGTTCGTCTTCCACGTTGACCATTGCCCATTTGACCACACTTTGTGATAACTCACTTAACGCATCAAGGAATGTTGCATCAATTGCATCACGCTTGCCAAGCATCACCGCGTGTGTTTGTGATTCCAGATTGTGTTGCATGGCCTCCATAATCTGCATGATGACGGGGAAGCTTGCTTTGCCATCGTCGTTGAGCAGTTGGTTAGCCAGTCGGTTCGTCGCCTGCCATTGTGCTGCCCGTTGCAGACTAACAAGTCGGCGGGTGAGCCACGTGCGTTTGGTTTGCGCATCAACTTGGTGAGACGATTCGAGCCATTGCAGTTGGTCTGCTGCGCTTTGCCAATCCTGATTTTTCACAGCCGCTTGCCAAAGCATGCCCGAGGCTTCGATGGCAACCTGCACGATGGTCTGCTGCTGCTCGTCGGTCGCTCGCGGTAAATGCCTCACCGCCTGATCCCGAATCGGCGCGACCGCTGCAACAATCCGCTCCGATGGCCAATCCGGATGATTGGCAAGCTGACGGTAAATCCCCAGTTGGTACCGCAAACTCACCCAATACTGCGCATGATTCGCCGGCATGTCCGCCAACCGCTGCAACGCCAAAGCATATTCCTTGGCAGGCAGTCGCACCGCGACCACATCAAACAAACGATAGTCATCGGCAAGTTGGCTGGTGTTAAAACGGGTATAGAGAATGCGGGAGAGTTCCTGATATTGCCAGAGAATCCGCAGCCACAGTGATCGATCTTGGTTTTGAATACGCTGCGCCAAGAGCATGGCAGGTGCAAGCGATTCAAGGATCAATCTGTCATCAGCATTTGTATTCTGTATTGCACTGTGCAGAGAATTCCAGCAACCTTCGATCATCGACATGCTGTTGTCTGTCGTGGCAAAGCCCAAGTGATACCACGCAGCGAGTGTGGTGTAACGCAGCGTTTGACTGGTCTGCGGATCAAAGGGCTTGTTACTTTCTCCCATTGCGACAAGCCATTTGGCGACTCGCTCGCCAAGTGTCGCGTCGATGGGTTGGCCATTACTGATCGGTTTGAGCATTACCCAAAGCAAAGTGTCGAGTGTTTGAAAATCCATGTTGATTAATTGGCTGGGGGTGTCGAGCCAATCAATCGTAACCAGTCGTTGTCGGATGGCTTGTTCAAGTGCGGGGTTGTCATGCTTGAGCAATGTTACGTATTGCCGCATCGCTAGATCATGGCGATGAGCCGTTGTCCCAATGCGGCAGATTGCGTCAGCGATCACCAATTGCATTTGAGGGGGCTGCCAAATTTTGTTTGATGCTTCTTTCTGCAATGCCTCACAAGCCTGATCGACCTGGCCTTGAGCCGCGTGCAACATCGCGCGCGCGAGTTTGGCTTGGAGTATGGTTGCGGTTTTGGGCTCGATGATGTTGTTGTGTTGGCCTTGGGCTAATTGGATTTCGACTTTCAGCCATGCTGCAGATTCAGCGAGTTGCCAGGGGTCATCGAGTGCATCATCGAACACGTGTAGTGCATTAATCGCTTGCTGACGGAGTTTGTTTTCCTGTGCAGGGTTAGGTGCCAGGTGCTGGATAGCCAAAGCTTGTAGATGACACGCTAAAGCAGCGAGATAACTGGCCCGTTGCGCGATCGTTGGTCGTGATCCTGCTGGATACTTGTTTAGATGGGATGCAAGTTTGATAGGCAATTGGTCAGCTAAGCCGGTGGTTTGTTCGATGACTTGTTTGGCTAACGCTTCATCGGGCATGCCAAACCGCATGACAAGCGATGGGTTGTCAGTTTCACTTGCCCACAGGTCATAGAACAACGTCTCTGCCATGAGTGATCGCAATAGCAGCGTGTAGGGATGGTCTTCCCAGATGATGTTTTTTCGCCAGGGACTGAGCATGTTTTGAAGCATGTCTTTGTTATTGCTGCTTCGAGCTTTGAGTCGTGCCATATTCCATTTTGAATAGGCTGCTGCGATCTTATCGTTCGTATCAGAGCCCAATTGTTCTAGCCCGTCGATGTCACCAGCTTGACGCAGCCGCTCAATGCGCAGACCTTCACTCAGATCGGGTGTTTGTGCTTGTGTGACTGCAGGTGAACACAACATCGTGAAGACAAATGCCATCAACATCACGAACATGGAGCACCGGATGTGAATCCGGTGCAGGTTGTTGTTGTGCATACGCGTGTTCGACCTGCACCACATTGACATGTGGTGCTCATTATTTTGTGCAGACTTGTTGCTTGCATATTTCGTCACTGCGTCTGCTCCCCGAATTGGACGTTTTGGAATTTGGCTTTGACGGCAGCATTGAAGGCACCCAACACGTGTTCCCATTTGACCTGACCCACCGGCTGGATGATGACGGGGTCAGCGGTGTTCATGTGCTTGCTGAGTTGTTCCAGTGTGGTGGCTAACTGGCTGATGGTTTGGGGTTGATCGGTTTGGCCGACCACGCGGATTTTGTATCCATCGTCACCGGAAGCTTGTGCATTGTCACCTGCATACAAGTACACCCGCAGCGGCATGACCGGTGGCGCGTCAATCGCAAAATCACCCGCAGACTTACTCGGCAGGTTCGTCGTCAACACGCCTTCACCGGTTGCAAAATTCGCGGTGACCACGAAGTAAACCAGCAGCAGAAAAATCACGTCGATCATCGCGGTCAGATTCAGCCGCATCACCGGACTCTTGCGCTTGGCGGCACGTCGCGAAGCAAACCGCTTAGCCAACGTTGCCTGATCGTAGGTGTGACCACTCATGGTGTCCCCCCTTCGCCGGAGCCGTCAGCGTTTGCAGGGCTTTCGGGGTTTCCGGGGCTTCCGGGGGCATCCTGTGCAACCAGATGCACGATACTCACGCCGGCATCTCGGATCGCGGTGATGATCGGGCGGACCTGTTGATAATTCAATGAGCCATCGGCACGGAGCACCACCTGCACGTTGGCATTGTTCGACACCGCTTCGGTGAGGGCTTCGTTGATGGCGGCGCGGTCGGTACTGCGAAGTCGCGTCAAGCCGACCTGCACCCATGGAGTTGATGCAGCATCGTCGTTGGGGATGACGTTGACGACCACACGATCCGACTCACCGAGTTGCCGCGTCTGCGGATCGGTTAGCTGCGGGACCTTCATCGGCACGGCTTCCTGGCCAATGATGTTGCTCACCAACATGAAGAAAATGATCAACTGAAACGTCACGTCAATCAACGGCGTCATGTTCATCTGCGGTGAGACAGGTTCGGATTTGTGGAGTCGTCTGGACATTATTTTTTAACCACAGAGACACAGAGGCACAGAGAAAGACAAAGGCAGAGATTTTTTAAAATTCTTTTTTCAGGCTCTGTGCCTCTGTGACTCTGTGGTTCATATCTGTATTAACCGTTCTCCCCATGCGGGCGCGGTTGGGGTCTTGCTGCGTTTTGCATCGCCTGTGTTGCGGGGGCGGCGGACTTCATGACCGGTTTGAACGGGCGGATGAGTTCGTCAGCAGCAAGTAAGCCTTCGCTGGTGAGCGCTTCGATGCGGTTACGCAAGACGGCATAGGCTGCGAGCGCGGGGATGGCCACGACGAGTCCCCAGAAGGTGGTGACCAGTGCGGTGCTGATGCCGTCGGCAAGTTCTGCGGGGTTGGGTTTGCCACCGGCTGCGACGAGTTTCTGGAAAGCGACGATCATCCCGTACACCGTGCCAAAGAGTCCGATCATGGGAGCGATGTTGCCCAGCACGTTGAGGTATTCGACCGGGCGGAGCAGTCGCGCGGTTTGGATGTCGGCGGTTTCTTCCAGGGCGTTTTGCATGGCAGCGTAGCCACTGCTTGCTTCACCCAGTGCTGCACGAATGAGTTGGCCCAGATAGGAATGATCCGTCTGCGCAAAGTCAATGGCCTGGCGGTACTGCTTCTCAGCGAGCATCATGCTCACCTGTTCCTGTGTCTGCGTGGGGATGAGAATCGCACGCTTGACGTTGAGCATCAACCAAAGCGACCAGGCAATACTCACGGTGCTCATGGCAAGGAGCAGCCAGATGATGGCCAAGCCGATCACGTCATCACTGGAGAGGAACATGGCAGCGAACGTCGAGCCGTCACTGGCAACGGTGTCCTGTGCGTGGAGCGTTGCGGTGAGTGATAAAACCGCGGTGACGAATAGGCCGACCGTGCTGATCAATCGGTATTTGGATCGACCAGGCAGGTGGCATGGCGTTGTGCTTGTTGGGGGGTTTCCGGGGGTCATGGTGTTTTAAGGTCCTTGGCATCGACGAAGGTGTACTTCCCGCCGTTGCGGTCTGCGAGTTGTTTGAGTAGTGGCACGTTCCCTGCTGATTGATCCGCTGCGTCCTTGTAAAGGAACTGGATGGTGTGGATCGCAGCGCGGGTGGTGTTAGCCTGGGTGATTTGATCGAGCAAAGCTGCGTCATCCTGCACGCCGGTCTGCTGGGCAGCAAGGTTGTCGGTGAGCAGAAACAGCATCTCCGGATGATAGCCCAGCGCTTTACGGATGGCAGGTAACGGGTTGGAGCGCCCCTTGGCAAAGAGATTGCCCGCTTCGGGGTTGACCCACTTCACCGCCGTGTTGATGTTCACTTTGGTGGCATGGCGCAAACCGGTCCCAGCAGGGGGGAGTTCCAGTAGATCATTGCCCTGGAAAAACAGCACGGTGAATTGCTGCTGCTTGTCGAGGCGACTGATCGAACGACTCAGTTCGGTGAGCACGTAAGGCAGGGTGTCGACCAGTGAACCCGATGCGTCCACGACATAGACGATGCGCTTGGCATTGCCTGCGACACCGAAGAAAGCTGCAGCCGGTTCGAGGGCCTGGGGCATGATGCCTGCAAAGGGATTGGTGCGCGTGGGTGTCGGGGTGGGCGCGATCGGTTGGGCTTTGGGAGCGATAGGAGTTGGTGCTGGCAAGGGTACGAGCAGGGCAGCGGTGTCGGCACCGGGTGCGGTGTCCAACCCCGGTAAGGCGTCGAAGGTGGGCGTCATGATTTTCTGCATGTCCACTTCGGGCATTGCGTCGACGGTCTGGTGATCGGGCGCGATGGCCGGACCACCTGCCATGGCAGAGAGCGTTGCCGTGGGGATGACGGGTTGGATGCGCTGCTGGGGTTTATCGCGCCAGACCCAGATCAGGGCGATGGCAACCAACGCGACATGCAGCAGGATCGACAACGCCCACGGGCCGATGCGTCGGGTGGACCGGGTCGGCGAAGGGGTCGGGCGATCCTGATCCGGCGCAGCGACAGAGGCCTGTTGATCCAGGATGGCCTGCCACTGCGATTGGTCAATAAATCCCTTGTCTTCCAACGGTTTCATCCCTGAAAACCCGATTGGTGGGTTCGGTTGTGTCTATCTGCCTGAGTTTAGGTTAAGCATTGAACGCGTTGAAAAGGGATTTGTGATTTGTGATTAGGACAAGGCAAAAACAAGGCAATAGACTTCCATCTAACAACCCTAATCCCTAATCACAAATCCCTGGCCAAAACAGGCAATACTCCATATCCCCAACTCAGGTTTATATGGATGCGATTGATGCACGTTAACGCATTGCGATGCCGGATTCAACGCGGATTATCGGTCGTTGGTGAATTGTCTTGTTGGCAGGGCAGTGTGACCCGCAAAATCGGGGGTTTGGCTTTGAAAGCCGTGACGCTCCTGCGACGCGGGTCGCATCACCGGTGTGACGCAAGGCAACCCCCTGCCCCGGGAGTGACACGGCTTTTACTGTCTTTTGCCTTGTCCCAAGTCCCTGGTTCCTAGTCCCTTTTAGCTGTCTATCTTTACCAACTTCCCGCAGTCGTCACAGCCGGACGCTCGCTGCGGATTTTGAATCTTTTTGTTTGGCAATTTCATTTTCCAAATCGTTTGGTTTGCACAGGTCCAGGGCACTCTGGCGTCAGAGTCTACCCGTCCATTGGCCACGACGCTTGAACCCGCAAACGAAAGTGAACACCTCATGAAAAAGAAGATTCTCAAAACAGTTCTCACCGGCCTGGCTGTGCTTGTTGGCAGCTTCTCGACCGCCAATGCCGCAGTCATCACCGGCTTGACACTCGGTGACTCGGGCAGTGATACCGTCTACAACAGTGCTGATCCCTCCCTGCAAAGTGTCGCGGATGCCTACGGCTTTACCGTCGCGGGTAACGACCTGAGCGTTGCCAACGATCAGACACAGTGGCAGGCGTTTACCGTCACCGGCGGTGCTGCCAATGTCACCTTTGAGTACCTGGGTTCCTCCGCCAGCTACAACAACCAGCTTGGCGTTGCCTGGGCCCCGTTGACAGATCCGACGAACTTCTCCTACCTGCATGCCTTTACCAACAACATTGACCCCGTGGGCACGGTCGCAACGGTGACCGTCGAAGAAGATTCCATCTTTGCCTTCTACGTCAACGTCAACTCCGGTAATGAACAGTTCTACAGCATCAACGACATGAACGAAGACAACAAGGGCTCACGTGTCACCGATCACTTTTTGATCTTCGACACCGACCAGGGTCTGCTCGTGGGTCTTGAAGACATCCGCTACAACAAGAACTCCGGCAAGCTTGGTGACCAGGACTACAACGACGTGATCTTCAAGGTCAATGTCGCAGGCGTAGGCGTCCCCGAACCAGCCAGTGCAGCCCTGTTGATCATCGGTGCCGGCATGTTGCTCGGTCGCAACCGCAAGCCCCGCCGTGGTCAGGTTCACTGATTCGACTGGCTTGAAAATCTGAGTTAGAAATCAACCCCTCAAAGGCTGCCGACGAACGTTGGCAGTCTTTTTTTTGTGCGCGGCGATTGCAGGCGAGCCGCGTTGTGTCGCAAGTTTTTCATGAATTAAGATTATTGATGTTTTTAAGGGCCGAATTGACTCGACACAGACGATGAGACATTGAGCACCGGGTGTAAACCCAGTGCAGGCTGTGAATGGTAATCTTGGGATGACATGCGGTGCTCATTCATGCACGCGTTTTATTGGGATGGAGGGATGGCGTCGCCATGAGCCGCGCACGCAGTAAGCGGATGACTTGGGGAGTGACTGAAAGTGGAGATTCTTGGTTTGAGCGACGCGGGACCGCTCACTGCATACGCGGTTCTTTGGAAGGTATTGTTTTACATGTTGTTGGGCGAACATCTTGAACACCCCTGTGACCTGTCGTATCATCATGTCTGTGAAAAAGCTTCAATCCATTATCGTGGCCTTGATGACTTTGATGGTGACCGCATCGCCGCTTTGGGCTCAGGCTCTGAGTGTGGATAAGGCACCGGAAAAAGGCTACAGGCTCTCAGCGTTCATTGCGTTTATCATGTCGGTGGCGATTATTGTGGCCAGCGTCTGGAGTTCTCGCCGTGGACATCAGGACTGAGTTTGACGCGACGATGCACCGGCCCCGGTTGTCTGTTACGTGAAGTGATGGACGGTTTGGGTGTTGCGGGTCTGTCTCGTTAAACATGCTTGATCTCCGACTTCTCATGGGTATATGACCGGTCGGCCCCACCTATTTGCAACTTCAACCCGATACTGACGGTTTAACATCACAGGAGGTAATACGATGGGTAAACGCTCACTACCAGCGCTGATCGCGCTGAATGTTGTGCTGCTGCTGGCCTTGGTTCTCACGACGTTGGCGCCCCAGCCGGCGCAGGCTCAAGGCTTTGCTGCAGCGCGTTTCCTGATGGTCTCCGGCCCCACACAAGGCCGCGGTCAGCAGGATGTCATCTACATCATTGAAATGAACTCGGCCCGAATCGTGGCGGCGTTTTACAACTCCGGCACCGATACCTGGGAACCGATCGACGGCGCAAGCATGCTCGGTGCTTTACGCGGCAACTAACCCCAACACGAAAGGATACGCATCATGAACAGAACCACCCTGGCCTGTTATTCTCTGCTCGCGTCAGCTTTTGTGTTGGCAGCGATGGTCTTTATGCAACTGCAGGATAAAAGCATTCTCGCCCAGGCCAACGCGGCCATGGTCGTCAACGACGCCCCGGTCAGTGCCATGACCCTCCGCGCCCGCAACGATGACGAAGTGCTCTGCATTCTCGAAAACACCAGCCAACGTCTGCTGATCTACAACACCGACGTCTCCCGCAAGCAGCTTCGCCTGGTCCAGAACATCAACCTCGCCCAGTATTTCGGTCGCATCAACGCAACCGGCGGCGGCGGCGGCCGGACTTCAAGGTAAATGAATGATCGAGCGATCAGTCATTCATTGATCGAGCACTCGATGTGAATCGGGTGCAGGTCTGAGCAGACGCATGACAAATACCTGCACCGGATTCACATCCGATGCTAAACGTCACAGAGCTTTCCGCAAGTGACCAACCAATCAACAATAAGCCCGTGACCCACTCGGTTGCGGGCTTATGTCTTTTGATCAGACGGGCTTATCCGTGTTGGTAAAGGTCTGAAATCGGAAAATGATCGACGTTCATTGTTGCATCATGCCCTGCGGGGCTTACAATAGCGAAACCTGATCGAGCGGGTCAGGTAATGGTGGGTTGGGTGACTGATTCAACGGTGACCCAACACCAAACGCAGCCGAACGTCCTTCTTGATGGTACAGCTTGCCAGCCGGAGGTTCACTGCGTCATTCACACGGTTAAGAGGGACTCAGGGCAATTTTCCATTGGATCAGGTTGATCGCATCGGCCGGGTAGGACACATGGCGTGTCTGCCTGCACCTGCGTCCGGCAACGCACACACACCCAACACGAGGTAATTGAATGATGAAGCAACGTACCATGACCGACCGATTTCCTTTCCGCATGGTCGGATTGGCAATGGCAGTGTTTACCATGCTCGCGACCACCGTCGTCATGGCCCAGGAAGAACTCGGCGGTATCGATGCGGCGACCGGCAAAGGCCCGACCATCATCGAACTCTACCAGACCAGCCCCATCATCAACGGCATCATCCTGGCGCTCTCCGTCTTTGCCATCCTCTTCTTCCTCTTCTTCGTCGCCACCATCAACACCGGCATGCTGGCGCCCCAGCGCTTTGTCGATGATGTGAACAAGCTCGTCCTGGCCAAGAAGTTTGACGAAGCCGCTCACTTCTGCCGAACCCATCAGAAAATCTTTATCGCTTCGATCATCCAACGCTGTGTCGAAAATGCCGGCAAGGATCACTCGGTCATCATGGATATGGTCGACTCCGAAGGCAAGCGTCGCAGCGACATCCTCTGGAACCGCATCAGCTACCTGGCGGACATCGCCAACGTCGCGCCCATGCTCGGACTGCTCGGTACTGTGCTGGGTATGATCAAGGCTTTCTTTGCCATGAAGTTTGAATCACTCTCAGCCTCATCCAGCGCTTTGAGCACCAGCATCGGTCAGGCGATGGCAACGACCATGTTCGGTCTGATCGTCGCCATTCTCGCTACGTTCTGCTACTCCATCGTCAAGAGTCGTCTGACCCGCAGCCTTGCTTCGGCTGAGGAAGTCGTTCACTCCCTGGCGGACCACATGAAGCGGGGTGATGCATGAGTTTTGCTTCTGAGTCGCGCGGGCGCACCCAGCCGGTGTTACCCCTGTCAGCCATGGTTGACATGCTATTCCTGCTGCTGGTGTTCTTCATGACCGTTTCGGTCTTCCGTGAACAGGAAAAGCAGATTGATATCTCGCTGCCTGACACGCAGACCGCCACCTCCCCCCAGTCCAAGACCCCGATCATCGTGACCATCACGGAGACGGGAGAGATTTACATTGGTGATCGCCCCTACAAGCTTGAACAGCTTCAGGCGACGATGGCCAAGCTCGCTGAGCAGTTCCCCAATGAAACCGTCGTCGTCCGTGGCGATAAGGGTTCGGCTTTCGGTTTGGCGGTCCAGGTGATGGACGTGGCCCGTGCATCGGGTCTGCGTAACATCAGCATTGCCACCTCCAAACTCCAAAGCGAATTGTGATCGCTGACAGCAACAGGAGTGCTTATGATCCAGCTGACTGACAAGCCCAATTTGCAACGCCGTTTCCCGGTCAATCGTCCGGTTGGCATGGTTATGAGTTGTATCGCTGTTTTGTCACTGGTCATGCTCGGCGGTTGTGCCTGCTCGCAATCCTGTTCCGTTGCCAAGTCTCAGCAAGCGGTCAGCCAACCCGGCACGACGGTGATCAACCTTGATGCCCACGGTCAGATTTCCTGTGAAGGCAAAACTTACACCGCCAATCAAGTTGATGTGTTGATGAGCCAATTGGCCAAACAGGACACGCAGCAGAAGCTTGTGATCAAGGCCGATCCCAATACGCCTTTCAGTGATGCCATCGCCTTGATGGATGCTGCGAGAAAAGCCGGTCTGACTCAGATCAGCGTGGCGACATCCAATACCAACAACAGTGAGTTGTAAACCATGATCAATGTCCAACGGTTCTCATGTCCCCGTTTCAAAACCGCTTGCGGTTTAGCGCTCCTCGTTGCGCTGCTGTTTACCGGTTTTGTCACCGACTCGGCTCAGGCGCAAAACTCCGCTGCCCATCAGCAGTTCGTCTTTGCCTACCGCCTGCTTCAGCGTCAGGAATATCAGCTCTCCGCCCAGGCGTTCGACGAATACCTGGCACGTTATCCTGAAGACGAAAAACGCGGTGATGCGTTGTACTACCGGGCGCTACTCTGCCGTAACACCGGCCAGAATCATCAGGCGATCGGGTACCTCGAACAAAACGTCGCCCCGATGCACGTCCCCGATCACGCGGTGCTTTTGCTTAAGGGACAGGTTTACACCGATCTGAACCAACACGAAAAAGCGGTCCAGTCGCTCGAAGCCATCGACCTGCAGAATCTGGATTCGGATACCAAGGCATCGATTTTCTATCTGCGTGGCAAGGGTTATCGCGGCCTGAACAACCTGCCCGCTGCTGCAACACAGCTTAAGGAAGTCATCAAGTTTGATTCCTCGCTCAAGGCTCAGGCCATGCTTGACCTGGCGCGCATTCAAGTGCTCATGAAACTCCCGGCTGATGCGTTGGCAACACTCAAAAAATGTCTGACCCTCAATAACCCGCAGGTCTCCGCCGAAGCCGGCAGGCTGGCTGGTGATCTGGCGTTTGAACTGAAAATGTACGATCAGGCCTCCGAGTACTACAACGTCGTCATGACGCAGTACACCAGTTCGCAGCATCTTGGCCCTGCGATCACCGGCATGCTCTGGTCTCTGTACGAACAGAAGCAATACGGTCAGGTTCTCGCAGCCTTCGACCAATACAAAAAGCATCTGAGCAATCAGGACCGCGTCACCGGCTGGTACCTTGCTGGTGCTTCGTATCAATCCATGGGTGATCACAACAAAGCGGTCGCACTGTTCGGCGCGATCCTTGCTGCAGCATCCGGTTCGGACCTTGAAGACAAAGTGCTTTACCGCCTGGCATCCAGCCAATATCAGATCGGTCAGTTCGGTGGCATGACCCAGACCATCGCCAAACTCCGCAAGGCTTTCCCCGACTCGGCGCGGTTGGCCGATGCCGGTTACCTGCTTGCCATGGCAGCGATCAAGCAGGGCGACAACAACCTTGCCGCAGCGCGTCTCACCGCCATCATCGACTCGGGGCAGCGTCACCCGTTTTACACACAGGCTCTGCTCCAACGCGCCCGACTGTATGAGTCGATCAATCAATACGAACATGCTGTCACCGACTACGAAACCTATGCAGCGGTTTACCCGTCAGCTGAAAATCAGGTCAAGCTCGGCGATGACACCGTCGCCCAGGCCATGATCCGACTGGTGGATTTGAACTACCAGATCAAGCGCTTTGAAGCAGCGGATCAGGCTGCTGCCAAGTTGCTGGAGATTGAAGGCCTTGACCCATTGGTCGAAGCTGAAGGTTACTACCGTCGCGGTTTGGCCTTGATCCAGCTTAAGCAGTTCGACAAAGCCATTGCGACCCTTTCCGCGTTGCTCGATAAGTATCCGCAGAACCATTACCGTGCGGACAGCATTTACTATCGCGGCTTACTGAATCTCACCATCAAGAAGACCGACCTTGCCTTGGCGGACTTCAAGGAAGCGGCGGCGGCTCAGACATTGGCAAAGCCTTTGAAAGTCAATGCCCTGCGTTTTGCCTCACTGCTCCAGCGCCAAGCCAAGTTGGACGATCAGGCGGCTGCAACACTCGTTGAACTTGAAAAACTCGTCGGCATCACCGGCCTGAACATCCGTGAATTGATCTGGATCGGTGAGTACTGCACCAAACGCAATCAACCGGAATTGGCGATGAAATATCTCAAGCCGATTCTCGATGGTAATCTCACCGCTTCGCGCAGTGAACTGTCCAAGGCGTTGATGCTCGGCGCCCAGGCGTTGCGTGACCAGAACAAACTCGAGCAGGCGATCGATGCCTTCCGTGAAGTCGTTGCCATGAGTGTCGGTCACGGTTACGAAGCGCGTATCCAGTTGGCCAAGACCCTTGCCATGGCAGGGCAGCATCAAATGGCGTTGGATGAATACCAGTCCCTGATCTCCGCGGAGCAGACGACCATTGCCTGTGAAGCGTTGTATGAAAGTGGTGAGCTTCATCGCCAGTTGGTTCAGGTTCGCCTGCGTGAAAGTGATGCTGCTGGGGCGACCGCCGAGCGCGAAGCCGCAGCGATGAGCTTTAAGCGATTGGTTCTGCTTTACAGCTTCCCGGAAGTTTCCCCGCTGCCCGAGCTTGCCAATATCCAGTTGACTGAACTTGCGATTGAAATGGAAAACGTCGACGAAGCCAAAGCGACACTTCAGGAGATGGTCGAGGCCTACCCGGATAGTGTTTATGGAACCTATGCCACCGCACGGCTGTCGATGCTCAAGGATCAGAAGATCGCAGCAACGAGTCTATTCAAGAAAATCCGTGAGCAGGAAAATGTCGACCCGCGTCTGTTGACCCGAATCGACAATCAGCTCAAAGTCCTGGGAGGAGTTCAATAATGCCTACCCCCGGAACCCCCGGAAGCCCCGGAAATCAAAATAATTTGCAAGACACAGACCCGCGCACCGCGATGTCCTCAGCATTGAACCTGCCCAAGCATTTCGTCTGGGCGGAACATGCTGCGTTGATCTTTGCGATGGCGTTGGTTCTGAGTGTGATCGCCCATGGTGGTCTGCTGCTCAAGTATGCGGACTCCTCGTTTGTGCATATGGACCCGAGTTTGCTGGGACAGGATCGGGAGTTGATTGTCGTCGAACGTGTGCCTGAGATGGACACGATTGTCGAACCGGTTCCTGAAGAACAGGTTGATCCAACCAAGCCCGACGAACCCACCGAGCCATTGGATCAGACAGTTAATGAGGACACCCTCGTTGCCATGTCTGAAGCCCTTTTGGATAACGCGCCACCGCAGCCAGCCCAATCTCAGTCGGTGACGGAGGACGTGGAACTGAGCAATGTGACGGACGAGAAACCCGCAGACAATCTCGATGAAGGCAAACTCGCCCAGGGTTTCCCCGAAGTCGATCTGCCCAGTTCGGTCAAAGCTTCTCAGAACGTGCAGATCCCATTGGACATCAAGTTCACCCCAGGCACCGGCACGGGTGACGAAGGGGGCGGCGAAGGGTCAGGCTCAGGTGAAGGCGGCATTGCCTTTGCCAGTGGCAACGCCCAGAACGCGCTACTCGGCAGCGGTCTT
>PAIY01000149.1 GCA_002704825.1 Phycisphaeraceae bacterium
GATTAGGGCTGTTATTCAGGTATCGCCTTGTATTTTGTCTTTACCCTAATCACAAATCCCTCATCCCTTATCTGCCTAAACGCTCTAATTACTGGAAACGCTCTACCCACCCTACGAATCTGGTGTTTTAAGGGGCGGGCTTACGCGACATAAATCGTCGGAAATTGAGCACCTGGTGTAAACCCGGTGCCCCTTGGATAAACGTATGCACAAAGGGCACCGGATTAAAACCCGATGCTCAACTTTGAAAATAACGTGCATCATGCCCCTGCGCGGGAATGACGAATGAAAGACACTTTGGCAGTCATTTTTTGTATGACTCGTTCTTAGCGCCTCTGCGGCTTTGCGTGAGGTCATGTCTTTGGATCATTGCGTTACCCCAAATAAATCACATCCGGCAGATTGACTTGGCCAGAATGCTGCATAAACTGAAACGTATCAGTAAAGGAAATCAGGGATGAAATCGGCAAGAACCGTCACCGTCAAAGATGTCGCCAAAGCAGCAGGGGTCTCTCAGGCTGCCGTGTCGATGGCCTTGCGCGGATCATCGGAGATCAGCGCCAAACGTATTGAGCAGATTCAGGCTGTCGCCCGGAAGCTCAATTATTATCCCCAGGCGGCGGGCCAGTTACTCCGTTCGAAGCGTAAGAATCAGATTGGTCTGATTGTGGCGGCAACCGACACCGATGCCATGACCCACAGCGGGTTTCAGGCACCCTTGCTGGGGGTGTTGGCAGAAATCTGTTACAAGCAGCAGATCGCCTATCAACTGGAATTGCATCACGGTGACATGGCCAGTCAATCGGGCCTGCCGCATCAGATTGCAGCCAACATGGTCGATGGTGCGATTCTCATCGGGGATGTGGGCCAAGATGTCTATGCGGCTTTGGATCAGCGTCCCGATTTCCCATGGGTGAGTATCAATGAGCCAGCCAGTTACTCGGTCATCATGGACATTGCCGATGTGACCAAACAATTGCTTGAGCATATTCGTTCGTTGGGTCACAGTCGCGTGGCGTATTGCGGTGGACCCGAGCGATATCTTGAGCATCGCCTGGCTTTGGAAACGTTTGAAAAGCTCAGTCAACAGTACGGTTGGTCGAAGCATCAGTCAGCGGATTGGATCAAGCTTTCTGATGGTGTTGAGGATTCGGCCCGCATTACCGAGATTTATCATTGGGCGCATCATTTGCTTGAATCTCCGAAGCGGCCGTCCGCTGTGATCTGTCACGGTGATCCCATGGCCAGAACGGTGGCTCACGCCGCCGCCCAGAACGGATTGGTTGTGGGGCGGGATGTGAGTGTCACCACGTGGGGGTCGAAGTTTGATGCCATCAAAACCTGGCCGATCATGACCGGGGTGGTCTACGACCATCAGCAAATGGCGCAGGCAGCATTGACGTTGTTGCGTCAGCGGATGGAACGTCCTGCATTGGTCAAACCGCAAAAGCAGGTTGTCAAAGCGTCATTGCACATAGGCCAATCGGTCGGCCCGTGCCCGAAGACTTGATATCGGTATCAACGTCTGCTTGTTGAAAGATGGATGTTGAAAAGTGTTTGCATGGAAGTATCTGAAACGATTAAGGAATCTCGTGCGTTAACCCGGGCACGCACGCTATCAACCAGGAGTCAGAACATGACACGGATTGGATTCAAACGTACATCGCCAGGTGATACCGCCTTCACACTCATTGAGTTACTGGTGGTGATCTCGATCATCAGCCTGCTGATCTCCATCCTCCTCCCGGCGTTGGGGGCAGCACGCAAGTCTGCGCGGGCGGCACAATGTCTGGCCAATCAGAAATCCATCGGCATGATTGTCAGCATCTATGCCAACGATAACCGCGAGTACATTCCCTATGTCTATGATCACGGCTATGCCTGGAGTATCAACAGTGAGAGTTGGTTGTTTACCTATGGTGGTTCGGATATGAAAAAAATGGACTGCCCGGATTACAAGCTGCTCTACGCAAGTGGTCACACCAACTACGGCATGAGTCAGCATGTGGCGGCAGCACCGTCGTGGGGGTTTGTCTATCGCCGTGTCAGTTCCATCCTCAAGCCTTCCAAGGTCGTGATCGTTGCTGATGTGATGTACGAAGGAACCAACATCTATTCCACTTCACAATTTGTGATTGCTGATTTCATGTCTCCTGAAGGTGGATGGGGGACACCCAATCTTGGTTACCGACATCAGGGGGCATGCAACATGCTTTGGATTGACGGGCACGCTTCAGCTTACAAAGACATCCTGCCTTACAACAGTGAAGCGTGGAATAAGTAATCCCGCTTCACACTTCATCGCGCTTTGGCGACATAGAACCAATCTGATTTTCAGTCGATATCAGGTCGGGTTGCTTTCGATCAAAAGGATAGAACCACAATGCGTATTTTAGGTTTCATGGTGTTACTCACTTTGCTCAGCACGTCATTGGCATCCGCGTCGGGGCAGTGGCCGCCCAAGCCGTTGGCGGCATACACGGATTCGCCCGTGGTCATCTGGGCGCACTACATGCCACAGGTCCCGATGGGGCGGATTCATAATTCGTTTGAACACAACGATGATCTCTGGCCGCTGATCACGCAGCAGGGCAGTGAAACCCAGCAGATGGAACGCAACATTGAGTCTGCGCTTGAAAGTGGTGTCAACGGTTTCATGTGTTTAACTGTCGTCCCCAATCACTTTCTCAAAGCCGCGGAAAATGTCTATAAGCGGACCGGCAAAATGTTCTACATGAACCCGCAGTGGTGTGATCTGGGGGAAGATCAGGCCAACGCCTTTGCCAAGATCAAAGCCTTTATCGAGAAGACCAAAGACAACCCGCATGTCTACCGACTGCATGGCAAGCAGATGCATTTTTCCTATGGCAGCCGACATCAATGGGCTTACCGCAGTCAGCAGGATGACCCGCTACCAGAGAATGCTTACCTGCATTCGGAAGGGTATCTCACGCTCAAAAAATATCTCGGTGACCTGGGGGATGAGATTGTTTTCGTCCCTGCCATCGGTGGTTCGGATCGCGTGTTCCTGGGACGTGGGACCAACGAATGGCGGTACCGCAATTGGCCGGACTGGGAAAATGTCACGCCCGATTTGAGTTGGTTTAAGAACACACACTGGGACGGCCTGACCGACTTAAACGGCAGCACCTATTGGCCTGACCATATTCGTCAGCACATCGTCAAAGCCATCAAGGAGCATCGGCCGGACTTCATCTACGTCCCGAGTATCAACTTTGCCTACGACTCATCCAACCGCCCGTTCCAGGCGATTTACCTGGCATCCCATGGCTTTGTCCGTCTGCGCACGCAAGTCCGTGAAAGTTTTCTCAATGGGTTTAAGCAACTCAACCTGTCAACATGGAATGACATCAACGAGACGATGCTCATGCCTTCAACGCGGAACATGTACGGCTACAACGTCCTGCTCAACTACTATCACCAGTTGGCGCAGACCGGCATGAGCCCGTACGAAAACTCCAAGATGCTCATCGCTGCTCAGCCGCAGGTCATGCGCGGCGAACAACTGGAAGTTCAGGCCCTCGCCATCCCCGCCAAGGACAGCATCAGCTTGGATTACATCGTCACCGTCCGACTGGAAGATATCCATGGCAAGGAAGTGATCACGCTTTCGGATCGCCTTTATGTTGAGAATCAGCAGACCGACGCGCTGGCATCAATGCGTTGGGATACCAGCATGTTATCTGCGGACGTGAACGTGCTCGTGCCGTTTGTCAGTGTGCGACAGATTGCCCGTGATTCGCAGCATTCGCGTGAGATTTACAAGGATAAACAGCTTCAGCCCATTGAAGTCCGTTACAACAAACTCCAGTTTGCCAGCTTCCAGACGTGGGATCTGGATCGCGTGGAGAATGTGCAGATGTCCCTGCAATTGGCAGGGCAGGATGCATCCGAAGTCACCTGTAACAGTCGCAGCCTTGTCGATCTCGTCGCCAAGGTGAAGGGGAATCAAAACTGGCGCCGCCTGGCTGTCGTTCAAGCCAATACGCAGTTGGCAGGTTTCAGACCTGATGATCAAGTCGATCAGAAACAGAAGGTTTACTACCTGGCTTTGCGTTTACCAGCAGCAGTTGGCTGCAAGGTATCAGTGGCCGAAGGCAAGTTGGATTACCGCTACAAACCGCATTGGCTCGAACACAAAATGCTCTACACCGATCAGAATGATTTACAGCAGGTCGGCGCGGACTCACGACGTCATCAGCGTTGGGCGTACCGTGTGATTGGATCGGAAAAGACGCAACTGACTATCACCGCAACCGACATCAAGGGCAATGCCCAAGGCCAGCCGATGACCACGACAATTGGTCAGTTGGCCGAAAAAACGCAGTACATCGTGCTGGGTGAAGATGGCCTTAAAGCAGTCAGTGTGCAGTTAACCGTCGATGGCACAGACCCCAATCTCGATTTACCGCTACCACGTTCCGGTGAGTATGTCCGCACGTTGCGCGTTGATCCGCAGCAGCAGGCTCAGCGGTGTTTCTACATCGTGGGCATCACCGAAGAAAACACCATCGCCTACTCCCGCCCGATCTCGTTGGTACGTACAAGTTCACCATCGGCTAATGAGGTGGTGATTGATGATGTGAACACGATGCTTGATGTGCCGCTGATTCGCACGCATGGCTCGTTTGATGACTTTATCAACGACTCGACGGCACGCTGCGCCAATCCGTTTATTGCTGAAGATGTGTACACGATGAAGCTGCCCGCAGCCGATGTGCCGTATTATCTGTTGGACATGGAAGAAGACGCGGGGACACTGCTTAATGACTGTGCGATGGGTCATAACCTCGGCCGCGCCTGGATCAAAGGCAAAGCCCAGTGGGTGACCAACGGCTTCAAGGGCAGTGCGCTGAAGTTTGAAGATGGGACGATTCACTATCGCTCCAAGACCTTCCCGCATGGCGCGGTGACCGTCTCGATGCGGGTGCAGATGCAACCTGCGGACAAGCCACAAATCCTCATGGCAGACGGCGGATACTGGCAGCAAGCCCGCTTTGGCATGATTGATCTGAGTGTGCAGGCGGACGGGAAAATCCGTGCGTCACGCCATCACATCCATGGCAGTGACACCGTCAAAAGCGACACCGCCATCGGCTCCGGCTGGCAACACATCGCCCTGGTCTATGACCTCACATCCATGACGCTTTATCTCAACGGCAAGCCCGTCGGCCGCATCGACCATCTCCGCCCGACCTATCAGCGAACACACTCCGTTCCCAGTATCGGTTTCTCAGACATCGCCCGTGGTCTCAAAGAAGAAGTCGCACCCTTTACCGGCATGATCGACCAGGTGGAGATCATCGGCACATCCCTGACACCATCGCAGATTCAATCACTCTACGAACGTGGACAGTGGATGGCACGTTAACAAACCAATCACACTCTCTGGCCAACGGCCACAAAAAAACCGCGATCAATTGACCGCGGTTTTTTACGTATAGGTTATCGACTCAGGTTATCTGGATGACGATTTACGGTACTGGCTCGGGGGTTGAGACATCGTGCGTTTAAAAAGTTTGCTGAAGGAAAAGGTGTCGGGGAAGCCTGTGAGGGATGCGATTTTGCCAATGGGTAAATCGGTGGTCTGCAACAGATACTTGGCGCGATTCATACGTTCGTTGAGAATCAACTCTTCAAAGCTGCTGCCAAAGATTTCCTTGACCACGTGACTGGTTCGTGAGACCGAAATGCCCAGTTTTCTGGCAAGGTCTTTGAGTTTGGGTTTGGTGGCTGCGTGTTGCCAAATGAAATGTTTGATCAGATTTCTGCGGTTTTCGTGGAGGCTGCTGGGCAGGGTCAGCTCGGTCAGTGTCCCGACAATTCCCTTGGCAACCAGTGTCAATGCCCGGCCGATTTGATGCGCATGACGTGGGTTGAGTTCATCGAGTTTGGCGTAGGCCCGTTCAATGCTCGGTGGCAGCGATTCAATCTGCAACGGTTTGTCGGAACCGGGAATCCGCCAAATGCCTGCATACAAAACACCATACAGAATATCCGACTGTCTCAACGGTACGACGACTTCCGTCAACCCTTTCCAGCATTCATGGATGAAGTAATCCCTGGCATTGGATTGCGCTTCTTCCAGGACTTCAAAACGACAATGCCCCACACAGCGTTTGTAGCAAAAGCCCAGCTTGCAGACTTCATTTTTCTGATGCGTGATCCGTCGATGTGGTAAGACGCCATGATCCCCGGGATCGTGAAAAACACCATGATGATCGATGAGCGTGATACTGATATTCATCTGTTTTTCCAGCGAACGCAGGCTTTTTTCGATGGTCTGAAAGGGATTCATGAGCTTGGGGCCAGTCAGGAGAGTGTTTTGGGATGTAGCATCATAATACAAAAAATCAGCAAATTGTTGCATGTTTATCCGGCAACCCCGGCCATAAAATAGGATACCCAACCCATTGTAAGCTGGCTTGGCTCCCCGATGATGATTGACAAATTGACCGCATTTTTGTCACGCATGGTGGTCATGATCTGATCGGTCAAATCAAAATCGCAGGTTCCGTTGAATCCTGCTTGAAAGGAATGGCATGCACATTTTAAACCGCCAACGTGCTTTTACGCTCATCGAATTACTCGTGGTGATATCCATTATTGCGCTGTTGATCGGGATTCTTCTGCCTGCATTGCAAAGTGCACGCGGGGCAGCCAGGGCCACGCAATGTCTCAATGCCCAGCGACAGGTCGCCATCACCACCAACGTCTACCTTGGTGATTACAAAAACCAGTTCCCCATCGCCAATGGTGATGTCTACTGGCAGGATGCCCTGGCGATACAGTATCGCATGGGACATCAGATCCTGTACTGCCCGGAGGATTACCTGCGCAAGGTCACCGACTGGGACACTGATACACGCTATATCAGCTATGCCTACAATGCCCTGGGACTCGGTGCTCAAGGTACAGGGACAACGCACACCAACCCCTTTACCGGCGCATCAGTGACTTCAGGAAAAACCTTCAGCGCCCGTCTGGATCAAATCCACAAGCCCGACAATACACTGCTGGTCATGGACTCCTATCGCCCCGAATCAGCAACCAGTGCCGTGTTACGCAACAAGGGCTATTACATGGCGGTTCCGGCCAAACCGTTGTGGACCGACTTCTATCCGCGTGATCGACACAAGCAAACCGTAGCAGTCGCATTTGTCGATGGTCATGCCAATCGGCAACTGCTTGAGGACATGGTTCAGGAAGACCGCCCGACTGAACCCATCGGCATCAACAAGTACTCCCTGTGGAGTCCACTTTATTAAATTTTGAATCGCAACAACATGCAATGCACATCCGAGGATTCATCCATCAAAAAAACCGCGATCGTTTGACCGCGGTTTTTTTGTGTCTTTAATTATCGTCGAAAGCTTCCAATTGCCCGGGGAGAATTCCGGGGGCTTCCCGGGGGGTTAGACGCAGCTGGCTGCGATCAAACTTTTACCGGTCATTTCAGCGGGGACTTCCAGCCCCATCATGTCCAGTGCCGTGGGCATGACGTCTGCCAGGCGACCGTTATCACGCAGGGCATCGGACATCTTGTCGGGGTTGCCGGTAGCCACGTTTTTGAGTGCTTCATCGACGAGGATGCATTCGACCTTGTACGTGGTGTGCGCGGTGTGTGGGCTGTTGGTTTCGGGGTTCCATGTTTGCTCAGCATTGCCGTGGTCAGCGGTGACGATGAGTTTGCCACCACGGGCCAATGTCGCGCGGGCGATCTTGCCCACACATTCGTCGACCGTTTCGACAGCCTTGACGACCGCATCGAGCTTGCCGGTGTGTCCAACCATATCGCCGTTAGCAAAGTTCACCAGGATGAAGTTTTCACAGTCATCTGCTGCAAGACGATCAAGAATGATGTCGCAGATTTCGTAAGCGCTCATCTCTGGCTTGAGATCGTAGGTTGCGACTTGCGGGGACTGAGCCATGCCACGGCTTTCACCGGGGAACGGATCTTCACGGTAGTCGTTGAAGAAGAATGTCACATGCGGGAACTTCTCGGTTTCAGCACTGCGGAATTGGGTGAGTCCCTGATCACTGATGTACTGACCGCCGATGTTGACCATTTTGGGAGGCTTGGGATAAGCGACTTGAACCATGTCACCGAAGCTGGCGTCGTAAGCGGTCATGGTGACATAAGCCAGGTCGAGTTTATCGCCACGGTCAAAGCCCTTTTCGCCACTATCCGGTGACGGGGGGACACTGCCATAGAACTCATCCATGCGGAAAGCACGGGTGAGTTCACGCGGGCGGTCACCGCGGAAGTTCACGAAGATCACGCTGTCACCATCAGTGATGCGGGTTGAAGCCGGATCGCTACCGACGGTGCAGGGCATGACGAATTCATCGCCGGTCTGCGAGTCGTTGGTGGGGTTGTCGTAGTAGTGCTGCATGGCAGTCGGTGCATCGGGGTAGTTGGGCACATCGCCGCTACGGCCGGTCATCAAGTCATAAGCCATCTTGACGCGCTCCCAGCGGTTGTCACGGTCCATGGCATAGTAGCGACCGATGATGGAGCCGACCTGGCCGACACCGATTTCCTTGCACTTGGCTTCGACATCGGTGAGAAAGCCCTTGCCGGTGAACGGGCCGGTATCGCGACCGTCGGTAAAGGCATGGATGACGACCTTGTCAGCACCTTGCTTCTTGCAGAGTTCCAGGCAGCCGTAAAGGTGTTCGAGCAGGGCATGCACGCCTGCATTGGAGGTCAGCGCCAGCAGGTGGACGGTCTTGCCGTTGTCCTTGGCACGGTTGACGGCATTGAGCAGGACTTGGTTTTCAAAGAACTTGCCATCACGGATGGCGATGGAGATCGCCACCGAGTCCTGGTACACCACGCGACCAGCACCGATATTCTGGTGACCGACTTCGCTGTTACCCATCGTGCCGTCCGGCAGACCCACGTCTTCGCCGGAGGTGTCAATGAGGGTCCAGGGGTAATCACACAGCAGCTTGTCGCAGACGGGTGTCTTGGCGATCTTCACGGCGTTGTAGGCATCATGCTCAGGGTTGGGATTGCGTCCCCAACCGTCACGTACGATCAGAACCACGGGTTTGGTGCTCATGGGAAAAACTCCATTGCTTGTTATGTCTAAGGTGTGCGGGAAAACACAAGACTACCATTGTAGCGTCATCAGCTAATTTTGCCTCTTTAGTCCCCCGGAAGTGATTAAGGCAGTTTTACCGCCAAGACCGCCAAGTTTTTACAACAGAGAAAATCATTTTGAACCACAGAGGCACAGAGCCCGAAAAAAGACAAGAAAAAAATCTGTTTGGTTTTACTCTGTGTCTCTGTGCCTCTGTGGTTCAAAAATGCCTTGTTGCCTTTCGATCTGATCTTGGCGTCCTTTGCGGTTAAAAAATGAAAATCAATGAAACGTCCAACCCACGTCTCCGTCTGACTGATGGAAGATTTCAGGGGAAATGGGTATAACATCCGTATGCGGCCAATGATCTGTGAAAAATGTGGTTACGATCTTCGGGGACTGCCCCAGCGCGGGGGGTGCCCGGAGTGTGGTAACTCGTATGACAAAGACAATTTCGCAGGCATTGCCAAGCCGGACAACATTTATCGCAAGTCAGAAACGATTGCCTTCTGGCTGAAGATCATGGCTTTGGTCTTCGGCGGGATCGTGATCATGGGCTGCTCGGGCGTGCTGTCGTTTTTTGCCAAGACACCCGAAAAACCGCTGATCACCGGTGGCGTGATTTGCGGGATGATGATCCTCATCGCCATCGCCATGATCCTGCTGAAGCATCTTGAGGAAAAAGAACAGGATTGAGATTGGGGCATGTTCGACGCGCCAAGCGCATCACAAGTGATGCGGCTAAATAAAAACACGGCTTGATTCACAACAATTTAGCCGCCTTGCTTGCAAGGCGCTTTTATCACACACACACACACACACACAATAGCTGCATCACTGCGTGATGCTGATCGGTTGTTCACAGTTGATCAGCAATCAGGCAAACACTTCGTATGGGTTGGCGGTCAGCGCGATGTAGGACTCGATCTGCTTGGCGGTCAAGGTTGGATTCGCTGCCTTGAGTAGCGCTGCCACGCCGGTGACCAGTGGGGTGGCAAAGCTCGATGCACTCACCGACGCGAAGCTGCCCCCGAGTCCGGTGGTGTAGATGTTGGTGCCGGGCACGACCACAAAGTCCTTGGTGGCTGAGCCTGCACGATTGGACCAACTCGTCAGTGAACCCGAAGCATTGATCGCCCCGACTGCGATGCCGGTGCTCGTTGCATATTGAGCGGGATACGCTGGTTCAGAGGTTCCATCGTTACCTGCTGCCATGACCACGACCACGCCGCGATCCTGAGCATACTTCAGCGCATTCTGCAGGTAGGGGTGTCCGCCGTTGAAAGTCAGACTCAGGTTGATGACATCCGCGCCGTTGTTCACTGCATAGTAAATCCCGTCAAGCACGGAGTAGAAGTCGCCACCACCGTAACCATCAAGCACGCGGACGACCATAATCTCCGCGTCGTATGCAACACCGATCGCGCCGGTGCCGTTGTTCTCTGCCGCGACGACGCCTGCCACGAGTGTGCCGTGACCGTTAGTGTCGGTGACATCGTTATTGTCATTAACGAAGTTGTAGCCGTAGACGTCATCGACATAGCCGTTGCCGTCGTTGTCGATCCCGTCACCTGCGATTTCGCCAGCGTTAATCCAGATGTTGTCGTTGAGATCCGAATGACTGATGTCCACGCCGGTGTCGATGATGGCAACGACGACACCTTCGCCGGTGACACCCGCTGACCAGGCATCGGGGATGTTCAGCGTGTTGAGTGCTGCCTGATTCCCGCCACCGTAGTAGGGTTGGGCGGTCAATTCACCGACACCCAAGGCATCGGCAACCGCGGCATTGGCATCGACCAGGCCATAGCCATACTGACTGTTGTATGTCGACGTGAAGTCCGATGGGATGTCATCGTAAAGTGTCACATTCGCGTAATACACATCGGCATTGGCGCCGGGGATGTCATGGTCGTTGGCAAAGGCGATGTAGGCCGAATAACCCTGGAAATACTGGCCGACGGGGATGACATAATGCGTCCAGCCGTCCGCGGTGGTGTAGGTTGCAAAGTCTTCAATGCCGTACTGCTGGGTGCCGAAGACCTGGAAGAACCAATCCGCATCACCGGCTTCAAGGGAGGTGTCATTGGTGTCAAAACCGACGCCTGCGATTTCGCCTTCGATCTTGCCGAAGAAATCAAACTCAAGCACGGTGTATTGGTTGACGTTGTGCGGCAGGGCGACTTTCTGCCAGGTGTTACCCAGCAGATGCAGTGTCGAACCGTCATACTCGGATGTGGCAACACCGTTGCCTTGCTGCTTCGAATCGTACTCGGTGAGATCTGCTGTGGAGAAGTCGATGATGTCGACCGCTGCATCCACGGTGGGTGGGTCGGTGACTTCAATGGGGTTGGCATCATAGAGCGCGACGTTGGCAAAGTAGCTTTCGCTGACGGGGATCGTCACGTCGTTATCCATGCCGAACGTCAGGTATGTCACCAAGCCGGTGAAGTAGGTGCCCACGGGGATGGCATAGTGCACCCAACCGTCATCACCTTCTGCGTAGTCGTAATCATCGACGATGTATTGGCCCCAGCTTTGCGTGCCGAAGACCTGGAAGAACATCTCGCTTGAGATCAGATCATCGGTATCAAAACCAATGCCGTGGACTTCACCTTCAGCAGCGGATCGGAAGTCAAATTCGAGCATGGTTGAAGCGGTGATGCTGTAACCCAATTCGATTTTCTTCCAACCATTGCCTGCGATGTAAAGCGTTTGGCCGTTGTCCATGACCCATTTGACGGACGTGATGTCCTGGGTCGGATCGTAGGATGTGATGTTCACGCTGTCGAAGTCGATGGTGGTCAAACCCGTTGGGGCAGCCGGGGCGTCGATGGCAACACCGGGTGTGCCTTCATTGCCGCCACCACCGGCATTGGGATTCACATCATAAAGTTGGATGTTGGCAAAGTAGCTGTTACCGGTTGGCGTGGCCACATCATGATCCATGCCAAACACCATGTACTGCGTCTGGCCGGAGAAGAATCCGCCGATGGCAATGGTGACATGCGTCCAACCGTCCGCGGTGGTGTAGCTGTGATAGTCCTGGATGCCGAAGGTTTGCGTGCCGAACACCTGGAAGAAGTTTTCGCTGCTCAGGTAGCTGTCATTGTCAAAGCCGATGCCGTGAACTTCACCTTCGGAGTCGGAATAGAAGTCGAACTCCAGGAGGGTGTAGGCGGTGACGTTGTAGTTGATATTGAGTTGTTTCCAGGTGTTGCCTTTGAGTGCAATGACCTGCCCGTCTTCCATGACGGTGGCCGTGCCGTTGACATCCTGCTGCAAGGCGTCATAGCCGGCAAGGGTGACGGAGTCGAAATCGATGATGGGGTAATCCGTCGGCTCGGTCGGGACGGTGGGAAGGGTTGTGCCCCCGGAGTTGCCGCCTGTATCACCACCGGTATTGCCACCTGTATCTCCGCCGGTGTTACCACCCGTGTCGCCACCGGTATCACCGCTGTCGGGTTGGATGATCTGGAGATTGCTGAAATAGCTGATGGCTGACGGATTGTAGACATCGTGGTCATTGCCGAAGACCAGGTATTGGTAATTGCCTTCGGGGATGTCGCTGAGCGTGATGGTGTAGTGTTTCCATCCGTCACCGATTGCGTAGTTGTCGTAGGTGTCGATGCCCCAATCCTGCGTGCCCAGCAGTTCGTAGATCAACTCCGCGCTGGAAGTTTGATCGTTGTCAAACCCCAGGCCATGCACTTCGCCCTGTGAACTGGAATAGAAGTCAAATTCGATGATGGTGTCGGCGGTCACATCGGTGGGGAGGGTGATGTATCGCCAAACGTTGCCGGTGAGTTTGAGCGTGTTGCCTGAGTCCAGAACGGTGGCGGTGCCTGCGTTGACCTGCTTGATGGGGTCGAAGGCGGTGATGGTGTAGTGGTTGAAGTTGATGTCGGTGGTTGTGGTGGTGTCACTGCCGGTACCCCCGCCGGTATCGGCCTGATCGGCTCTGCCACCAAGGCCGAACGTTTTCGTCAGCGCCTGGCCCATCCTGCGTGCATTGCGGTCTCTGCCTAACTCGGCGGCCTGTCTTGCGGCTCGCATGGTCCTAGATGCGTGGAGTTCGCGCTCTCTGCGGTTCCAATTCTGTCTGGCCAAGCTGACTTTGGGCGTTGCCCGGGCCTGGGTCGCCCGCGC
>PAIY01000150.1 GCA_002704825.1 Phycisphaeraceae bacterium
CCGATCATGCCCATGGGGCGTGACATTGGTTACCTGCCAGGTGACAAGGACGAGAAATTGGCAGCCTGGATGCAACCTATTTTCGACAACCTCTCCTACCTGCTCTCAACGCGCAGCGTCGGTTCGCAGCATGCCGAAAGCCGCAGTTCGGATATCCGTGTGCAGCAGTACATGGACTCGGGACAGGTCGTCCTCGAACCGCTGACCTACATCCGTGGTCGCAGTATCCCGCATCAATTCATGATCGTTGACGAAGCACAGAACCTCACGCCACACGAGATCAAGACCATTGTCTCACGTGCAGGTGAAGGGACCAAGATCATTCTCACCGGTGACGTGGGGCAGATCGACAACCCGTATCTGGACTCTTCGTCAAACGGTCTTGCTTACATCGTCGAACGTCTCAAGGGCGAACCGATGATCGGCCATGTGACGTTAGCCAAGAGCGAACGCTCCGAGTTGGCTTCGCTGGCAGCGATCAAACTCTGATATCGCAACACACACACACACACCAACACACTGAAAAAGCATCAAGACAACTTGGTGCTTTTTTTTATATCGCCATCGTGGCATGACAAATGGGGAATGTTTCACGACAATTGGCTGTTAACTCCATGTCAGAATGAAACCTGACGATGATCCGGCGGTACAATAAGAACACGGCTCATGACACGAGGGAGGTCGAACATGTCCGAAGCGCAAAGTCAATCGCAGTCAGATCCGGCTGGGGGTAAACCGAAAAAGAAACGTCGCCTGCTCAAGGTCATCATCGCCTTGCTTGTTGTGACCCTAATGGGAGTCGCCTGTTTGCCGATGCTGCTTTCCGGGCCGTTCAAAGGCGTGGTTGTCGGTCAGATCAATAACCAACTCAACGGTAGCGCGACCATCGACAGCATGTCGCTTGCCTGGTTCTCCGGCCAGCAGGTCAATGGTTTGAAAATCAATGATGTGTCCGATCAAACCGTTGTTGACATAGAAAAAATCGACCTGCCCGATGTCTCACTCTGGGGCCTGATCTCCGGCAATCGGGACATGGGCAACATCACCATTCACATCAACAACATCAAGGCGGTGGTCGAACGTGATGGCAAACTCAATCTCGAGAAACTGGCAAAGCAATCATCATCAACAAGTTCATCGACATCATCGTCGTCGCAATCAACAACACCAAGCGTCGGTGAAGTCGGCGTAGCAGCGTTGGTCCCCGAAGAAGTCGCTGCGAAGGTGCAGTTGGTCATTGACAAGCTGACTTACGAATCGCCTGATGATCCGAGCGCAACCATCTCCGACTTCCGTGTGGATGTGGCAGTGGATGGCAGTGAGCCCATCGTCGGAAAACTGGCGACCACGCTGGCCTACGGCCCCCTGCGCGGCACGGCATCTTCCGATGTCACCATCGACAAAATGGCAAACCTCTCAGGCACACGCCTGACCATGGATGTCACCCCGCAGGCATGGACCGAATTTGCCCAGCAATCCAAGGCCAAATTGCTCAAACCCTTTGGCGTATCACTGTCGATCCCAACACTCAAAGTCCCTGCTTTGGCAGGTAAAGCGGGGCTCAAAGATCTCATGGCGCAGGTTAATCTGGAGATCACCGATGTGCTGCTGGTTGCAGCCGACGAAAAACTCGGCACGCTACAACTCTCCGGCACCCAACTTGCGATTGATGCTGATGGCACCGCCAAACCCGTCACCGCATCCTTCAAAGGGGAAGTCACACAAAGCAATCAGCCCGGCAAATTTGATCTGAACATCACCCTGGAAAATGTCCTTGAAGAACTCTCCAAGCCACAGTCGGATTACTCAAATGTCAAAGCACGCATCGTCGGTGATGTGTCACAGGTCGGGCTTGCCATCTTCGATGAACTCTTCCAGCAACACGGTTTGATCCGTAATGCCATCGGCCCGACGTTGACAGCCAGCATCGAATCCCAGTTGCAATATGACGCGACCGGAATCCCGCAGGGTTACATGAACCTCAAGGCAACCGCTCAATATCTCAACGCGGATATGGCGCTGAGTATCGGCCCCGATGGTGTGAGTCAGAAATCGCCAGGTGTCCTGCAAATGCAGATCACCCCGGGTCTCTATGCAGCAGCAACACAGATTCAACCGGATCAGCCCAACCTTCTGAACAAAACCTTTGGCATGGTGTTCAAGATCAACACGCTGCATGTCCCGCGTGTCAGTGAACAATGGGAATTTCAAAACGCCAGCATCGACATGGCGCTGCAGCTTGATGATGTGTTTCTTCGCGCCAAACCCGATGTCGAAAGTAAAGCCCTCATCAAACTCGGTAAGCCCTCATGGACCGTCAAAAGCAAGTCCGTCGGCAAGGCAGTCGCGGTCAATGGTGGTTTTGAAGTCTCGATAGGCGGCGCGCTGCCTGGTAAGTTTGCGATGGACCTGACCGCGGACAATCTGCTTAAGGACTCGGGTAAACTCAACACTGACGCGGCGCGGATCAAAGGCCATCTCACGCTCCTGCCACTGCAGTTCCCGCAGGTCACACCGTTTTTGTCCGCTCTCAAATTCAACGTCAACAAGCTGGTCAACCATGTCATCGGCACCAAGCAGAGCATTGAAATGGATGTCCGTCTGCTCCCCGAGGATACCAATGCTGTGGCGACACAAGTCCCCAATATGCAGGTGCAATTCAAGACCAGCAGCTTTGCGATCAACACCAACGTCAAGGCAACCATCAAGCAGGATTTACTCATGCTTGATCCGAGTAGCGAACTGGATGTGAAACTCACACCCGAGTTGTTTGCTTACCTGACCAAACCACGCGAAGACGATAAGCAGACTGCTGCAAACCAAACCCTCCCGACACCTGCGCCCGCAACTGGTAGCACAACGCAAGTGACCGCGACAACAACACCCGCCCAAACACCAGCATTGGGTTTGGCCAAAGCGGTCATGCTCAAGGGGCGTGTCGAGGAATTGCGTTGGCCGCTTGATCCATCTCAAAATCAGCAGGCCAGTATCGCGGTTTCATTGACTGCGGATCGCATTGAGCCCACGGGTTTGCCCGGTGGTTTGAGTACATCCATGCGTGATTTGAAACTGATGATCGGCAAAGGCTCACCTGTCTCAACAATCCCGGTCAAACTCACCGCCCAGATGTATGAACAGAACAAGGCTGCGGGGAATCTGGATGTCACGTTGGCGTTGATGGATTTGCTCAACCAACCTGCAGCCAGCGATCTGGCTTTGAGCATGAAGCAGATTCCTGTGGCATTGATCGATTCACTTTCAGGTATGGATGGCAAGCTTTACGCGCTTCTGGGTAATCGTATTGATGAACTCAAAGTCCAGGCCAGCGGGCCGTTGGATCAGAATATGGCCGTTGAGGTTTCGGCGTTGGGTGAGAATCTCAACGTGCAGACACAGGTCCAACTCTCCGAGCAGGCGATCACCCTCAAGCCTGGCAGCACGGTTGCCTTGCAGGTTACACCCCAATCACTTGGCCTGCTCAACAAGGCCATGAACCCACAGTACAAAGCCAGTGATAGCACGTGGCAGTTGACCAAACCCACGCAGTTGAAACTCACACTCCCCAAACTCGTTTTGCCCAAGGATGCAAGCAAGATCAATCAGACGCAGTTGGGCGTGGATGTCACTGCTTCGACCATGAGCTTTGCCCATCGCACACTCAAAACCACGCTGTCAATTGCGGACTTGAAACTTGCACTGGATGCCCAGAAACTCACCGACCCGATCTTTGCCCAGCTTGATGCGAAGATCAATGGCAAGGATGAGAATGGCAAAGCCTATCAAAGTGAGATGATCAGCAAGACCACGATTCTGAACCTGATCAATGACAAAGGTGAAGTGGATGCGGTGCATGCGACGGTGAAGACGAATACCGCGATCCCCAAGTTGCCGATCGAGTTGCTTGATAGTCTGCTCAATCAGCAGGGCAAGCTTGCGGGTATCATCGGCCCGACCGCACGGGTCTCGGCCAAGGGTAGTTACCCCGGTGATCTGAATCTGGAGTTTGTCGGGGACAATACCAGTATCTCGCTGCCTGCGAAGATCGATGCTGACCGCAAAATGACTTTGCGTGAAGATGCGGTCGCCAGGATTAAGGTCAACAAGCAAACCGCTGAAGCGCTGCTCAAGTATGGCAACCCGATTTTGATTGATGCCACCGAGTCGCGTGAACCGGTAATGGCGATCATCAGTGCCAAGACGTTCTCCGCGCCGCTTGCCAATTTTGATATCAAGAACGTTGTTGCTGACATCCAACTCAAACTCGGCACGATCAGTCTGAAGGACAGTTGGCTGCTCAACAGCATGGGTGAAGGTCTGGGCAAACTCGACAAGGCTTTTAGCATCAGTTCCAAACAGGATGCTGTCTTCACGCCGCTGACCATCACCATGCGCGATGGCATCACGCAGACCAATGACATGTGGATGCAGATCAACGATGTGAAAGTCTTTGGCAAAAGTCGCATCGACACACTGACTATCGGCACGCAAGGCAGTGTCGATCTGATCAAGAGCACTGCCAATATGGGACTGGGCTTGCCGGCGGAGACGTTTTACAGCTTCGGCAGCAGTCTGCGCAAGTACATCAAACCCGGCACCGTTTTTGAAATGCCACTCTCCGGGCCGTTAAACGGCGTCAAACTTCAGGGACTGGATAAACTGGCCATCAGCCTTGCTGCAACCGTGGCAGGGGGTGAACTGGGTGGCAACAACGGGGGATTGGGAGCCTTGATCGGACAGGTTGCAGGGCAACTCACCACTGGCAAGAGCTACACCGAGTATCAATCCAAACGAACATGGCCCAATAAACCTGTGATCAAGCAGGAGCAGACACCAACACCAACCGAGTCTGCTGCACCATCCACCGAGCAGCAAACCACTCAGACCCAGCAAGCCCAAACACAGCAGCTTGATCAACCCAAGCAGCCTGCTGAGGAAAAGTCCGAAAAGCAGAAACGTCGCGAAGAGATTGGTAAAACCGTGGATTCGTTGATTGATCTGTTTAGCAAGTGATCAAGTTGAAGGTCACAGTGCGCACAACGTCCCGGGGACTAAAGTCCCGCGGGCTTTAAGTGGTCCCATGCGGTGCAGCACGACACAACTTTCAAGTTGCAGATCTTGGTGGATGACTTCGATTTTTTACGTATCGTCACCACCTAAAGCCCGTGGGACTTTAGTCCCCGGGGCTTTGCGTGTTCGTCTTGGCAATCACTCATCATCATCTGCAAACAATCTCTTTTTCGCCAAACTCGCGGCACTGGATTCCTTGCGGGCGCTGGCGATGATCTGCGCTAACTCGTAATCCGCCGGCTCGGTGATTTTGAGATTGATCTGTTCGCCGTCGACGACGTAAACCGTTTGCCCCATGGCTTCGACGAGTCCTGCATCGTCGGTGATCTGCGATGTGTCGGTGTTGTCTTCGTCGATGCTCTGGTAGGCCTTTTCCAGGAGTGATCGTTCAAAGACCTGTGGGGTTTGGACGAGGACGACGTTGCTGCGGTCGATGGTTTGGGTGACCTTGGTGACATCGACGGTGACTTTGCCAGCACTGCCGAGGATGGCATCGAGTGGATCGACTTTGGCTTTGGATTCATCGTCCGTGAGTGGGGCGGTTTTTTTGAGGGTTGCTGAACACTTCACGCCGGGGATGACGGCCGGATAGTCTTTGGCAGCCTGAAAGGTTCGAGCAATCAATTCGCTGCTGACGAGGGGGCGGGCGGCGTCGTGGACGGCGATGTGGGTTGCGTTTTCATTGACGGCTGCCAGCGCGTTTTTGATGGTTTCCCAACGCTCGATTTTCCCGCCGGGGACGATGGTCACGCCATGGAATCCGAGGGTGTCTCCCCATTTGAGTTTGAATGCGTCGACCTGGTCGGGATCGACCGCGATGATGCATTGGCAGACATCCTTGTGTTTGAGAAAGCCGTCGAGCGCTGCCATGAAAACGGGCTTGCCTGCCAGGTCCAGTTCGAGTTTGGATTTGTTGGTTGCGGCGTCAATGTTAAAGCGCTTGCTCTGGCCGGCGGCGGGCAGGATGACTGCAATATGCATGGCATGCTCCGATGATCTGAAAAAAATCGTAGAGCAAGATCATAACGCAATTGGACATGGCTTTGGAGCACAGACAGCAGGGAGTTGGTGGGTTAAGCTCCGATAACCATGGTGTTTTGCGGTTATTTGTGGAATTGAGATTGCAAGCTATTTGATTTGATCGTCAAGTTCAGGATGTAAACGGACGATAGGAGTTAAGAACTAACACGCCCTTAGCAATGGGAAGAACCATGGCTGGAAGTATTCGCGTAATCTGCCCCAATCTCAAATGCAGGGCGATCCTCTCTGCACCGGATCATGCACGTGGCCGAATGGTGCGCTGTCGGATGTGTGGGATGAAAGTCAAAATCCCCTCGACCGCCAAGGTCAAAACCGAATCATCCTCGCAGGTGCAGGCTGAAGGTGATGGCAAGTAAATCCATCGTTCAATGATTCGCCAGCGATGTTGCCTTGCCTGTTCTCCGGGAATACCCAATTTAAATTCCGATAACTTGACCTGCTGATATCGCATCGGATGCGTTTTGCGCTTATCCTGTAGGTTATGTCAGCAGCTACAGCCGTTTACAACTCACGCAAAAACACCGGCCTGGGGGTTCGTTCCTGGTGGGCGCATGCGGCGTTGGTGATTGGCAGTTTTGTTTTGCTGGCCATGTCTTTCCCCAATCCCGGTTGGAGTCTGCTTGCCTATATCGCGTTGGTCCCGTTGACGTTGCTTGGGATGCGTTCGCGAAGTCGCAGAAGTTTATTTGCCTGGACCTATGTCGGCGGGGTCTTGTGGTGGTTGCTGATGCTGTATTGGCTTAATCGCGTCACCATGGGCGGATATGTCACTTTGAGTTTTTACCTTGGACTTTACTGGCCTGCCTATGCGTTTTTGATCCGGCTGATGGATCGACGGACGAGGTGGCCTAAGTGTTTTAGCGTGCCTGCGGTGTGGGTTTGCCTGGAGTACATTCGGGCACACATTCTGGCAGGGGGCTTTGGCTGGTTTTGCATCGGGCATTCCCAGGCACCGTATCACCCGCTTCAATCTCCGGGGCAGGTGGTGCAGTTGGCGGACACCTTCGGCGTGTGGGGCGTGAGCTTTCTCGTGGCCATGACCAGTGGCATGTTCGTGGACATGTTGACGCGACCCTGGAATAAATCATCACGCAAATGGTACAAACCCAGTCCCGCGATGCGCAGTGTGATGATCTGGTTAGTCCTGATGGTCGCAACCCTGTTTTACGGGGCATATCGCATTCGCACCACGCCGCAGTCCGGGCCAACCATCAAGACCACGGTCATCCAGACCAATCAACCCCAGGACAATCGCCAGGCACCGACGAGCGAGTCGATTGCTGCGGATTGGAAGCGTGCATTGGAGATTTCAGTCACGGCTGCGATTACCGACAAACCGGACATGATGATCTGGCCTGAGACGATGTCGCCTGCTGCGTTCAATGCCCGGGCGCTGGAGTATTACCGCAATGCCCCGACCAAGGAGAAGGGCTATGAGCAGTTCTACTACCAGACGGAGGAGCTTGCCTCACGGATGAATGTCCATCTGTTTGCAGGCGCCCACGCCAAGTCGGATTGGGAGTTTGTGGAGCTTGATGATGGGCGGCAGTTTGTCGTGCCTCAGATGCGATACAACAGCGTCTTTCACTTCACACCCCGAGTTGGCCAGTCGGTAACGCGCTATGACAAAATGCATCTTGTTCCCTTTGGTGAATACATCCCGTGGGTATCGAGCGTGGGCTTTCTCAAGAATTTGTTCATGAATTACCTGAGCCCACACAAGATCGATTACTCACTGGATGCGGGGCAGAAGTTGGTGGTCTTCACCGTGCCGGTGGACGGGCGGAATGTCCGGGTGTCTGCGCCGATTTGCTTTGAGGACACCATCGGACGCCTGGTGCGGAAAATGGTGTACGACGGATCGGGCAACAAGCGGTCGGATGTGCTGATCAATCTGACCAATGACGGCTGGTATGCCGGCTCGGTTCAGGCGTATCAGCACACGCAGAATGCCGTCTTCCGATGCATTGAAAACCGTGTCCCGATGGCGCGCAGTGTGAACACCGGCATCAGCGGCTTCATCGACTCGGCAGGGGAGTTGGGCAACTGGGTCCAGGTCGATGGGAAGTTCCAGGAAGTCGACGGCTATGCCACACGTGAGATGATCATTGACGCGCGACAGACGTTCTACGGACGCTGGGGTGACCTGCCCATGAAACTGCTGCTGCTTGCGACACTGCTTCGGATTGTCTTTGCAAGCTTGGTCGGGCGGAAAATGTTATAATTATTGGAACCTGTTACATCAGGTCGATGTATATTCAGGGGGCAGGCAATCCCCTTGGAAAAGTTTGATCAACCGGGGAATTGACTGATAAAAAACGACACTCAATCCTCATGAGTGGCCAGGGCTGACAAAGCAATTTGGCTGACACTGACGCAATGCACCGTCTTACGCAACACGGATGGATAAGACTTATGATGCAATCCCGCAAATGGACATGGATGTGGCTGACACTGGCGATGATTTTGCCGGCAACACAAATTCAGGCTCAACCGCTGACCGCAGATATCTTTCAGGCAGCCCAGAACCGGGCTGTGCAGCAGATTCTCGTCTCCGCCAGGAGTCAGGATCCGATTCTGCGTGCCAACGCCCTGGAGGCCGCTGAGGCGCTGCCTAACCGCATTGGGCCACTGGTTCAGCAGGCCTTGATGGATCAGTCACCGGTGGTGCGTTACGCTGCCTTACTGACCATTGGCAAGCTCAAGCTTTCCGGCGTGGCAGCCAATGCCCGTCAATTCATCAACGACCCCAACGAGTCCGTCCGTGCAGCAGCGATTTTCGCCCTGGCGCGTAACTTCGGGACGCAGGGCGGGGGCGGCTTTTCGGTGGACATTTCGCCGCTTGCCGGGTTGGTGATGAGTAACAATCCGACCACGCGTGGCAATGCTGCCTACATCATGGGACTGATGGGCGATGACACTGCGATCCCCATGCTCAAGGCCGCTGCCCGTAAGCGGTTACCGACGGCACCCCAGGCTCGTGAAGTGCTCATTCGCGTGCAGATTGCCGAGGCGATTTACCGGCTGGGGGACACCGATGTGCTTGACTCGATTCGCGCGGGGATGTTCAGTCAGTTTGACGAAGTGCGGATTCTGTCGGTGCAGATTCTGGGGCGGTTATATGACCGTCAATGGGAGCCTGCCATTGAGAATGCGCTCAAGAAAGACCCCATCGAATTGAAGTTGGCGGCTGCCGGGACGCTGGGGCGTTTTGGAAATCGCAAAGGATTGGATATCATATTGGATGCCGCCCAAAGCCAGAGTGTGTTGTTACGCTCTCAGGCTGCCATTTGCCTTGGGATGTTCCGTAACGAGCCCACGGCAACCCAGATGTTAATCGGGATGTTAACGGATCAATCTGAGCCGGTTCGTCTTGCCGCTGCCGCCGGTTTACTCGGTGGTGGACGCGACGGACTGTGATGTTCGATGAACCGTGATCCAGACGGAGGTCTGTTTGCCGTGTCTCAGGTGACCGGACAGGCGTGTCTGAAATACGCATCCCTCGAAAAAATAATGCCTTGCTTTACGAAAAAAACCTCACTCAGCACCGATGTTGTGTTGACAAAACGTTGCCGAAAAGATAGATATTGATCCTTAATACCCCCGAAAAATCACTTACAGTTTTGATTGGCACCGATGAGGTAGGTCTGTAAGTGATTTAAACGCACGGCCAGGGAGGTCACCTTGAGCGTATTGACCCGGTTTTTTGTGATTACTGTGACGCTTTTGTCCGTCGCACTCGTTGCGGTTGTCGTGCCATTTGTGGCCAAGACCGAAGATTACCGTTCCCAAGTCGAAGAAGCACGCAACCTGCGGGTTCGCGCTGAAATGACAGCCCGTCTTCGTGACGCGGAAGTGGCACAGGTTCAGGAGCGTGTTGCCAAGCAACTGACTGACCTGAGTCATGAGAAGCAGACCCTCACCGCCGAGGTGGCGCGTCTCTCCGAAGAACTCAACACCTCCCGCGCACTGCTGGCAACCGCCAAGGCCGAGAACGCCAACAACGGTGCCAACCTGGCCCACCTCTCAGCATCCCATGAGCAGTTTGCCCTGATCGTCGAGTCCATGCGTAAGGAACTCAACGAACGCCGTGGCCAGGCTCTGGAACAGCAGAAAAAAATCATCGAACTGGCAGACGAGTCGGATCGCCTCAAGGCTGAACTCGACTCGCTGACCCGTCAGGTTCGTCAGTATCAGGAAACCACCGTGGCGTTGGAAGACCGCAATGCGGATCTGGAAAAAATGCTCGGTCGCCTGGATCCGGCCATTCGTCAGCAGATCGAAGGTCAGGATGTTGCTGGCGCCACCGTGCGTCCCTTCATGCCTGATTACCTCATCGACGGTCAGGTCACCAAGATTGCCCGTCTGGATGACGAAACCTTCGTCGAGCTGAACATCGGCTCCAACGACGGCGTCGAAAAGAACATGAAATTCCGCATTCACCGTGGTGATGACTTCATTGCCAACCTCGTGGTCACCGTGGTCGACATTGACGCCTGCTCCGGCCGTGTTGTCCTTGTCGACGATGGTCAGCAGGTCACCGTGGGAGACTCGGTTCAGACCGGCGGACTTTGATCCCCCCGGAACCCCCGGAAGCCCCCGGAACGAACCCCTCGGATTCCCCCGGAAGTTTCCCTCGGCAGTCGTGCCCGGATCACGTGTTTACGGATACTGGCTTGGGCAGACATCGCGGGTTTGTTTCCGCGATTCGGATCGAACTCACACCACAAGGCAAGACGCTGCCCAAGACGGCGAAGTGAAAACAAGCATCGCCTAGAGAATCGTCAGGAGATCAGATTTGGCCAAGAAACAGAAAACCAAAGCGAAAAAGGCTGCCAAGGCACCCAAAGGCCCCAAGGGTCCGGGGAAGGCCAAGGCTTCGTCCAATGTGTACACGGTGATGACCTTTGTTGCGACGGTGATGCTTTCGGTGGCTCTGGGTTTTGTCCTGATGCGTAGTGCCGAACTCTTTGGCAGTGTCGGTGAATTGTTCAACCTTGAGCAATCCAATCGCCCTGCACCGCGTTCTCAACCGGTCACACCGGCTGCTCAACCTGACGACGCACCCGTCGAAAACCAGTAATTCATCTTTTTCGGATGTTTTTTGTACCGCTATGGCTGTACAAAGATTGATCTTACATGCCTTTGTGGTGTAAACTGTGGGCCAACTGCTTGAGTTGGTTCGATGGGTGTTAACCATCAACCCATAATTTGGGCAGGGGATGATCACTAGCGACGCAACAACACCGTTGAGGGGCCTTTCCTTTGTTCTTCGATAAATTTCAAAGCTGGTTCAGCGTGGACATGGGGATTGACCTGGGCACCTGCAACACCTTGGTGTGTGTGCGAGGTGAAGGCATTGTGCTCGACGAGCCCAGTGTGGTGGCTGTCAAGAAGGGCACCAACCAGGTACTCCAGAACGGCAATGCCGTCGGTTGGGTTGCCAAGGAAATGCTCGGTCGTACCCCCGGTTCAATTTCCGCCATCCGCCCGCTCAAAGACGGCGTGATCAGCGACTTTGAAATCACCGAGGCCATGCTCTCGTACTTCATCCGCAAGGTCAACGGCAATCGCCCGCTGGCCAAACCCCGCGTCGTCATCGCGGTGCCTTCCGGTATCACTGCTGTCGAAAAACGAGCGGTCCTCGATTCAGCTGAACATGCTGGCGCCCGACGGGTGTATCTCGTCGAAGAGCCCATGGCAGCTGGTATCGGTGCCAACCTCCCCATCGTCGAAGCCACCGCTTCCATGATCGTGGATATCGGTGGTGGAACGACCGAGGTCGCCATCATGTCCCTGGCAGACATCGCCCAATGCGAGTCAGTACGCGTGGCCGGTGACGACATGGACGAAGCCATCATCAATCACATGAAAAAGGCTTACAACCTGATGATTGGTGAACAGACCGCTGAACGCATCAAAATTGAAATCGGCTCGGCAGGTGGCCCCGATGAAGGTCGCAGTATGGAAGTCCGCGGTCGGGACATGATCTCCGGCCTGCCGCGTAAAACCATCATCACCGGCGAGGAAGTCCGCACGGCCTTGCAGGAACCGGTTGGCGCGATCATCGAAACCGTCACCCGTACCCTCGAACGTGCCGAACCTGAACTCGCTGCGGACCTCGTCGAAAACGGCATCGTTCTGGCTGGCGGTGGTGCACTGCTTCGAGGTATGAACGTGGTGATCTCCGAAGCCACCGGTCTTGAATGCCGCGTTGCCGACAACCCGCTTCACTGCGTTGCCCTGGGCACTGCCATCTACCTCGAACACCTCGAGGAATGGAAGAGCACCATGGAAAGCGACATGGACGAAATCTGATTTTGATTTGAGCCATCAAGACAGAAAGACAAACTTCTAACCACAGAGGCACTGAGACACAGAGACATATAACCGAGATTTTTCTCTTGTCTTTTTTTAGGCTCTGTGACTCTGTGCCTCTGTGGTTCAACAAGCTTTTTCGAATCACAAAAAGGTACGCATGCGACGGCGGTTATTGACTTCAAAACACGGGCTTTTTCTGGCATTTGTTTTGATGCTCGTTGCCTGTCTTCTGCCACAATCATTGGTCACCCGACTCTGGTCCGCACCGCGACACCTGCTTAAGCTTGCACTCTCACCGCTTCAACATCCGCTGCATCAACTTTCTGACCAGATCCGCGCGCCACTCGAACCCGTGGTCGATCTCGGCCCTGCATTGGAACTGGAAAACAACTACATGGAACTCATGGCATACAATGCCAAGCTCCAACAGGAACTCCGCGAAGCACGCAGCTTCATCGAACAACTCTCGCAGATGCGCCGTTATCGTCAAAGCAGTGAAAAACTCCTGCCCGCTCGTGTCACACTCTCAACCCGCGGTCTTGAAATCAACACGCTGACCCTCGGCGTCGGCAGCGTCGATAACGTCTCCGTCGGCGAAGTCGTCACCACCGGCTACAACCTCGTCGGACGCATCGCCTCGGTTGGCACACATACCTCAACCGTCCGACTTATCAACACCCCCGGGACTTACCTGGCGGTCGGCATTGTCCCACCGGTCAATGACGATACCCCACGACAAGCTTTGGCACACCTGGAAATCTCCGACGATGGCAACGTGTTCCACGCACGCGGTGATGTCAATGATCCCGTCAAAATCGGAGACCTGGCTTTCCTGGCGGATGACCGTTGGCCGACCAGCGCCCAGGGCCTGATCGTTGGCAAGGTCACACATATCGACCCGGATGAGAAAACGCCACTACTGCGAACACGACTGACCATCACGCCGCTCAAGAGTCTGATGCATCTTGGACAGGTACTTGTGTTCGTCCCCGAAGACCTCTCGGAGTTACGATTGGAAGGGGGCCTGCAATGAGATGGATTTTCTTTCTGATCGTCACCTACTTGACACTCTCGATTCAGTCGGGTTTGTCGAGTCTGTTGGTTATCAACAATGACGTCACACCCAGTTTGCTGTTAATCCTTGGCGTGTTTGTCTCGGTGTATGCACCGCAGACGACCACGCTGTGGGCAATGCTGCTGCTTGGTGTGCTAACGGACTTGATGTACCCGATCCAGGGCGCAGGGCCGGTCAGTGACTTCGTGCTCGTTGGCCCCAATGCTGTGGGATTCATGATTGGTGGTTGGGCAGCGTTACAACTTCGGGGCATCTTCCGACGCTCGATTCCCGGGATCGTTGCAACGGTCCTTGTCGTCTGCTTCTTCGTGGAGTTGGTGGTGGTGGCAGCCATGACCGTCCGCGGTTTACCCTGGCCGGTCGCTCAGCCGTTGGAAGGGTGGTCGGCTGCTGATGAACTGGTTCGCCGATTCTGGTGTATGCTTTACACAACTCTGCTGAGTATCCCCGTCATCTACCTGCTTGGGGGCCTGCAGCGTCTGTTTCATTTTGATACTTCAAGGTCCGGCCAATCCGGTTATGTTTTGCGATGAATGAATCACAAGATACAACACCCCAATCCTGGCAACCCAACCGCGGCCCCGTCGCCAAGATCGTTGCATGGCTGCTGTTGATCCTGATCTTTGCGGGTCTACTGGTGATGATGATTTACGAATGAGCAGCTTCATGTTGCAATGCACTTGAACTGCGTAGACAATAGCTGCAACACGGTGTCTTACTGAAACCCCGCAACAGATTATTACTGATCAACGTAATGCACTCAAACAAAAACTGCGAACCTTCGCCCGTTCGAAGCTTCGCAGTTTCAGATTTCCTGTCTTGCAATGATGCGTCTTTATTTCACTTGAATCTGGCCCCAATACGCGGGCATGATCATTGCTTCGCTGGGGATGTCCGCAATGATACCTGCCGCCTTGTTATGCCAGTAGACACGTTCGACGGTTGCGCCGGATTGCCCGATGAGAACACCGATGTCGCCCGTGGTCTTGGGCAATTGCTGCGGGTTCCAATCCAGAACCGTAAGTGGGATGGCAATTTCCGTGACATCAAACGTCACCTTCTTCTCCGGCCGGGTGAAGGCAGGTCGAACCAGGCGTCTGGAAGCCAGTTTGATCTGCGAACTCACATCGTCAATCTGATCGATGGTGATATGTCGTACCGGTGAGGTAAAGGCAATGGGAGACTGCGTGCCGGGGACGATGTAACGGTAGCAAGCCGCTTTGGGTTGACCTGCTGCTTCGGTGATGAGCAGGCGCAGGTCACCTGCAACGGGTTCATTGATGCGTTTAACTTCGACAGGTTGGGTTGCCAGTTTCAGGTCCAACCCGCCACCGGTTTTAAACAGGGTCTGCAAGTCGCTGCCGGTGTTATCAAGCAGATTGTTTCGGCGTGAGAGCAGGGCGATGTAGAGATGCGATTGATCGACAGATAATGCAGCCGTGATTGACGGTTCCTTGTAACGCTTGCCCCAATCGCCTTCCTTGAAAGTCTCAGCATCGATGAGTACCCACTGCGGGTCTGTCCAATCGTCGAGTTTGCCATCAATTTGTTTGGGGGTGTCAGTCTTGGTGATCGTCATGACATCCGACTCGGTTGCGGACTTCAGGGCACGGTCGCAGGCGATCATGTAATCCTGTACCGCCAGAACATCCTTGGCTGTGATCGTCAGGGATTGCTTTGGCAGACGTTTGATGGATTCCAAACCGGTGACTTTGACGAGACTGCTGTGACTCTTGCCTGCAACAAGGATGATGTCACCATTGGGCAATTGGTTGATGGTTGGGAAGAAGTGTTCGCTGATCTGGTTGATGTGGGTTAAATCCATACCGCGGTTGTGTTCAGTCATATCCCATTGGCGCCCGTCGCGTGGGTATGCACCGAGATAATCCACGAACAAGCCATCCGTGGTCAGCAGGTAGATCACACCCTTGTCGGAGTTGATGGCCCAGAGTTCACCCGCATCGGAGTTGCGCGGGGTGATCGTGGGGCCGAGGAGGCGGGTGGTTGCCAGCAGTTCACCGGGATAGCTGGGTTGAGCAGGCGATGCGTGACCGGGATGCAGCCCGGGCCAACGGGAGTGGTACTGCCAAACCAGCTTGCCGTCTTTAAAACCGCGCATGGGTCCGCCGGTGAATATGAGCATGCCGCTATCGTCAGTAAATGCCTGCCCGCCACCGCTGGTGGGTTGATGATTGATATCCGAAACCAACGAGGTGACATTGGCCAGGTCATAGTGTGGCAACCCATCCGAATCGACCTGTGTCGGCTTGAGTTGCACAACGCCATTGCGATACGTGATCAGCAAAGATAAATCCGATTGGACATGCGCAGTCAAGAAGGAGTTGATGTTTGGATCGTCAGCAAAACTGCGAATCTGCACTTCGTCTTTCTGAACCTGTTGATCATGATTGGCATCGGACCAGCAAACCAGGCTGCTGGCCTTGAACATGTGGCGTTGGCGGTTGACATCCCGTGGGTTGCCTTTGGCTTGGTATGCCGGATAGTCATCAAGCCAACCTTGTTCCTCGATGTACTTCCAACTACTTAGTGATCCGACACATGCCAGGGGTGTGATACGTTCTTGATCATCGCGCCAGATGGACGCCAGTGTTTGACCCGTGGTTGGGCCGGAGTAGTTGGTGGTGACATAGCGTTTGCCATGTGCATAGGTGACGGTTTGTGGGCCATGCCACTTGTGGGCGTACCACGGTGTTTCGGACGCCAGCCAATAGATACGATCGAGTTTGGCTTGGCCGGTGGTTTGATTGATTTTGAATTCCATGCCACCGTTGTTTTGTGACAGGTAGAAACGTGACGGATCATTGGGATCGATCATGCCACCGCCGCCATATCCGGGGGGCCCGTAGAACGCTTTGATGAGTTTGCCATCCAGAGACCAGACGCTGACGCGTTTGGGAGCTTTGAAGTCTTCGGTGACCCAGAGTTGATCCCGTGCATCGATGGCGATGCCGTCGGGATTGTTCATGTGGAGTTCGTCATATTTGCCCGACTGGGGTTTGCCCGGTTTGCCGATGATTCGCAGCAGACGTTTACCATCGGCAGCGAAGACTTTGACGCAGTGGCTTTGGCCCTGGTTGGAGATGTAAAGGTTGCCATGGCTGTCGGTGGTGAGTTGGCGGGGCTGATCCAGACCGTTACTGATGAGAATTTCTTTGTCGGTGAGTTGGCAATTGGCCGCGTCGAGGGTGTAACGGTGCAGTTCATTGCCGACAAGGATGAGGAGTTTGCCATCACGGACAAAGTGCATGCCACCGGCATTGGCAAGATCAATCGTACCCAGTGGTTTGGCTTGCGATTGCACACTGACTGAAGCAGCATCGTAGAGATAGAGTTTCTGCGTGAGTTTGTCGGAGTAGACCAATAGACCGTTATGTACTGCCAGTCCGCCGAGGTCGACGTCATCCCAACTTGCATCATTGGGCAAAGTCGGGCGCGGGAAGGCGACGCGGAACATGCCGTTGTCTGCAAATCCCATGATGCGGATTTCGGATTGGGGTTTGCCGGACTTGGCGGTCTTGTCGACGTTCCATGCCATGGCTGAATAGAGATAGATTTTCTGATCGCGCTTCAGGCCATGATCCACTGCAAGGAGCGTCGCGCCGGTCCAGTGTCCGCCGATGCGGCGACGGCCTGCGAACTTGTTGCCATCCATATCGACCCACGCCACCGCCTGCGCCGCTTCTGCAACACTGCTGGTGATCAGGAGGTGCGGCTTATTGGTTTGGCTGTAGGACTCAGGGATAAACGCAACGGCACGCGGACTGCCATGATCAGCTAACCAGCCGCCGGGTCCAAAATCAATATCGGTTGGCCAGGGGGGATTGCCGGTGTTGGGGTAGATGGTTTGCTCGTAGGTGAGTTTGATCTGATCGCGCATCAGGCCGCGGACGGTGTATTTCCCGGGCTTGATGATGGAGCGGATGATTTCATAGCCGGTGCCCGGTTGGGCATGCTGCTTGGGGATGCCGATGTCGGTACCGTCGTAGCCGAAAGTGTGTTGACCTGCTTCGTAGTACTGTCCACCGGTGAGATTGCGGACGCGGTTGCCTTGTGCGTCTTCAAGAACAAGTGTGACATAACCGGGCTTTTTGAGTTCAAAGTTGATGGCAATGGGAGGGGTGGGGAGCTTAACTTGTGCCGGCTTCTGTTTGACTTGCTGACTGATACTTTTTGTTCCCACTCTGGCCGGGTACTGAGTCAGCACCACGTCATCCAAATAGCATTGTCCTTCAATCAGCGAACCGGTTGCCCCCATGCGCAGGAAGCTGATGCGTACGCCGATGAAGTCGAACGGTTTATCGCCTTCGTAGGTGAAGTCCATTTCCATAGGTGTCCAGTCTGTGGTTTTCAGATTGATCACCTTGGATGTCAGCACACCTGCCATGACACGACGTTTTTTGGTTTTACCATCCTTCTCCTGATAGGATTCGTATTTCTGCAGGATCAGGTTGGCAAGGACGGCATTGTATTGATCTGTCGCACGTGTTTTGGCTTGAAATGACAGCTTAAACGCGTTGCCGTTGTCCTGCTTGATCCCGTTGAGATAGGTTTCATAGCGACCATCCAGACGTGACTTGTCATTTCCGGTGACGGTGATGAAGCCGTACTTTTCACCAGCCGGAACCGGCGCTTGGGACTTTGTTCCGCGGTCAGTGATCTTGCAACCATGGGCATAGTTGGACCAACCACCCATCCCTTTCTCGAAGCTGCCGTTGTTGTGTGTGGCATCGATGAGAATCGTCGGGGACACGTTCGACTCGGTGTTCTGCTGAGCAGTGATGGGGACTGCGAACGCTGCAATGAGTACGGCGGTGATGGTGGTGAACAAAGTGTTTATCTTCATGTTGAACCTCAAAATTATTTGATACTGATATTGCCCCACTGGCTGGGATACAGCCATGATTCGGCGGGTAGATCACTGATGAGATTGGTCTGTTTGTTGGACCAGTAAGTGCGTGCGGTGTTGATGCTGCCGGTGGCATCGGAACTGATGAAGCCGACATCAGCGGTTAACTGCATGTTGGGTTTGAGTGTCATGCCCAGTGAATTCAGTGGCAGTTGGGCTTCGACGACGTAGCCATTACCTGTGGTCCTGACCTGAAGTGTGGCGTCTTTGAGAATGACCACCTTATCCATCGGATGTGTCATCACCGGTGAGATGTAAATCTGTTTTTCACTTTCACTGACATGCTTGGCTTTTGGCATCATCAGGACCGCGGTGGGTTTGCCATTGAAGTTGGCGATGAGGATGCGCAGATCACCCATGATGGGCTCTTTCTGCGTGTTGCCAGTTGGACTGAACTGAATGTCGACGGCATCACCGGTTTTAAACAGTCGTGTGAAATCCTTGCCCTGGTTAAGCCATGGTGATGAGTCGGTGACGTTGAAATAGGCGTAGAGATTTTTTGCATCGTAAGCGAGTTTGGCGATACCGGATTGTTGACCGCCTTGGCGAGCAATCTCCATGGCTGGTGTGTTGGACCATTCGTTTGCCTTGCCATCCGCTTTGAACGGACTGGTAAGTCTGTGCATGGTATAGGTCTTGTCTTTGTTGGCGTCACCTTGCATTTGAGACTGCAAATGCAGGGCTTTTGCGATGTGCGTGTTCGTGATGGTGACGGTTTGGGTTGGGAGACGCGTGATATTTTCTAGTCCGTGGACATCGAGAATCATGCAGGCTTGCCGAGCCAGTGCACAGGTGAGTCGGATTTTTCCATCGGCTTGTTTGCCGAAGAATCCGTTGAAGGCTTCACCACTTTGTGTAAAGGCGTTGACGGACTTGCCGATGAGTTTGGCTTCGGAGTCGGGTAACGGTAATGCGGGCAGGCGACCATCTGCAAAGAGGGTGTCGACAAAGATGCCATCGTTGGTCATGAAATAGTCCTGTCCGAGATTGCCCCGCAGATGAAAGACGTTGCCGACGGTGTCATTCACATGCGCTTGGCCGGTGATCATCAACGGGCCGATGATCAGGCCGGGTTTGGGCATGGTCGCACGATGTGAGCCATGGACGCCGGGGAACGGGTTGGGGTAAGTCCAGTTGAGTTGACCCGTCTTCGCATCCACTGCGCAGATTCGGCTGGGGGCAGGGTAGGCGAGTTTACTTGAGATGAGCACCTGATTGTGATGCTCATCGGGGACCATCGTGCCTTGCTCGTTGAGATTCATTGGTTTGATGCTCTCCGATGTGTATATCGGTGCGCCGCGATCATCAAAGCCAACCGGTTGGATGCGGGTCATGCCCGAAGCATAGATGCGAAGCTTGCTGTCCATGCGTCCACCCCAACCACTGTTGAAGCTGAATGCCGATGATTTACGGCGTTGTTTGCCTGCTGCGGGATACTCGGTTTTGATGATCTCACATTCATCACGTTGGACCCGGCCATCGTGATTCGTGTCATTCCAGAAGACACCATCAAGCAGGTCGCAGTCCGCCCATTGCCCGGAGGGTTGTTCGAGGACGGTATTGCCCTTGCCGAGTTTGCCTGCGATTTGGCTGACAGTGGTGATGGCGGTGACGGGTTGCCAATTGCCATTGTCCAGTTGCATCAACAGGATGTATCCGTGTTGGTTGTAGTAGGGCAGTGACAGGAAATACTCGCGTTTACTGCCACTGGCATCACTGGCAAAACGTTGCGGTTTGGCAAAGCGATCGGTCGGGATCTCAAAGCTTTCGCCCTTGGTCGGATCAGGATGCCAGAGAATACTCTGGAGTTTCCAGGTACGCTTGGCATGATCGATTTTAAATTCCAATGGCCCAAGGTAAGCCAACGTCGGGTCTGAGTCATGCAGCGTGGTGGCATTGCCTGCATAACCGGTGTTACCCAGGTATTCCCTGATGCGTTTGCCTGATTTATCCCAGACACTCACGCGGCGGGGATAGTCCCAGCTTTCGGTGACCCAGACGTTGTTGTTGCTGTCAACGGTGACGCTGCTGCCGTGCATGATGCCCTTAGGATCGTATGGTCCACGGATCGCACGTCCGCCTGTCTGACCACATGTATAAGCCAGTTTGCCTTGCGGTGTGTAGGCTTTGATCTGGGAGTCAGAGCCGGCATCGAAGGTGAGATAATTGCCATTGTGATCGCAGGTCAATCCGACAGCCTGTTGAAGGCCGGGGGTTGGGATCACAGTCGTCTTGGCGGTGTTCTGATCGACAGTGCATAGCTTGTTATTGCTGATGACAACAAGTTGATCCTGAGCGTTGTATGTCATCGCAGAAGGCATGTCCACGCTGAGTTGACGCACGAAGCTGGCATCATGCTTGTCGATCAGTGCAATCCGATCATGCTCCGCGTAAGCGATGGCAAGATAGTTTTTACCCACCGCAATCGCATTGGGTTTGCCAAGTTGCTTGCTATTAAAAATGTCTGATAAATGCAGGACAAAAGGCCGTTCCTTGCCGTCACGGAAAAAGGGTTTGTAATCACCGGTTGCAGCATCAAGTCGGATGATGGCAGGGGGAGGCGAAAAGGCATTGAAGTGTTCAGGGATGGCATAGACGAATTGTTCGTCTGCAGCCAAGGCCCGTGCGCCGCGTTTTTCACTCCAGATTTTCTTGCCGTTGCGATCCAGACCGATCATGCCCCATCCGCCTTCAGCAAACTCCCATGCGATGATGATGTTTGAGCCGCTTGCAGCGACGATGTGCGGCGGCGTGTGATCCGCTCCCCATGCGCCGCTGCCGTCCGCGACATCCCACGTCGGAGTGCCGGGGTTATAGAAACTCATTTCGTATGTCGCATCAATGCCGGGATGGCATAGCGCCTTGACGGTGTATTGACCGGTTGCAACGGGTGCGTATTGCGGATCGTAACCGACGTTGTGGTTACCTTTCCAAACCGCATCGGCCATGGTGTCCCAGGGGATGGTGACCTGGACAGCATTGTCATCATGATGCGTCACATAGTCGGCAACTTTCAAGCCGCCGATATTGCGGACACGATTGCCGTGCGCATCATCAATCGCAAGCGAGACGATTTTGGCATCGTTGGGCAAGGTCAGCTTGATGGGGACCGGGCCGGTGAGACGGTCGGTCTTGGGTTGGTATTGGCGGAGAACAACTTGTGGTTGATCGGTGAGTGTTGCATTGCCCCAGACGCGATGGTTGTTCCAGTAAAACTCACGTGAGGTGATGCCTGCCTGAATGTTGTCAGCATAACGGTGAATGAGTTTGTCACTACCAGCCGGATCACCCCAGAGAAACTCCATGCCGATCTGGAAATGCATCCCCGATTGCAGGTCGGGCTTGTTGCGTGTGATCATTTTCCAGGGGATACGGAGTTCCTGAATGTAACCGGTATCGGTCTTGGCAAAGGCTTGTTGAGCATCTTCCCCAAGTTCATTGGAGCCAGGCTTGGCAACGAGCGAGCGGGCCTGATTCTCACGCCAATTGTTCATGTCATCCCAGACGGTGATGCGGATGACGGAGGACTTTGACGGTTTGTGAAACCAGCCATCAATCCAGGTGACCTGATCCGCGGTCTTGAAACGCAGTTGAACACAGTCGGACTTCCAGCCGGTATCGGGGTTGAAACGCGGGTCGATGAAGCTGCCCATGGGGGTCGGGTCGTTCCAGTCGATCGCCAGGTAGAGGTACGTCTGGTCCCACATGGCGGTGACGGTTGCCGAATAACGGTCACTGAGCAGTTGGTCGGCAAAGCATCGGATACGCCCGGTTTGATTCCAATCTGACAGGTCACCATCAATCTGAACCGGCTTGCTGGCCGGTAAGACCATGATGCCTTCGTTCTGACTTTGTCGGCCAATCATATTGACCTGTCCCAGTGTCGGCAGGGACATTGTGAGTGAGATGGTCATGGCCGTAAGCCACTTTAAGCGTTGATCTAACAAGAATAGTCTCCATGACATCGGGGCAAAGTGAAGCGTGGTTTGAGTGACGTTGGGGGCGGGGAAAATAATCTGCATGAGAATGTTGATTTTCATTCTAGGCGTGAATATTATAATGTCAACATTCTTTAAACTATGATATAAATTTTCAAGATAGACACATCCAAAATGCCTCCAACCCTGATTTCCACAACACGACAAGCCCCCAAGCACGACGGCATCACTGATCAACTTCGGTCTGCCATAGCACGTGGCAAACTCAAACCCGGGGACCGGCTGCCGGTTCGAACCGAGTTGGAATCGCAGCTCAAAGCCAGTCGCATGACGGTGCAAAAAGCGTTGGATGAATTGATCCGTGACGGCTTTGTGATCTCCAAAGGCAAGCTGGGTACGTTTGTCTCGGACACCCCACCCTGTTTGAATCACTATGGGTTGGTCCTGCCCCATTCACCGACACATCCGCGTTGGAATGGGTATTACGACGCGCTGCTTTTGAGTCTGCACGAACTCAACGAAGTGCTTCAAAGTCAGATTCAGATTTACTACAGCGTGGACTTGCCGACGGATGAAAACTTTTTGCAGCTATGTCAGGATGTCAGGGCACGACGTCTGGCTGGACTGATGTTTGCTGAAGGACCAGTGGAGTTAACCGGTACGGATTTAATTCGCCATCCGACGATCCCGATGGTTGCCAGCATGTCCGGCAAGCGGAAGCACAACGCACTTGAACAGCTTGTATCCAGCGGGTTGGATGTTGTGTCTGGCTATGACCTGGCGTGCAAGATACTCAAGGAGCAAGGTGCCAGGCGATTGGGCATGATCATGCTCACCAAGGCCCGTGAGATTTTTGATGAGTCTATTCCGCAAGTCATCAAGGCCAACGGCTTTGACTATAACCCCGTCTTCTGTCAGACGACACCGATGGAGCATCGAGATGAAGCTTCCTATGTCGTGCGTTTGATGATGTCGTTACCCAGGGATCAACGTCCTGATGGTTTGTACATCAGTGACGATAACCTGGTCCCCGCGGTCTGTCGTGGCTTGCTTGAAGCAGGCATTCGCGTGGGCAAGGATCTGCATGTTGCAACGCATCGCAACTATCCATCCCAAGCGCAGGATATGTTGCCTACGCATGATGTGATTTTTGATATCCGCCAATTGCTTTCCATTTCTTTGAAACGACTGGAAGCCAAACGCATGGGCGATCCGTCCATGAAACCCGTCAAGATCAAGGCCATTCGTGCCAACGAAATTCAGCAGATCAAACAGGAGACTTTGCCATGAAACGCACGATTTACAGGGGATTTACACTCATCGAGTTGCTGGTGGTGATCAGCATTATTTCCCTGCTCATTGCGATTCTCCTGCCTGCATTGGCTAAGGCGCGTGAATCGGCACGACGCATTCAATGTGCCACCAAAGTTCGCGCGTTGGCGCAGGCATCGATCGTTTACAGCGTGGACTACAAGAACGTTTTGCCAATGGTGATGTCACCATACAATACGGGGCAAGGTTACTTTGCCACGCGCAACGCCGGCAAGCAGCTGCTTACGCAATACATGAACTACGCAATGGCAACCGGCGTCTATCGTGCCGTCCCCATGAAGTGCCCGTCGAATCCCAATGGCGTTAATGGGGCAGCCAAACCGTCTTTGGATTATTCCTACAACGGCAATACCGCAGCCTGGCCAGGTGTCGGGCGGACTCCATGGCTGGATGTTACGGTTGATATGGTCAACAACATTGCCAACAAGTACGGTGCACGATGGGGACTGTTCTTTGATCGTGTCAGCGTCAACTGGTCGGACACCAGTTACAAAGGCCCGGCATCCACACCACACCGCGATGGTGAAGTGTTTGAAGGGGGCAATGTCGCATGGGCCGATGGTTCGACTTCTTGGGAAGGTTACGATCAAGGGACGGGTTGGATAGATATCGATTCCGGCAAAGTGCAAGGTCCCAAGTCCGGCATCAATCTCTATATCAACCATCCTAACGGCGGTGAAGTCCGATTCAGAGGTGCCTTGAATAAAGGTATTTTCAGCGGTGTCGGCTCGGACGCAAGTGAAGTGCTTTCATACTTCCAGTAAAGTGACAAACATCATTACAACTCAATGAAAAACGCGGTCGCATCACACGACCGCGTTTTTTTGTTTCGTGCTTGGAGGGAAGATTACACCGATACCGCACTCAACGGCATCAGTGTGTCCGCCAATCGCCAACGCAGGGCATCAAGCAGGTTCGTACTCACCGGTGAACTGAGTAAATTCTGCGTTTCATTTGGATCATTAAGCAAGTCGAACAACCCCATCGCCTGACGATGTTCGGTGTCGAAGACGACTTTGTAACGTTCAGTCTCCAACAACAATCGCTTGGCAAACTCACTGATCAAACCCGTGAAGGGTTCAGGTAAATCATCGCCCATGATCAACGGCAGCAGCGAGCGACCGGGCATGTTCTCCGGCAGGTCACATCCGGCCAGTGATGCAATCGTGGTAGCGATGTCCACCGTGCTGACCATGTCGTCTGCACTGCGCGGACGGGCAGGTGTCGGTGGGGTGATGATGACCGGGACTTCCAATGCCGGTGCCAGGAAGGAGCGATTGCCCACCAGTCCCTGTTCACCGAGTAAGCAGCCACGGTCGGAGGTGATCACGGACCATGTCCGGTGATGATCGGCTCGTGTTTTAAGTGTCTTGAGCATGCGACCAATACCGTGATCGATCAGACTCACGCGACCGAGATAGTCCTGGCGAATCTTGCCGATTTTTTTACGGGTGAGTCGTTGCAGGGCGACACGGGGATAATCCAGTTCCGCCAGTTGATTGATTTGTGAGAAGTTGGCTGGGACAAAGTCGCTGCCCAGGTGATCGACTTCAGCAAGATCGTCATACATCCGTGGGGCAGGCAGATTGTTACCCGGCCCTGAGTAGAAAACCATCAAAGCCCAGGGGCGATCCGATGGCATGTTTTCCAAGGCACGTTGCGCTTGATCCGAAATGAAATGATCAATGTCATGATCCGGTTCGATGGCTTGTTGTTCAGTCGTGAACGGGCCATGCATCGCGCGTTGTTTGCGTTGGTTTAGAACAGTCTCAAGACAACCGTGTTGAACAGCCGTGTTCAGATATGCACACTGGCTGGGGTCGGTGACACTCAAATCCGCGACGGGGATGGCGACATCGAGTTGTTCAATCAGTGGTGTGAGGTTGCCCACACCCACCAGGTGATAGCCCGAGTCCTTGAGCAATGCCGGGAAACCAGCAAACTCGCGGTTGAGTGATTGGAACCTGGCTGGGGTGGTGATGCCATGTTGACGGGCATGCAGACCGGTGATGAGACTCATCACGCTCTGTGGGTCTGCCGGGCTGGCAGCGGTACCAATCAGTCGCAAGCTCTTTTGACAAAGCTGATCGAGATTGGGGGTATGTACTGGCCAAACTTCTGCGTCACTCAGGGCATCCGACCGCAGACCATGTCCCACGACAATGATCAGGTTGCGTCGAAAGCTCATGCTCGGAAGCTATCACGTGGATTGAGCGATGCAAAAGAAAGTCTCAGAGTATTTGCCAGTGATTGTCACACGGTGGGATTGTAACGGTTGTAAGGGAGTCAAACCGCTTGCGGTTTAGCGCGTTGTCCAGGATCAATCGCTCAAACCGTATAAGGGCTAAACCGCAAGTGGTTTAACGAAAAGGGGAATTCTCCAGAACAAAATCACTTCACAGTGCTTGTCGTCGATTCGAAATTCCATTTGCAAGAAGCTAAACTATGGGTCTATGTCAAGACGCGTTGTAATTACCGGATTGGGACCAGTCTCCGCCCTGGGGATCGGCATTGATGAGACCTGGCAGGCCTTGCTTGAGGGCAAGAGTGCTGTGAGTCGTGTTGATCGCTTTGATCCGTCAGGTTTCCCCAGCCAGATCGCTGGCCAGGTGCCGGAGTTTAAGGTCGTCAAGTTTGTCCCCAAGTCAGATCGCAAAGCCACCAAGGTGATGGCACGGGATATTGAATTGGCAGTCGTCGGTGCGGATTCTGCTGCCCGTGACGCCGGTTTGGTGACCCGTAGCACGGACCCTGAAGGCTACAAGTCCGATGATTTCAAACCCTCCTACGCATCGCGTCGGATGGGCTGTCACATCGGTGCAGGTCTGATTGCTGCGGATCTCGAAGAGCTGACTCAAGCCTTTATCCAGGCAGTCAAAGAAGACGGCAGCTTCGACATTCACAAGTGGGGCGAGGATGGCATGAATAACCTCACACCGCTGTGGTTGCTCAAGTACCTGCCCAACATGCTCGCCTGTCACGTGACGATTCTCCATGCCACGCAGGGTCCAAGCAATACCATCACCTGTGCTGAAGCTTCCAGCGAATTGAGCATTGGTGAGTCACTGCGTGTGATCCAGCGTAATGCTGCAGACGCGTGTTTGTCCGGTGGTGCTGACAGCAAGCTTAACCCGCTGGGTTTCCTGCGTCAGATCATGACCGGCCGCACCAACACGACGGATAACGATTCGCCGACCACAGCCGTGCGACCCTTTGCTACGGATGCTGCCGGGACCGCCGCTGCCGAAGGTGGTGCGATTGTGATCCTCGAAGCGCTTGAGACCTATCAAGCCCGTGGTGGCGAAGGTGCCTACGCCGAGATCGTCGGCTTTGGTGCCTCACAGACGGTCAACCGTGAGAAGGGGCACATCAAGGCGGACCCCACAGGCAGTGGCGTGACCAATGCCGTGCGTGCCGCTTTAGCCGAAGCCCAGATCACCGCGGACCAGGTTGATTTGATCCTGCCGTTTGGTACAGGCAGTCCCGATGCCGACGCGTCGGAAGTCGCCGGACTCAAGGCCATTTTTGGTGACCGTTTATCTGAGATTCCACTGGTGAGTACCAAGGCCTACGCAGGCAACGCCGGTGCCGGTGGCGGGGCGATTGACGTGTGTGTCGCCGCCAAGGCCGTCAAGGAGCAGACCATCCCCGCACGCATCAACTGTGATTCACCTTTGGAAGGTGTCAACGCCAGGACATCACCGTCTACCAAGGCTGATCTGAATTACGTGCTGACCTACTCCACGAGTTTCGGTGGCCAGAATGCTGCCTTGCTACTCAAGAAGTGCGATTGATTTTTTGACTCTGACTAAATAGCTGCGGTACTGCGTGCCGCTGATTGGATTTTCATCATGACCAAACGCGTCGTCATCACAGGTATCGGTTGGGTCACCCCCATGGGATACGACATTGAAACCGTCTGGCAGGGACTGCTTGGGGGTAAGTCTGCCATCGGCCCGACGACTCACTTTGACGCTTCGACTTTCCCCACCAAATTTTGTGGTCAGGTAGCTGACGAGTACTCGCATAACGACTTTGTCACGCATAAAGACCTCCACGAAGGCGTCGGTGCCAACACCAGCTTCGCCCTTGGTGCAGCAACACAGGCATGGAAGTCCGCCGGACTGGATCAGTATGCTGATCTTGATCCGACGCGTCTTGGCATTTATCTGGGGTCAGGTGAAGGTTCATTGGACTTTGAAAATTACGCAGCTTCGGCATTGGCGGGTTGGGACGAAGAAGCGCGTGGCATTGATGCTGCCAAGTGGGCTGCCAAGGCGCAATCCTGCATGAGCGCACTCTGCGAAATCGAGCAGGAACCCAACATGCCCCTGACTCACCTTGCCATGGAGTTCAACGCACAGGGACCAGCCTACAACTGTCTGACGGCCTGCGCTGCTTCGACCCAGGCCATTGGTGAAGCCACCGAAATCCTGCGTCGCGGTCAAGCTGACGTGATGATCTCCGGCGGGGCACATACCATGATCCACCCGCTGGGCGTCACCGGTTTTAACCGACTCACTGCTCTGTCGACCCGCAATGACGAACCGCAAACCGCAAGCCGTCCGTTCTCCGCAGACCGCGATGGTTTTGTCATGGGGGAAGGCTCGGGCATGCTGATTCTTGAAACGTTGGAACATGCCCAGAAACGTGGTGCGACGATTCTTGCTGAGATCACCGGCTATGGTTCATCCGCCGACGCCTTCCGCGTCACCGACATGCATCCCGAAGGTGCCGGTGCCTACGAAGCCATGAAACAGGCTTTGGATCAAGCCGGTGTCACCACTGCCAACATCGATTACATCTCCGCCCATGGCACGTCCACCAAGGAGAACGACTCCACGGAGACGATGGCCATTGCCTCGCTGTTTGCTGAGCACGCACCGACCACGCCGATCAGCTCCATCAAGAGCATGCTCGGACACCTCATCGCTGCTGCCGGTTCGGTGGAAGCAATTGTCTGCGTGTTGGCCCTGCGTGATCAGACCATCCCGCCGACCATCAACTATGGCAAGAAAGACCCCGAGTGCCATCTGGATTATGTGCCCAACGAATCCCGCAAACTCCCCGTCGACATCTGCCTGTCCAACAGCTTTGGTTTCGGTGGCCAGAACGACACACTGGTCATCCGTAAGTTTCAATAAGGTGACAAAATGAAAGTCCGTGAATCCACAGAATGGTGTCGGTATTACTGGTTTAACACCGAACGCACCGACTTGCCGCGTGTGTTGTTGATTGGTGACTCGATCGTTGCAGGCTATGGGCCTTTGGTTGCTGAGCGTTTGGCGGATGTTGCGACGGTGGGCTTTTTCTCGACTTCCATCTGCGTGGGTGATCCTGCGATTTACCGCCAACTGAATCTTGCCTTTGCTGGATATCAGTTTGAAGTGGTGCATTTTAATAACGGACTTCATGGCTTTACGACCACCGAGCCGGACTATGCGGTTGGGTTGGAAGACTTCTTGGATGCCATTGACGAGTTGGCACCCAACGCCAAACACATCTGGCGAAACTCCACGCCGATCACTGTCAAGGGTGAACCGGACAAGCTTGATCCGGAAAAGAATCCGCGTGTGCTTGAACGCAATCGTCTGGCAACAGACATCATGACCCGCCGCCAGATCCCAGTGGATGACCTGTACTCGATCGCTGCCAGCGATCCGGCATATGCCAACGGTGATGGTTATCACTACAGTCAGCAGGGCAACGAAGCCCTGGCCGACCACGTGACAGAAGTGATCAAAAAAGCGCTGGCATAAAACCGCTTGCGGTTTAGCGCTTCGATCTCAACTTGACGCCACCTGCTATCCATTGCGCGCCACTTGTTACGCGGAACTTGACCTGTAGCCAACCTTGCGCCATCGACTATAATTCACCGTCTATGAGCAATCTCCATTATTTCAAGCGTGAATGGATCACTCCATCGGACCAAACCCTCAACGTCGACATTGCCATCTACGGAGGCACGGCGGCAGGCATCATCGCAGCAGTCACCGCAGCACAACGCGGTAAATCCGTCGTTGTGCTCCAACCCGGTAAACATGTCGGCGGGATGACCACCGGCGGACTGGGTTGGACGGACTTCGGCCGCAAGCATGTCATCGGGGGGCGATCACGCGCGTTCTATAACATGGTCGGTAAATGCTACGGACTCTCCGAAGAGTGGCAATTCGAACCCTCCAAAGCACGCCAGGTCATCGACACCCTCATCGCCGACAACAACATCGACATGCGCTATTGTCAGTATGTCGATACCGTCCAAACAACCGATGGCAAGATCACAGCCGCCAAAATGCTCGGGGGTCTGACCGTCAACGCCAGGATGTGGATCGATGCCAGCTACGAAGGCGA
>PAIY01000151.1 GCA_002704825.1 Phycisphaeraceae bacterium
CATTCACTGATCAGCCGCAAACTGGAGGACGCAGCATGACCACCGTCACCCGAGAATTCCACTATGGCATCAAATCCAAACGCAAGCGAATCATGCGTGGTCCTGCCCCCAAAGCCCCCAAGCTGCCGTCTCGCATCCCCCGCGTGTCCAAGCTCATGGCCTTGGCCATCCGCTTCGACCACGTACTGAACAAAGGCATCATCCACGACCAGTCCGAACTCGCCCGCTTGGCTCATGTCACCCAACCACGTATGACACAGATCATGAACCTTCTCCACCTGGCCCCAGACATCCAGGAAGCCATCCTGCATCTGCCACCGGTGAAGTCCGGAAAAGATCCGATCAAGGAACGCGACCTGCGGCCGATTAACAGCTTGGTGAACTGGAAGGAGCAGCGGAAAGCTTGGAACAAGTATTTGGCACATAGTATCTGTGACTTACCCTGATTCGTAAGCTCAATCTTGAATGCAAGGAGCGTTCTATCTTGCACTTGGTCGTTTGTGGGGGGACAGGTGACGGCAGAATACTGGGCTGGAATCGCGTAAAGATCATTTCATGCCTCACATGGCATAGAGCAAATTGAGCGCATGTGCTTGTTAGTGGTTCACGCTAATCGGTACAATATACATACAAGCTCCAACCTAGCTGGTTGTGCCAGAAGCGAGCCGTGATTGGGGCAGACGAATTCCGAACATCCAAGGTAAATAACGATCGAGACCTAGTTGATATGACAAAACGGAATAAAAAACGGCATCGCATTCTGAAGAAACAGACGGCTAAGGCCCGGAAGCGACAAAGACTCATCCGCTCAAAGATTGTTGGTCGACAGAAGACTGAAGCTCAGGCACTCAGCAAGCCGCATGATAAAATCGCGGGTATTCACACATATCTTACACCATTTGGAGTCGTGGTTTCAGAACAGAATCCGGAGGCAATGCACTTACATAATTTGGGCGGTGTGCAAGTCCATCGTCCTCGCATAGCAGCAGAAGTTCAGGTTCGCGGAGAAGCTGAGAAATCGCTCCGATCCAAACATTCACCCGGCAAGTACGTGGAGCAGAATGAGATTAATCATGTGCTTCAGGGACACTTCCAGTTCTATGATGATGAACTGAAACGAATCATTCCTATGATTGGCTCCCGACATTTCATGGAGTTTGTGTTATCTCAGTACGACCAATCCTGCAAAGTCGATGTGCTATTCAAGAAAAGTCAATTGTCAGCGGAAGATTCCGAATACTGGAGCGGTATGGGACAATGTTGGCGGAGGGCACTTAAATATTTAGCAGAATGCACATGTTTGCTTGCACCTGACGAGGCACCTTCTGCTCCCGAGCAGATGGTATTGGATCTGACGGATCGCGCCATCATCTGTGCGGAGAATCTGGTGAAGTTGTCGGCATTGAGCGATCAGACTTACATGCTATTTCCAGATCGCACAGAACTGATTATCTCTGAATCAGGTGAGTTGAACTACTTGGACTTGCGCGTGCACCCGGAAATCGGCTCTGATTTCCAGGAGAGAGTACGAAGAGATCTGAGCGTCCGTGGGAAATACAACGATCTCGATTACCCACTGTTCGACAAGACAATCCGTGCAGATGAGTTGAATCCCGGCTTCAATGAAGTGTTCGGGATCGACTACGAAGAGTGTTTTTCATTGTTTGAATCAATTTTTCGTGACGTTGTCGTTCAGCCAGAAGCCTTTCCCATTGCGTTCGTCCAGCGGGACCAGTTAATTGCGTCTGCATGTAAAATAACTGGTGCATCTCACGCGTCAATCACTAAATTGATCGATGGGGTGACCGTTTCGCGAACCAACATGATGGCGGAAGGTCGCAAGATATGGAAACCCAAACAGGAACACCGTGCCTATCGACGTGGCTTTTTTGATTTTCCACATCCAACTGGTCGACACATAGTCTGGTCAGAGGGAATGGCTAAGGAGTGCTTACTCATGCTTTTTAGGGATATCGCTTTTCAACATGTTCCTCCAGAATGGGACGAAGCCCCAATACGTCCTGGACTTGCGAAACTATCCAATCGCTGCGGAAAAGAGTTTGAGTCCGTCTGCATTAAGCACATTAAACAACGAGGATTTGTCATTGCCAGCAGTTTCAAGGATGGAATCGGCCAAACAGGTAGCAGGCTGTTGATTCCAAAGCAAGTTGGCGAACTGGATTGCCTCGCCTACTCTCCAACAACGCAGCAACTAGCGCTTCTTGAATGCAAACTAGTACAATCGGGAATGGAAGCAGCCAGACTCCGAGATGATATCCAGCAATTCACGAACGTCAAAAACGGCTATTTCCTGAAGTATCAACGGAAACTCGAATGGTTGCGAGCGAATACCTCAGCAGTCTGCCGCGCATTGGAGTCCTTGCCTGACGCTCCTGCACAGATCACTCCCACGCACATTGCAGGGGCCATTGTCACGCTATATCCGTCCTTCGCGAGCCACCTCAGCCCTCCTGTCCCCTGCGTGTCACTCGGAGAATTGTTTAGTGAGTGGGATCGACTAAAGAGTTGGCCTTACCCAGCAGGCCTTTTTCCTGTGTGATCTTGGTGAAGACTTGGCAGGCGTCAGGTGAAGATATGAAGCAGTTAGTATTCAATGTGACGCATCACCCTTTGATACTGGCTTTGGCAAACTTCTCGATTATTTGTGTACTAGGATGATCCGCTAGCGATACAAGTTTATTCACAAGAGCAACAGGGATCAATGCACTGTCGTACATATCGCATCGTAGTTGTGTTACAACCCGTAAAGCAGTTTCGAGATTGAATAAATCGCTGGGTTTTGGATTGGATAACGGCTCGCGAGTCGGCAAAGTCAGAACGTACATCCTGCCAGATGGAGTGCGATATATAACTTTGCTGCCGTAGTAGGTTGTCGAACCGTAGGGACGATTGGGGTCTGCTTGACCAGGTATGATATGGCGATAGATATAATCGTTACTCAAGAGCATGGCTGCTCCAGGCTTCAGATGGGATGCTATCGCATCTGCATGCTCTACGAAAGCGCCGCTTTTTTCTGAACCAACCACAACTGCATTGTGATTATCCTTGAGCCAACACATAAGACGCCGCATTGGTTTATAAAGATTGGCTGTCTGGCCAAAGAAAGCAAGTGGTCCATCCTTGATAAAACATATTTCGCTCAACAAAGCTGGCCTAGTTTTGAGAACGAGTCTGATCAAATGGGCTACGATAATCTGCTCAATTAGCGTGGTAAGATAACCAAGGACACCACTCGCGCCGAGTTCATCATCAATAGCCTCATGGAGACGAAATACATCGGTTAGAAATAATGGAGACTTGCAGTTCTCACAGATGAATTGGTAGTCAGAATCGACATCAGTACTGCGCACGGGAATATTTCGGCATCCGCATAATGGACAACTGGCAAGGGACCATTCCTGTGGACCACTGCCACTATACTCATCGAAGAGTAACCACTTTAACGTTTGGGCCAGAGGTCCATCAGTTGGCTCTGACACAAAAAAACGATAAATAGCCTGCCTCACTGAGGCGGTCAATGTTGGCGCGCCGTATGCGATGATCCCTTTTGTTGGCAATGTCAGCTTTAGACGCTGTATGCTCTTCATCTTTGCCATCTGTTCTGGAAAGATGAACTTCGAATCATGGATAGCCTGCAAATCATCTAAAGCAAAAAAAAGTGCCCCAAATTGAAAAAAAGCAATACGGGCTGAAGGAAAATTTTCTCGAACAGCAACCTCTGTATATCCACCATCAACTGCAACAATATGTCTTATGCTTGCAGGACTTTTATCATCGACGAGAACTGTTTCACAACCAATCGTTTCCACATCAGATGCCGTTGAAGGCAACTTGCACTCACTCAAAAATGCCTGTACAGCCTTATCTTTGATGATTTCCTGATGACTCGACTTACTGGCATATTCTGGAGGGCGTCGGCCATTTTTGCTGGAATAGCTCATGCCTTAGACTCCTTCTTTGCCGAAAAGCGATCAATCTGGACGGGTACAACATAGGGGTTGGCATATGTTTTCATGCGAACAAACCCCTTATCACTTCCCGAACTGAATCTTACGAGTGAATCTGTAAAATCGCCAAAGTCATAGTACTTCCGTATCTCACGCGTTTCGTCATCATTATTGAGATGCGCAATGAACCAGTTTTGTGTATTTTTCAGAATATTTGAACTAATCGAACTTACTTCCTGAGTCGCATAGACCATGCCTAAATTCAGCTTAGCACCTTCTTTGGCAATTCTATTGTAGATCAAGCTCAAATCTTTGTCATCTTTTTTAGGAAACAGATTATGAGCTTCTTCAAAATAAAATTGAATGAAGTTGTTGGGCTTTGCGTTCACAAATCTATCCATTGCATCACCAAACACGGACAAGCAAATGCGTTCAGAAAATAATGACTGAATCTCAGGATCCCCCTGAGATAAGTCAACAATGATAATCTTACCGGCGCGAAGATTGTTCACGATTTCAGCCACAAATGGTTTGTCTACTGTGGGGGTATGTAATCTGACAAGCGACCGAAGTTTTTGATAACCGCTGACTGTAGCTGTACCACCTGGTTTTCTTTTCTTGGTGAGAAATACGAGCATGGCCTGAAGGTTTTCATCAGCCCATTCTCGTCCCTTGTTAGTACGATACTTTGAGAAGAATGAGTTATCATTATAGTTATCCCAAACCCATTCAAACCAAGTTCCGGCTTGCTCAAGTGTGATACCTTTTGAAGGGTCAATCCCTTCGTTTGAGACCTGCTTGTTGATTTCTCCATTTCCTGAAAACTTTACCTTGAATCCCACAGGAGGTTTGAATCCCGCACGAAATAGACATGCCATGTACGCCGCTTGAACTCTTTCATGGCGGATTACTGCGGAACGATCAGAAGAGTCTGGGGCAGACATGTCTACAGCAGAAAAACTCTGAACATAATCTCCTGTTTCCAGAGCCAAACGAGATTGCACGAGAGAGAATCCAGAGTGAACATCCTTATAGAAGTTCACTTTCATTACTTTGAATCCCTCTTTTTCCATCACGCTGTATCGTAGCACATCATGCTCGTACATTTCGAAGATGGCAGTGCCTTCATCCTGCATATTGGCATTGGCATACTCACCATTAATGTCAAAGATTAATTGACCGATGGGAAACTTTGGATTCCTGTCCGGATCAAAGGCTTCATAGAAGTCTGGACCAGTATCGCTAGCAGCTGTCGACAAATCACCTTTAGCCTTTTTGCCAAGCTCAACTGAAGCTTGTATCACTTTTTTGACTGTATTGGACTTGCCCGTTCGAGTCATTCCAAAAAGTGCTGTGCGTTTACCAAGAAAGTCCTCTGAACTCACATAAACTGGTACTTCCTCTGCTCCCTGCTGAAAACGAATACTCGAACTATATCGAACCTTACCGATCTTCACCTCGTTCGAAGAACCAGCAATTGATTGGTTTTCATGATAGTTGGCAATCAGTTCCAAAACACGTCCATGAGGTTTAAAGACGTTGTAGTGATGAGGTGAATAGAAATTCTCAACATCAGCACCAAATTTTGTATCCCCATCAGAATCTCTATAAAAAGTGCCCAAAACGCGGCATGCAAGTCCAGAGAAGCTAAATTCATATCTTGTAAAATCATCAAGCGCCGACGAGTTGCCAGTCGTTCCCAAGTCATCTTTGTAATATTCAATCATGGACCTGGTGATATCATCAGATGTTGGCAGCTTTGTAGGTTCAAGAGCACGTAGTAGCAGTGCTTCATGTACATCTGGTTCATTTTCGTAAAATGCAAGCAGGAATGTACCTTGTGGGATGCCACCAACTTTCATTTTCCAAGCATCTGCCACCAGAAGAGTTGCTGTATGGTAATTTAAGGAGAATGGACGACCTACAAAGAGATTCTTGTCCTTTGCCTCCTTGAATATATTCACTTCTGCCAAGTGCTTGATCTCTGATGCGATACTCACTGGTCACTCCCTAATATGTTTTAAGTTTGTCATCCGGAAATCGAAGACGAGATTGCAAAGCGTACTGCCTATCAGCTTCCACTGCAATCCACCGTCTATCCATTTGTTCCGACACATACCCTGTAGTGTTACTACCACCGAATGGGTCAAGAACCAAATCACCTGGTTCGGTAAGAAACTCAATAAAAAATGCGGCAAGCCCAGCTGGCATTCTTGCAGGATGCGGAACAATTCCAGCCGTCTTGCAACGACGATGAAAATCATCATTCGATTGTGTGTTTGCAAAGCGAAGGGTGTTCTGCGGCAATCGGATCGCCTCATTTAAATCTGAAGATTCAAGTTCCAACACGTTTGGCATAATGCTACCGCCATGGTTTGCCAAAAAACCGGTGTCGCTGATTTTGTGCTCGGAAGGCCGATCACCTGAATTGTACTGCCCTCGAGCTAACAGCGAATTCATACTGTCGCTATAGGGACGAAGCACGCGGCGATTGTCTGCTTTAGGCCAGTCGGATTTTGCCATCCACCAGACTTGGGTGAAGCTGTCTGTTACACGGGTCCGTTTGATGGTAACCCATTGAGCTGGCCCCGGCAGTCGGGCAGGATTGTAGCAGACGAATTGTTGACATAACCGAAGGTTGGCTTCTTCATTCTCGACAAAATCGATCAGTGCATGAAGATGAAGCAAGGATTGCACCGGGCGTCCGTGCTCCCATGCATTGCCAAGTTCGATGACAATCGAACCATCTGGGGCCAGAAGTTTTGAGAATAGTGGTGCAAGTTGGCTCAACCACTGTCGATATTCATCGCCTCGAAAGTTTCCGTATTTCTTCTTTTTATTCAACGGAAATGGTGGTGAAGTAAGAATCAAATTTACCTTGCCTTCAAGGTTTGCTCCTATTTCACCGTGCAAGACTTTACCCGATTCACCTAAGTAGTATTTCCCTAAGTGAGTTTCGTGATCCAATCGACCTAGACGACGATCCACCAGACCTTGGACAATTCCACTAACCACATCTGCTTTATTTCGTTTTGGCACGTTGATTTTCAGTGCATCAGCAACTGAAAATAAATCCTCCAACTTCACGGATTGTAGTACCTGATGAAGATCAAGGGAACTGTTCTTCAACGCGGCCAAAAGCTTCGACTTTGTCAAACTAGACACTTTGGGGACATCACATCTGTGTGCCAGGCATTTAAGCTGTGGAACTTTCAGCGATGCCAAAACTGATGACACGTCGTCTTCTACAACATGAACGTCATCAGCCTTTCCATATGCAACATGATCACTTGCCGACCGGGTCACTTATCCTCCTAACTAGCCATGATTTAACAAGCATTTAATGGTAAAGTCAAATAACCGGCTCCACGAATTTGGCCGATATTTCAACATTTACTCATAACAGGTTTTGTACAGTTTGAATCAGCTATTGCCGCCACAGACAGATGTAGTCATATCGCAGCGAATTGTTTCATGCTCCGCTGGATTTGATGTGATTCCTACTACTGGAAGCCATTCACATTATTGAGCATGCACGATTGTGGAACGATTAGTTGAATGCTGAAGATTTTGGGTATAGAACAACTCGCCGATTTCTGACCATGGCACGTAGGAATTGCATCAGAACAAAACCAATTCACGCACACGAGCAGCTCTTGTGCGGATCGTTCCCATCAAAGCACCCATGAGTTTTTCAAAGTCGGCATTGAGCATACCAGGCACGCCACAGGGAAAGTCACATCCATCATTGACCACAAAATAGATGATACCTCCCGCCCAACCGTTTACCTTCCCTTGCAATGGTTTTTCGCTCGAACGAAGCACTCGCAAAACCTTGTGAGTTTGCTTCTGTTTGATGGAATCAGGGCAGACCGCAAAATACCGATCTAACAATACACGACATTCAGTTTCAAATTCAGTACTGATCGCATTCATTTGTTGACTCCTACTGTCAGACAGATTGAGATGCAGGAATGAATAATAGCGAGACATTCTATTATGCCATTGGCTAAATGTCTTGTGATGCCGAATTACAAAAAATCATCAATTTTTTGCCGTTTTTTGTGATGTATCCATGTCTTTCACTCAAGCGAAAACTTATGCAGCAACCATCCCCACCAGACGCACGGCAGGCCACACCAACCGGCACGATTCATCGTGGCCATGCGGGATTTGCAACTGGTGCAAGGACGTACGAGGCCAAAGGTGATGACCTGGATGAACATCGACAGCCATGTGCCGGGCGGCAGGATACGACTGGGTTTCGGTGCGGGTACGTCAGCCCACTTGCCCAGTGGGCACTTGGCAGTGGGCATCTGTGTGCGAGATTTGAGATCGGCACCGTCGATGGCACAGTTGCATTTGCGATCCGGGTGGGACAGACAACTAACGGCGTGTTCGCATTGACGGCAGATGGATCGGCGTGTGTTGATGAAGTCGGTGGGCATGGTAACTCCTTGAATGCTGGGTGGACTTAAGGCTTAAATGCCTGGTGTGGGATCACTGCATGATCCGTCACCATTGGAATCGCCGACGATGCAGTTGCCTTCCTCGTCCATACAACTCGTTTCGTCGAGGACTTCGATTTGCAGTTGGACGCGAGCGGGATTGGCGTAGACGTCCCAGACGTTGGTGCAGATGCTGTGATTGTGCAGTTCGTCACTGAGGATCGATGCGCTGCGACATGTACCGGGTGCCGAGGGAATACACGCCGCAAAGATGCGTCCGCAACTGTCTTCTGAATCTTCGTTGGCATAACCATCGACGGTGACATACCAGCGCGTGGTGCCATCACCATCGCAGCCGGCGAGTACCATCGCGTTGACATAACTGCCACAGGCTGCACCGTCAGGAACGATGCCGTATCCTTGCCAACGTGGGCCAGTGATGGTGTCGCTCTCGCAGTTGGGTTGTGGGTGGCCACCGATCATGCCGGAGTGGCCACAGCCTGGACAATAGGGTGGATTCCAGGCACCGCAGCTAAATGGGATCTCGATGGTGTTACCCATGAAAGCTGGATCAGTACAGCAGCAACGTTCATGTGTGTTGCCATAGTCAATCAGCTGCCAGGTGATGCGAATGCGAGACTGGTTGGTGAAGCAACATGGTCCACAGGCGCACGCGTTGGCCAACACGGGTTCCTGGCCACAGCATTTACCACAGATCATGAAGAGGCCATCTTCGGTTAAACCCAATTCACCTGAACCGGATTTAAGTGGGTCGATATCAAATTCACCATCAATCCCCATCGTCACATACCTCCACAGCCAAGGTTTCGTTGGCGTCATACAGGATGAACTCACGTGACCCGTCATAAGGATTGGTGATGTAGTAACCGGTGCCAATGATGCCATCGCCGGTGGCTGGTGCGGTGACGAGTTTGCCTGCAGCGGGACGTTGCTTGAGCGGTGTCATTTCTTCACCGAGAATCGTGCCATCCTCCTCTTCGTCGTAAGCGTCGATGGTTTTGACGAAGTAGGTGCGATCACATTGCGTCGTCGCATCGCCATCCGTTGAACCGCCATCCTGCCAGACCTTGCAGGGAATCAGAGTCGTGGTATCCACCAAACTGGGGACACCGAGTTTGACGATGGCCCAGCATGGTTCACCAATTGGAACATCAGGTTGGCTCCATAGAATCTGCGTGCTGCCGGTAGCAGACGATGCCATGATTGCAGGGAAGCCCACGGGTGCTTTAGCAAATTGATGGGTTTCATCGGTGATGATGATGCGAACCTGGCAGACGCCTTGAATCATTGCACGACCAACTTGCCCCGCACGAATTGGTTCAAGCAGGATGGCATGTTTATCCATCGCCACATGGGTGTCCAGTTCAGGAAACACGCCACTGAAAACGATCTGATCGACGAAGCTGCCTTCCAGATCCATGATCGTTTGCGGCTCATGCACCGAGTCTTCAATGCCGAGGATGAAATATCGCCAACAATCCATGGGTGAATCGTTCTTAACCCAAATGACTCCACCTTGAAGTTGAGAAGCTGATCGTTGGGATTGCTGGGCGAGTTTTTGGCGTGGCTTGATACGCTCACGAAAATCTGTCGCTGCATCGATGAACGCGTTGTATGTGTTGGCCGGGATCACCAAGGGATCGCCAGTACTGACTTTTTTCAATGTCATGATGAAGGTTCCGCGGGCCGGGCTTCCGGGGGGAGTTAAGAGCCGATGTCCAGTAAACTGAAGTCGGCTGATTCATAGACTTGTTCGACGTAGGCAGCGACCGGGCGTTTGACCATGGCCATCGCATCCATGTCCTCAACGTCGGCATATCTCACCCATAGGTACTCCCAACCTTTTTTGGCAATACCGCTGATGCTGCCGATGGTGATGCCGGTTTTGTTGGGCGATGCAGCGAAGCGGTAAGTGATCTCCCAGTCGCCTGTGGTTTCTGTGTCAGTCTCGGTTCCATGCAATGTGCCTGACGCGCCAAGGAATAAACACTCACCTGCAGCAAGGCCACGGAATGTTGCGTTGTTCACTTTGCCAGTGAGTTGAAACAACGTGCCTTTGTATTCGGGCGTTACCTGCTCGGTAGTGAGGTAATGCGTTTCGCTGAAGTTGTAGATGGGCACCGTAATGTCGACGCCCTGAACTTCCGCATTGCCATTGGTGTTGGATACCCCGATCGCACCATGGAAGTCGGGTGCAGAGGGAATCGATGAATCCGCATATGAACCCACCGTGTCCAACGACTGAGTGATGTGTTGCGTGCCACCCATCGTGTCGAAGCTATACGTGTACTCGCCACTACCAGGCTCAGGCCCCCCGCCCCCGGAAGTTGAAGACGATGAAGAAGCATCGGCGTAACGTACGGATGCATCCCAATACTCCTCGCTGATCGGTTCAATCTGCACGGATTGCCTTGGCAGGCCGTCATAGGTTTCAGGGGCAAAACTCTCGACAGCAGACTTGATCGCCAGATCATCGTCACTGCCACTGGCAATGTAAGTCAACGTCACCTGAGCATTGTTGCCTGTGGTGCTCTGGCGACTGTCGTATTTTTCTGCAACGGTGATAGGCATAAGTTACTCCGTGTGGATCAACTGAAAGACAAAGACGAACTGCCACCGCCACCGTTCTGCACTTCGTTGTAGAGTTTCTTGACGTAACGCGCGGTGTCTTCGCTGGCAGCCGCCGTTCGTTGGGCAATGGACTGATTCGTCATGAGGCCCTGCAACGCAGCGGAATTGAACGTGCCACGTGATTGTTGATTGGGACTCAGCGATCCGATCTGCCCGCCCAGTTCGGCGAGTTTCTTCTTGAGGGTGTCGATCAGATTGTCGGGTGTCGAAGGTTGATCACCAGACTGATTCCCCTCGGCAGGCTTGTTCTTGGCTGCTTGCTGCAAAAGCTGTTGATATTCAACACGAGTCTTTTCCAGATCGTCGAGCGCCGTGGCCATCTGTTTTTCGTATTGCGTCTGTCGATTCTTGTTACCAGATGCCTGTTCCTGATCAATCAGATTCTGCTGGGTTTGGCGTTCATGATCGATGCGGGCAAGGTCTGAGTCATATTGTTGTTTGTTTTCAGCCAGTGCTGCATCGCGTTGCCTGCTGATGTTGGCCTTATCTGCATTGGCATTGGTGCGGGCGATGTTGATCGCCAAGTCGACGTTGTAGTCCTTGTCGAACAAGCCGATGAGATGATGCATTCCTTCCTCGACCTTGAGTTGGGCCGAACGGAAGGTGGACTGCAAGCCTGCGGTCATCGTCGTCCATGCATCGGACAGGAACGATGTGGTTTGAACCCACAAGATACGCAGGCCATGCCATGCATCGACTAGGACCTTCGTCACCTTATAGAAAGCTTGGCTGGCGACATTGACGATGGTGTATTTGAAGCTGTACCAGAGTGATTCGACTTGGTAAATGCCTCGTTGCCATTCGACTTTCAATGCCTGCCAGAGAATCTTGGCGGCCAGGCTTAAATCACCAGAAGCC
>PAIY01000152.1 GCA_002704825.1 Phycisphaeraceae bacterium
GATCAGTTTTCTCCCGAAATGAAGGAAAGCCTGGTTGACATAGGGATTAAACTGGCACAAATCAATGCAAGAAGTGGAACAGATAAAGCACTTAAAGAAGCTAAGAAACCACTTTTAACCATAGAGGATGCCTTGGGGATTATCACCCATGAATCAGCATACCATTTGAGAACGCTATCCAACAGAAATTCAAAAGCATCAGAGGTAACAGCCTCATCCGTTGAGGTCAAAAACATTACTCAAATTTTGGACGGAAAAAATGCTAATATTATAAAAAAGGTAAAAACCCTCATCAGTGATCCTAAATTTGAATATTATAAAGGTGAAACAATTCAGGGTTACCGTGAGCAAGTCTTAGAATGGTGTAAATACCTTGCTCAACAGGGGTTTGGAGCAATTGCATACCCAAAAGCATACAATGGAAAAGATGATATGCGTGGTTACTTTTCTATTATGGAAACCCTCGCCTATCATGACATCAGCATGGTTATCAAGTATGGAGTACAATTTGGCCTTTGGGGAATGAGTATTCATCAACTTGGAACCAAGAAACATCACAAAAAATACCTACATGACATAGGCACACTGCAACTTCCAGGCTGCTTTGCAATGACAGAAACCGGACATGGATCAAATGTCAGGGGGATAAGAACAACAGCAACCTATCATCATGACCACAAATCAATCATCATTCATACGCCATCAGAAAATGATGAAAAAGAATACATAGGGAATGCGGCTTTACACGGACAAATGGCCACTGTATTTGCAAAATTGATCGTGAAAGGAACAGATTATGGTGTCAATGCATTTGTAGTACCTATTAGAGACAAGAAGGGGAAAGTATTAAAAGGAATTACTATTAAGGACTGTGGCCATAAAATGGGCTTAAATGGTGTAGATAATGGGAGGATACGGTTTGATCAGGTCACTATTCCTTTAGAAAATATGCTGGACAGATTTGCTTCGATTACAAAGGAAGGAGATTTTACCAGTCCAATTTCCAGTGATAACCGACGATTCTTCACGATGTTGGGAACACTTGTTGGTGGTCGGATCGGCGTTCCCAAAGCAGGGCTAAGTGCAGCAAAGTCCGGATTAACTATCACCATTAGATACAGTGATAAACGTAAACAATTTGGTCCGGAAGGAGGTGATGAAGTTCCAATCCTTAACTACAAAACCCATCAAAGAAGATTGATTCCTTTACTAGCTAATGCTTATGCGATCCACTTTGCCTTAGAATATGTAACCGATCGATTTATTCAAAGAAGTGATGATGATATCCAGGAAATAGAAGCGTTGGCTGCAGGTTTGAAAGCTTATTCAACATGGAATACCACCAGTACCTTACAAGAGTGCAGGGAAGCCATAGGTGGAAAAGGCTACCTTTCAGAAAACAGAATTGATACTTTAAAAAACGATACGGATATCTTTACCACCTTTGAAGGAGACAATACCGTATTAATGCAACTGGTAGCCAAAAGTAGGTTGACTGAGTTTAAACAGGAGTTTAGCGAAATCAATTTCTTTGGAATCATCAATTATCTGGCAGAACAGACCAAGATTACCTTAACAGAAATGAACCCTATTGTGATCAGGAGCACAGACGATGAACATCTCCTGGATCCCGAATTTCATTTAAATGCTTTCAGATACAGAGAGCGTCATATCCTCTCTGCTGCTGCCAAGCGACTTAAAAGGCACATTGACCAGGGTATGGATTCATTTGATGCATTCAATGAATGCCAGTTTCATTTACTAAATGTGGGAATAGCATTTACCGAACGGGTCATCTTAGAACAATTTGTAAGCAACATTGACCTTATTGATAAAAAATCAACAAATGAGACACTGAAAAAGCTCTGTGACTTATATGCGCTTTCAACAATCGAAAAGCATAAAGGATGGTACCTTGAACATGATTATATGGAAGGGGTCAAAACAAAGGCAATCCGAAGAATGGTAAACAGGCTTGTCTATGAAATACGACAAGATGCCGTACCATTGGTCAACGCATTTGATATTCCTGAAAGTTGCCTGTCCGCACCCATTATTACAAGCTAAAGGTAATTGATACACCTGTGCGCTGATCATCAGCAAGGCTGTTCTTACTGGGGAAAACCTACTGATTATGTCTCTGTATTTCTCATTTTGGGATAAATACAACCATTTTGACATACTCCAGTGTCCATAAGCTGAATATATGACACCGTTTAAGGCTATGAAAGATTTGGCATGGCTTATGCATTACTTCAAACAAAACTCAACACATTATGAATCTGAATATAAGAAATAGCAAATGGAATGGTTTATTTTCAGCAGTGATTGCAAGCATCATCTTACTTAATGCTTGTAATGACAAGGATGATCCCGGAGCAGGTCAACAACCAGTCATGCCTCCGGCTTCAAGTATGGAACCTGACTTCAGTTATTTCAATGAAGAAAATAATCCAAACGGTCGGGTAGAGACTGTAAACAACTGGTTAGTTGCAGCAGCTAATGTGACATTTTATTCCAGCATTCTTGGAAGTCACCTAGTAGTACCCGTAACAGCTTATAAAGTAGCCCTACAACAAGAAGCTACCTTTGATACCGAACTTGACATCTGGGTATGGGCATATGAAACGACCGTAGGAAGTGCCGGAACATTTCAGGTGAGACTTACTGCCGATGTGTCGAACAGCGGTATAAACTGGACAGGCTATATCAGCAAGGAAGGATCCTTTGAGGACTTCATCTGGTTTGAAGGAACATCTGAAATAGGTGGAGAAGCAGGAACCTGGACGCTTTATGAAAATCATACCACCGGTGCAGAATGGTTGTCAGCAGAATGGTCTAAATCTGATGTAGAAGGAAAAGCCAATGTGAAATTTACAGTTGAAGCTCCCGGAGATCATTTAGGCAGCTCTATTAGCTATACTATCAACGAAACAGAGAGCTTTAACAGGTCTGTAATTATTGTCGATACCAATGTTGACAATACAGTTACAGCACATTGGAATAGCGAAACAAAAATCGGTAGGGTAAAAAGTCCCGCGCATTACCAAGATGAAGATTTCCATTGCTGGGATGGTACTTTACAAGATACAGATTGCCAATAATTAATCTTTTGATTTGAATATAGATGAAGGTAGTGCCGTGAGGTACTGCCTTTTTATTTGATCCTTTTTTGGGCCTCTTTTACCAGGGCTTCCGGCGTTTGTGGAGAAAGTAAGAAGACTTCCTCTTGTTTGGTAACCAACAAGACAAAATCTCCGGTTGCAAGAGAGCTGACCTTTGTGATTTTTCGGCCAACTTTAGAATCCTGATTAATAATTTGGTACGAGCAGTATTTTGTTAATTGATTCAGTGCCTCTTTTCCCTTCATGGATTTCATGAAACCAAGTTGAGCCGATGTCCGAGAATCTTTGCTATTGACTGCTTCAATCAAGTCACTTACTTCTGCTCCGCTGAGTAATTTTACCCTTTGAATTTCCTTAAAAGGAATCAGCCTCTTCTTATAGTTTTTCAAAACAACACCCTGATCATTAATATAATAACCGTATAGAAATGCTGAAGCCTGCACGAATACAATGAGTAGCATTAATAAGAGAAGCCCATACACTGCATAGAGCATGGGTTCTTTATCAACTGGTAAAATAAAGATGAAGATCACCAGAAATAAACTGATCACCCCATAAAACATTCTAACTGATTTGTGACTTGTCCTTGGTTCAAACTTTACTTCCATTGACCAAAAATAGGAAGTTACTATCTAAGGTGATTCCTCCTTTCCCTTAATTTCATAGACCAACCCAATAGAAAAAGTTGGAGCATCATATATATTCTTTCTTTTTTGAATCAACCTTATGTAATCAAAATAATTCACATCTATCCCCCATCCGCTAAAAACAGGAACATATACACCCAAATTCAAAGAACTGTATTCAGTCCCCTCTCCTCTTACAAAACTTACTTCAGTAGTTCCGGTTGACAGCGTGTTCTGCATTTTAATTGCTCCTTTGAGCCAAGCTATATCAAACACTTTACCTCCTAATTCCAGGCCATAAAGCATTTGATCACTTAGTTTAAGGTTCTCATATTTTGTTCTAAGGTTATATGCTGCAAATAGATTAAAATAGATTGGTAAGGGATAGAGTGAAGCTGAAATAGCCAACACATTAAATACATTAAACTCTCCATCTCCAGTGGGTAGATTAATGTTAAAGTCAGGGTTACTCAGGTTTGAGGCATAGCGATTGGCTCTGGCTATTGGTATTTCCGGTATAATACTAAACGAAACAGGTATCTTTTTAGCAATTGCATATTTCAAACCCGCTTTTATATCACCCCATCCCTCGATTGATTCTGAAGTTTCAAACCGATGAGATTTAAATACAGGCCAGTCCAATAGAATTGTAAGCCTGTCCGTCAGACCATATTCTCCATAAAGTGAAATTGTATGCTGTTTATACTGGCTTGTCTGAATTTTGTTGCCAGCCAAATTATAGTATTGGTCTGATGAGAAATATTGATAACCAATGCGAGAAAATAACTCACCTTTGGGTTTTGTCCACCCACTTTGAGCTGACCCACCGGATGAGTATAAAAGAAATCCACCCAGCAGCACCAGGTGGATTAATCTGATTGAAAGTATATGGCAATTCTTATTGTAGTGCAGCATAGCCAAAGGGAATTTCCGCTGTCTCACACCAAAATATAACGTGATCAAACTTACTGTCAGGTGCTGGATCAAGTTTAAAGTATTGTTCACCATTATTTCTAACAGGCCCAATAATCAGTAAATCTGGATTTCCAGCCCCCAAATCAGGGGAATACTCCATTGATGTTGACAGGTTTACCGTGACTGTACCTGTACCCAGGTTTGTCATAAAGTCATTATCAAATTTCAAGAACCGGGTTCCTTCACTATCAGTACCCATGGAAACAGTTCCGGTAGTTCCTGTCTCATTTTGTTCAACAATTGTACCTGTTGCACTTACTTCAAATGTCCCTTGTGGCATGCTCGTATCAATTATGGTTACTTCTGGCTCATCATCACATGCTAAAAAGAAACCACCAATAACGAATATCCACAATCTCTTTTTTAAATAATTCAATTTAATCATATTCATTTCGTCTGAATTTTAATTTTTCACTTTCAAATGAACACTCGAATTGTTGTCAAATAGTCACGATTTAATCACATTTCTATCAAATAAGATCTTTCAAAAAATTGCCTTTGAACTTGTTCTAAGTATCATTTATAACCAATAAGTTTATTTTAAACTGCCTCCCAAATGTCTACCAGCCAACTTTTACTCATAATGATGAGGGTTTCGTGAGATTTCTGTGATACTTTTTATTTTCCTTCGTATTCACAGAAATGAAGCAGGTACTTGTCATAGAGGACGATCCGGAAATCACAGATTTACTTGAAATTCATCTCAGGGATCTGGATTGTAAAGTAATGAAAGCCCTGGACGGCGTTACGGGACTTAAAAAAACATTAAAACATCACCCTGACCTTATCATCCTGGATATTGCTCTGCCAAAAATGGATGGTATCGAAGTATGTCAAAAAATAAGGGCACAACTTAATACTCCCATCATCATGCTAACAGCCAAAACAGAAGAAATTGATAGGGTTCTGGGATTAGAGGTTGGAGCAGATGACTATATGACCAAGCCATTTAGTATCCGCGAGTTTATTGCAAGGGTGAAGGCTATATTCAGACGTACTAAAATGAGCATTGAATCAATGAATGATTCAAAACATTCAATCATATCGATTGATTGCTTACATATTGATGTAGACAAAAGGAAAGTATTATTAAAGAACCAAAAAGTAGAGCTTTCTCCTAAGGAATTTGAATTATTGGTTTTAATGGCATCCAATCCCGGAAAAAATTATTCACGATCTGACTTGTTAAGACTTATCTGGGGTTATGACTTTGATGGTTACGAGCACACCGTAAACAGTCATATTAATAGACTAAGAGCTAAAATTGAGCCGAACATGACTGACCCTACCTTTATCATTACCAATTGGGGAGTCGGATACAAGTTTAATGAAGAACTGTAGTAATGAATACCAAAAGAACCATATCTAACCAGTTGATCTATAAACTTGGTCTGACTTTCACTTTTCTCATTCTATTGATTGGATCAGCTTATGTTTTAATAACCGTATATTTTACCAACAAGTATTTCGAAGAGACTTCTCAGAAACTACATGCAGACATGGCACATCATCTCATCGAAGAAAAATTTGCAGAAGACAGCCCTTTTCTTGAAGATGGATCCATTAATAAACCCATTTTCGGAGATATCATGCATGATATGATGGCAGTCAATAGAGGCATTGAGGTATACCTGCTTGATAATCAAGGTACAGTCCTATACTCAGTTGTTCTCGATCATAATGATACTGATAAACCTAAGCAAAGAGTTTCTCTAGGTCCCATCCACGAGTTTATCAAATCCAATGGTAATTCCTATGTGCTTGGAGACAATCCAAGAAACCCCGGGCATCCCAAAATTTTCTCTGCCGCTCCATTTACTATTAATGAGCGAGAGGGATATATATACATTGTATTAGCAGGAAAGGAATTTGAAGAGGTTACTGACTCCTTATTTTCAAGCTATTTCATCAAGTTAAGTCTTGGGGCATCCTTTCTTACTATGTTCTTTGCAGCTGGGGTTGGGTTTATCAGCATTTGGTTTCTTACCCGGAACTTGAGAGAAATCATCCATAAGGTGAAAAGGTTTAGCGAAGGTGATTTAAACGCAAGAATCGAAAAACCAGAAACCTCCGACCTGTCATCACTTGCGTATTCCTTCAATGAAATGGCAGATACAATCGTAAAAAATCTAGATGAAATTAGATCTGTTGACAACTTAAGAAAAGAACTAATTGCTAACGTTTCACATGATCTCAGAACACCCCTTGCCATCCTACAGGGATATACCGAGACACTTGAAATGAAGAATAAATTACTTAGTGAGGAGGAGAAGGAAAATTATTTTACAATCATCAGAAACAGCTCGGAGAAATTATCCAGGTTAGTCAACCAATTATTTGAGTACTCAAAACTGGAAGCCAACCAGATAGAACCACAAAAAGAACCCTTTCAAATAACTGAGCTGGCGTTAGACATCTCGTCAAAACTTGAAGTAATTGCTGCGAAAAAAAATATCTCAATAGAAGTACAAACTAAAAATGATATACCATTGGTATTTGCTGATATCAGCCTTGTGGAAAGGGCCATTCAAAATTTAATGGATAATGCATTGAAATTTTCCAGGGATAATGGAAAGATCACCATCCATATTACCTCAAATCGACAATTTGTAGAAGTGATGGTTAAGGATAATGGACCTGGGATCTCCGAAGATGAACAATCAATTATATTCGAACGCTTTCAGCAATCATCAAAAAATAAGGAACCCCAGGGTGCCGGTCTTGGCTTAGCCATTGTAAAGAAGATATTAGAAATACATAATTCTTCCATAAAAGTAGTCAGCAAACCTAATTACGGAACAGCTTTTCTTTTTCAACTACCTATTTATACTGAGTCCGCCTCTTTATAAATGTCTGTGTTAATTTGCAGGCATTATGAATCAAAGACCTATTCATTTACTTCAACTTGGAATAGCTATTTTCATTATGAGTTCTTCCGGCACCCTTGGAAGATTCATTGATTTGCCTCCACCCATCACTATTTGGTTGCGGGCCATTATTGCCACACTGACTCTTTTTATTTTAATTAAAATTCTCAAGGTACCGCTTTCCATTGGTTGGGGAAGACAATTCAATCTCCTGTTTATCAGTTCAATCTTTTTTGCCGGACATTGGGTTTCATATTTCTATTCGCTTCAAATGTCTACAGTTGCCATCGGCATGCTATCGATGTTTACCTACCCCGTGATGACAGCCATACTTGAACCGATTATTCTCAAAACAAAATTTGACAAAATATCCATTTGGTTATCCTTAATTGCTTTTGTCGGTGTATATTTCTTGGCACCCAACCTCGATTTTAATAATTCTGTCACATTAGGTGTAGGCTTGGGATTGGTTTCCGCTCTGCTCTATTCACTAAGGAATATTTTACTCAAGAAAAACATCTCCCAGCATTCGGGATTAACCCTGATGCTTTATCAAATGGCCATCATTGTCTTATTACTCTTTCCGATTGTTTTCTTTTTTGACTTAGAGTGGAAAACCAGGCTGACAGTAGAAACCTGGGAAGCTTTACTGATCCTTGGCGTTTTAACAAGTGCCGTTGGACATACACTTTTTGTAAAGAGTTTTAGATTTTTCACGGTCAGCACAGTTAGTATTTTAAGTTGTCTGACTCCACTCCTAGGTACAGGACTCGGCTTTCTTGTATTGGATGAGGTTCCAAAAGGGAGAACCTTGTTGGCCGGATCAATAATTCTGGCAACAGCTGTCCTTGAAAGCTACCGATCAATCAGATCCAGGTAATTATAATACTGGAATAACAACTTGAGAAGCTTCAAGGCCTTTACCACTGGCCTTAACGATGATTTCACCCGTATCACCATTAGACCTGACAATAATAAGCGATCTACCCTTATAGGACTTACATTCGGGAGAAGTAAAGCTTTTCATATCTGTGGGGTTTCCATTAGCTACAGCTACCAACTCACCAATTCCCGACACTTCAAAAGAAAGCATTTCATGATAGTCAGGGATCCTTCTCCCTTCTTCATCTGTTACGATAACAGATATAAAAGAAAGGTCATTAAAATTAGAAGAAATCTGATCTCTATCTGATCTCAAACTGATCTTGGACGGTTTTCCTGCAGTAGACAAAGAAACCGAATCAACAACTTCACCATCTTCAATACCTACGGCTGTCAGGGTTCCGGGTTGATAAGGAACATTAAATGATTTTATCA
>PAIY01000153.1 GCA_002704825.1 Phycisphaeraceae bacterium
ACAGAACCAACATCACAAGCACCTGTACCGCCAGCAAACACTACATCAACCCAATGCACTTCGATGGGTGACGCACATTCACCATTGACCGAACGCCAACTCTGGATTCTGGATCAACTTCGCAACGGAATGCAATTGACCCGCAAAATGGTGGAGGATCAATTTGCCATCGGCGACAAACAGGCCAAACGTGAATTGACCGGACTGACCAACCGGGGCATGGTGTCATTCATCCGTAAACCCAGACCTGGATACTACGTGCTGAAAACTCGTCAGATTTACCAACGAGCTTGATAAACCAAATAACATAACCCCTATCAACAAACTTCCGTGCCAGAATTCACTCCAAGTATCCGCGCGTAGCTGTGAGACATTATTTGCAGTCACCATCCAACAGATGTCATCACAACAACAAAGTGAACTGCATGGCTAAAAACCGTATCATGTAGTCATTACGATCCAACTAAAATTGAGCACCTTCATTTGATGCTCATTGTTTATCTTCGCAATTTCCGGAAACCTCACATGTCAGACATTTTTATCAGCCACAGCCATCATGATTCACAAATAGCCACTGGTTTAAAGAAGTACTGTGAAAAAGCAAAACTGTCGGTATTCCTCGACGAGCACAGCATTGATCCTGGAGAAGACTGGCAATGCCGATTGCACCAAGAACTCAAAGAATGCGATGCTTTTTGGCTCTTGGCCAGTAAAGAAGCGTGTGAATCAAGAGCGGTAACCCGTGAAATCGCAATTGCAGAACACAACGAAAAAGAAATCATCATCATCCTTTGGAATATGTCCCCTGAACAATTGCCTAGTGAATTGAAGCACATTCAGGCTCTTGTTCTGCAAAACAAAACCCAAGCCGAAATTAACCAGATATTCGAAAATCTAATCAAGAAAGCAGTACGACGAAAGTTCGGCCAGAAAATCGCATTCTGGAGCATTATCTGCCTAGGTATCGCTGGACTGTTTCTAAGTCCAGAGCCTGCGGTCGAAGAGAAAGATTGAGTATTGCAGTGAGCTCCCAGCCACCTTCCGGCTGTAGTGTCACGGCTTCCGCTTGGCTCGCTTCACCCGCTTGGGGGAGTGTTTTATCGCTGTGTTCTTCTTTACTTGCCGCCGTTTGACTGCTTTCTTGTTCCGAGATGGTTTCTCATTCTGCAAGAGGTCTGCCTCGGTAAGTACTTCGTGCCAAAAGTTCGCATCTTGCTGCTGAGCGTCAACGAGCCATGACGGCGGTGATGGTGGATAGGGTCGTATCTCTCGCTCGCCGAACGCATACCATATGATGGCGCGGTCACCTACGTACTGCTTAAGCAGATCTTCTCGGATGTAGAGCATCGGTCCTTCGAGGCCATCAACACCGCTAAGTGTAATAGTAGCTCTACTACCGTCAGCTAGAAACTGGTCAAAGGATTGCGCGGAACTGTAAAGGTCGAAACGATGCGAAAAAGACTGAGACGGCACTATCGTACTTCCCGATTGGTTCATTTCGCTGTGGTAACTCTCCCACTCGAAGCCGTGCGCGAGCACCTCCACTTCGACAGCGTCAGAAACGTTCCCTACGCTTTTGAGATACGCCTCTTCGGTAAGGGACAAGGAACCAAAGTTTGAGTGCCATGGTATCTCGCCGGCGAACGTGTAGTGGTCGCTCGGAATTCTCCGAGCCACCCAAGGCTGCCTTCCGGCGTTCAGTGCGGTAACTAGTCGCGAAACGCATGCCTTCGGCGTCACATACGCTGAGATGGATGCCCATACTTCACGCCCCAGAATCCTATCTTCAGCCTTGACATAACCGTGGACACTAACCCATGGTCCACAGACATCTCCGATTTGCTCGCGACGAAGAAGGCTGTGCGGCACCGACGTCGTGCTCTTGAGCATCCAAGTCTCATGACTCTCCACAGTCGGTGACAACCATACCTCTGGAACTAAGACCGCTCCATCTGTAGGTGGCTTTTCCGGAAACGACGGATCAATGTCAACGTCAGAAAATTCACTGTTTTCACAAGACAACTGGCCTTGATCCTCTAGTAGGCCAGCGTACGTGAAGAACCCAATCCAGCCATACTTCTTCCCATAACGTTCTGCGAGTGGCCGATCTCCACGCCCTCCTCGAAAACCACTGTCTGCGATACTTCTATCCAGCAAATCGAATGTCGATGCTCGCCATCCAAGCGCCCATACAACGCCGCGAACATGAGCCATGGCTGCCTGATATCCTCCATGGACCATGTCGTAGTTACTGCGATCGTCGAATAGACTTCCCAACGTGTAGTTCGCGAAGTCCATATGCAGCGTTCGCCCCGCCTCATCGGCGTCTGCATCACCGTTGGCGAGGGGCTGCACGGGCTGAGGTGCTGCGAACATCCATGTCCCTCTCAGCGAAGTGGGCAGTAAGGTCGGGTAGAATTTCGCGGCGAAGCTGACAATACCGCGAACATAGAGCCTCGAAAGGTAATGGTGCGTCGGCGCTGTCGCCGAATGCCCTATGAGCGCAGACGAGAGTTGTTCGAGAAACTGCTCCAGAGAATCTGCGAATCCAGCATCTACTTGCTGATGGCTCATCACCACGCCGTAGGCGGCCGCGAGCATCCGCTCACTCACATAGGCATCGTTCACCTGTAGTGAATCGATGGTCAGCGTGAAGAGACCTTCGTGATCGGCGCGTCCGAACCAGTAGAGAGTGTGCGTTGCTTGATCGCGAAGCCGGCGAACTGTGCTCGTGAGTGTCCACATGACCCAACGAGCGCGTAGTTGTTCACCATCACCCCCGCGAACACTCTCGTCTTTCCATCGCTGCTCAAGGTGTTCAAGATCACTGAGCACACTTCGACGGCGCGAAAACAAGTCGTCTTTGTTCCTGCGAATCCATTCCGTCCACCTAAGGTCGCGTTCCGAAACCGTCATCTCGCGTAGTGCCCGATCCAAGCCCTCAGCGTTCAGTGGATGGCCCTGAGTACCACGTATCTGCCAAAAGCGGAATAGCATCTCTGAGTCTCCAGCCCGAACAAGATCTAACAGCGCGTCGACCGTCGCCACATCAAGATAAGCTGGATCGTGGTACGCCGACATTCGCAGCGCACGATCACGCAGTGGCTCGTCCACCAGTTGCCAGACCTGCTTCGCGTAGGAGCGACGTGGGACCTGCCCTACCAACGAGTGGAGAATATCATCGGCAAGCGGATGCCGAACGTCACTGCTGCCTGCAAGCAATGTTGTCGTGGAAGAATCCTTGATCCATACCTCAAAGCTACTTTGACCATGCTTTGCCAACAGCGCGTTGGCTATGATGTGCCCACCAAGCAGGTCGTATACGGGCACATAGGTGTGAGTACCGTTCGAAGGCATGCGGAGCAACACGCCTTCATGCTCCAAGGCGCGCACAAGACTCTGGTCCCAAGGACGGTGCGTATCTGCGAGCATATTTCGAAGTTCACTGAGCTCTATATGATTGGCTTTCGACTCCCACAGTTTGTTTGCAATGGCTGTAATAGCGTTGTTTACGTCCTGCGCGTAGAACCTTTGCGTGCGAGGAGCCAGCTCGACGACCCGTTCTCCCACCTGTTTCAAGAAGCGATCAAAAAGCTCGCTCAACGATCCTGGCGTAGCCCCAATGCCGACGACCTGCTGCCGGCTCGGGTTCGTTACTTCGCAAAAGAGACGTAGCGTAAGAGGATGCCTTAGAAAACCGGGTAAAGGTACGTCGGTGGCGTCAATCTTCCAGTAGTCGAAATGCTTGCGAACTGCTTCGATAGCCTCCTCACCATAGTCGTTGATCTCTAGGCAGTGCGTATCCTTAGGGAGCGCTTCATCCACAAATTCAGGGCGAAGTGTGCAGACCAGAAGCACGTATGGGTACTTTGCGAGGGTAGTCTCTATCGTGGCGAGTAACGACTTCCACGTCCTGGGATCTTCTGACTCATTCAAGCCATCGATGATAATAGGAAGCCGTTTCTGAGCACGCTGACCAGCAGCATCGACTGCCGCGAGGAGTGCCTCCATGCTTGCCACAGGCTGCGCCGCGATCAACACACGACGGGCTAGGTCGTCGAGGGTGTGACTCGCGTGTAAGTCCCTTCCGTGTAAAAGCACCCCGTTGGGGCGCTCAGTTGTTCCTGCCGTGAGTTGCGCTGCAAGATGCGTCTTTCCGCATCCTGCAGGCGCAAGGACTGTGACCATGCGCGAAGAAAATCCAGCCTCGACTTCGCCAATCAACCGTATCGCATCGTGACAACCCGCTACCGCATTTGTTGCATAAAGTCCAGCACGCTGCCTCCTTGCCCTAAGTTTCCTAGGAGCTGTCACTACATCAGAATGCAACGATCGTAAAACAACGGCAAACTCGTCGCGAAGAAGGTCTAAGTCACCGACGCCAATGCTTGCCACAATCCTGTCGAGGGTGTCAGCCAGTTGCAGGGTCGTGGCGACGACACCTGTCACTAGTGGTTCAAGTGAAACTGGCACAGTTGGCGAAGAATTGATCGCACTGGCACTCATACGGAGTTCTATTGCCAGATCGCTAAGATTTTTCCGTACTTCTACTTCTCCGAGCATACAACGCAAGTCACTCTCGGCTTCACAAACATGATGCACGTCGGGCTGCCATCGTGCTTTAATCGGAGCGACCGCTTGTTTATGACACTCATGCAGGATGTTGGGTGTGAGTACTAATTCACCGAAGTATGTGCCGCGAAGGACGACGGCTTGCCCCGCGAGAAGGCTGTCGACCTCGTCGCCTGTCCACATATGAAGTGTCATTTTCGAAGAAAGGCCGTTGAACCAGTCTTGGTCGTCCTTGGTTAGCGTTCGGCGCGTCCAGAGAACCCAATCCGTAAGGTCAGGTAAGTACTGTTCCGTCTTTCGGAGTCCATCCTCAATTTTTTTTCGCCTAGTCAGCCCCAACTTGCGGTTTTCTGCGAGGTCGTACCACTTGCACTGCCAGCCCCACCAACGTCCCGGATTGCCGAGTGTATCGCTGCGACTGTCGAGTTTAAGGTGGAACTCGACGCCCGGTTGGTTCGCGAGAGCGCGAAAGGTACCGTAGCTGCCAAAGTTCTGGCGTACGATTCCCCGGCAGAGCAACTCAAAGTTCTTTTCCGCGCTTCCTGGCAGGTTGGTGAAGATGTCCCAATTCAGCGATGGCATTGCAACTCCATTCTTATTGGTGTTATCTTGCGTGCTCGCGATCGGGATGGTCGTGCGCGGAGAAGACTTCGATGCACGCTCCTTGATCTAACAGTACTTTTAGGAAAGCAGAGATTTCTATCTCATCGGTGGTAACAACGATCTTACTTCCCTTTTCCTCCACTTTCACGTCGTAGGTAAACTGCTCCAACTCCTGCGGGCCGAGAGACATGATGTTCAATTTACCAAGTAGGTCGAGCATCTCATTACTGTACCGCCCTGCTGATAGCCCGGTGGGCTGAATGCCGTCAGATTCTTCGAGAACCTGTTTGGTCAGGATGTCGATAATCTCTTTGGCCTTCGTTGCGCTGGTGTCGTCTACAAATTGTCCGATCATCACAATATTCGCGGAGTGCTCGGAACCGTGCTGGTACCAAATCTTCATGTGTCATTCTCCGTAAGGTCATGAGTAAGTTGTTCGAGTGTCTGCAGTACTCCACGATCGCCGAGTTCCACCCCGGTATCCGAATAGGAAGTCGGTTTGAGAATGCCCATCGCGTCAATGTGGGCATACGCAAGCAGGCCACATTCCTGGCCCAATGGATCGCACGTCGGAAAGCCTTCGGCACTCATCTCATTAATGCAGAGCTTCAAGGAGCCCCTGTAGGAGTCGACCCAACGGCGTAGGCCTTGCAAAGTATCCTGGGAAATCGCTGGAACCCCGCGTATCGGAACCTGTGGTAGTAACAATAGCTCGCAGGCCCCAACATCCGAAGCGACGATGGCGACGTCATCTAGATTAGGCAATGTAAGCTCGTTGATCACTACGTTGATACCGAAGCTGGAGATGGAGCGCACGTGCTGAAACCGAGCGAGCAACTCATAGAAGGGGCGGTGCCGGATAGACTCATATGTTGCACCGACACCATCCATGCTTACACGGACAAAGTTGACGCTGCCGTGGAGGCTATCCGCAAGAACATCATCGATGTGGTGGCCGTGAGTTGTAAACGACACGGAAAGCTGGGTCTCGTGTGCTATATCCTGACAGAGCTTCACAAACTCCGGGTAAAGCGTCGGCTCGCCACCACCAAAGCCAACTCCGAAGGTGCCATTCGAATCAAGTTCGGCCAACCATCGTGTGATGTCATCAAACCGAAGTTCGGCTCGGGACTTCGGTGCATAGCAGTGAGCACACGCAAGATCGCAGCGGTTGGTGAGAGCGATGGAAACCTGCCGAGGTGCTCGAGCGTGAAGCGAGAGTGGCACGGCCACTTCGTCGAGGAGGACATTCAGACCGGTGGTACGGTTGAATAGGTGAAGCCCTGCTGGACCACCACGCATTTTCCAATGGTCGGCTTGATGGTTGTTGGTCGAAACCTTCACTGCCGTACGACTCCTCGTTTAAGTTGCTACTGTTTGCACAGACCACGTTCTGTCACTTGGTATCTCACGCACCAACTTGCAACATCGCGACCTACGTGCCGCTAACAGTTGATTTAGCTAATCCGGTAAAGCATCGATTCATCGTGATACACAGACGGGTGCACGATCATTTTGCAGGAGAACACCCCCGGCAAGACGCAATTAGTTTATCTGAGACGCGCAGCTATTCCAAGACGAATAACTGACCTTACATCGGGCGTCACGTCAGAGTGGAGTAACAGGACCCGCTGTTGATCAACGACGTTTATCACGATCTGGCCAATAGGTAGCGATGTGGGTTGGTCAATCCTCTGATTATCGCATAAACATACGGATTTTGATGCATTCCAATACTACCAACAACATTCTTTGAATCGAGTATATTTCACAAGGACCATGCCGGGACATCGCGCGGGGACTTTGCAGGGACTTATCCACAATTGTCCCTGCATGAAATGATCCTGTCCCAGTGACAGACCTCATCAGCAATGGCATCTGTCATGTGGTTTTCAAAGTGCAAATGAGTGTTCTTTGGGCACCGGGCTGTGTAAAATCAATCCAAACAAACGCCTCCAATCAGCATCAAATCGTACCCAACAACCGTTATTCGTCGTCACCCTCTGATCCAATGAAAAACGCCCCGCTCTTCCAATCCTCCATAAGTTCCTCAATTGCACCGTGTTGTAATGTGGAGTCCAAGAACCAGTACAGAAACTCAAGAGGTATGCGTTCAAACTCGGAAAGGGAGCGGCGATTGAATCAAAAAAAGCCGTGCATTATTTGCACGGCTTTTTTTGATTCAATAGAGCAGGTGAAATCAGATCAGGAGAGCAGTAGAAAAGACAGAAGAGATCGAAGCAGTAGGGCATCAGCCACCATTGACGCACCTGCGGTCTCCTGTTCTACTGATCTACTGTTCAAAACAATTCTTGCCATTGATTTGATTGGTTGAATACGGGGGATGAACGATGGCATTCATGTTCGAAAATTTGAAGGTCTAACAAAAAGCTGTGGACTTTGCAGATCAGATTGCAGCATTGACTGAAAGCTTCCCACGTGGCTACTACTTTCTGACCGATCAACTTAATCGGGCGTCACTGTCCATTGCAACCAATCTCGCTGAGGGTAACGGGCGATTTACCAAGGCAGACCGACGGAATTTTTTCATCATCGCTCGTGGATCAGCACAGGAGTGTGTCCCACTTCTGGAAATTGCCAAACGTCGAGGTCTGATCCAAGAACAGTCCGTTGAACAGTTGCGATCTCAACTCGAAGAGATCGCGCGCATGCTCAGCGGATTGATCAATGGGTTAGAGAAGCGAAAAACCTGAAATGATGGTTTTGGCAATGTGTTGTCGTTAACCAGGACACACCGCGGTCGTCTGCCCCAGTTCCAACTTGTAAGGCAATGACATCGCGGGCATGGACTGGTTGTTGGCTTTGATCTTATCCATGAGCACGCCTGCAGCCGTGCGGCCGAAGTCTTCCCAGCATTGACGCATGGTGGTCATGGTCATGCCCATCTCGCATTTGTTGATGTCCTCAAATGTGATCACCGACAAATCGCCGGGCACCGATAAACCGTGAGTCAGGGCTGCATGGATGATCTGGGTGACCACGCGTCTATCGTGACAGATCAAAGCGGTGGGACGATCAGGCTGCCTGATCCATCGCGTAACCACAGCCAATGGATCATCCCACATCCGCATATGCGACCCCAGAAAATCGCGGACGGGTAAGGCTGCATCACGCATTGCATCACAATAACCATTAAACCGATCCAGCACGCTGTAATGGACATGGGTGGTCGGATCAAAATGCTCAGGTCGATCACTCATGTGATCCAGGTAACCGATCTTGCGATGCCCCAGTTCCATGAGGTGCTGAACAGCATGACGTCCAGCCTGATGGTCATCAGGATAGATGCAATCACGCGCCTGCTTGGAGTTAAGCCAAATGGCTGGCAGGTTGTATTCTTCGACCAACTCGACAAGACGGTTGGGGATCTGAGCAAAATAGTTGATGAGCATGCCATCGACCATAAGTTGGCGGAGAATCTTGGGCATGAAGTTTTCGTCGGTCAGTTCGGCATCGGGCAATCGGGCAATGGTCAGATGCGTATCACGTGAAAGCAGCGCATCATGCACACCGCCGATGAGGTCACCCCCAAAGTAACTGGAACGATCGACCTCCGTGGAGTCCACGATGGCAACACAGCCAAACCTCCCGTTACGCATCGCCTGGGCGGAACTGTTGGGACGGTATCCCAAACGGGCAGCTTCCTTCTGGACATGTTCGCGGGTCTGCCTGGAAACCATCTCCGAACCGCGCAGCGCATAGGAGACGGTCATCTGACTTAAACCAAGTCGATTCGCCAATTCGCGTTGCGTGATTTTGCGTGTCCGTGTGGCCATGTCCAACTCACCCGTCATCAGCCCCGATTGGGAACCGGGATTATTGATCTGTGTTACGTAAAAGCTAGAGGACAGGTTAGACCAAGTCAAGCCCCAACACACCTGATATCTCAGAAGCTACATGATTTTGATCCAACCATAAAAAACACTTGACTTCTTACTTTTTACAGCTATTGTTACGTAAAAGATAGTTATAAATTGTATAAACTGAATGATATGATGAACCTGTGTTCTGAGGATGTGTTGATCAGACCGTTTCTGGGAAATGATCTATGCCTACCCACCCAAACCTTACGACCAATCACCTGTATCAGGTATCGCCTGCAACAAATCGCCCTTCCGGATTTACGCTCATTGAACTGCTGGTGGTCATCAGTATTATTGCCCTGCTCATCGCCATCCTTTTACCCGCACTCAAGACCGCTCGTGAAGCGGGTCGGGCATCCAAATGTCTGAGTAACGAACGTCAGTTGTTCACAGCCACCATGGTGTACACCCACGACTTTCGAGACACCATGCCATGGGGCTTTGGGTATTACCCCAGTGGTTCGACGCAATGGAGCACCAGCTTTGTGAAACTGCTGCCTTCCTACCTTTCCACCAAGAAGGACAATACCAGCGTCTGGTTGTGCCCAACGCATCTGAATATGTCCACCAAGCAATCCAGTTATGCACGTGTTCGCACCAACAAGCATTGGATGACCATGCGTGATGCATTGGAACCGGTCAAAACGCTGGCATACTACGACCGTCGTTATTTTGGTTACCCGCATTGGGTGAGTAATCGGCCGTTCTGGTACACGTTGTCTTACCCATCCCCGAGCCTGACGAGCCTGGACAATCGCCATGGTGAAACCAACTCGGCAAACATGATCTTTCTCGATGGGCATGCCATCCGTCAACCCGAATTGGATTGGATGTCCGACTACGGCAACATGTACATTCTCTATTGGAAGCGATAGCCTTGCCATGATAACAAACAGGTAAACACGTCAACGCAAGCATGCTTGGAACAACGGATGCGTCATCAATCAAACACCCCCAACTCAATCGCAGGCTTTACACTCATCGAGCTTCTGGTGGTCATCAGCATTATCGCCCTGCTCATTGCAATCCTGCTTCCGGCCTTGCAGTCGGCCCGAAATACGGCCCAGGATGCCAAATGTCTGAGCAAGATTCGGCAACTGGGCGCAGCGTGTTTCGTCTATGCCAACGATTTTGATGACACCCTGCCTTTTGGATTTGGCAAGGGACCAGGATACCCGGAATGGCGATATGCCGTGAGTACCGTGATGCCCAAGTATTGGGACGCCCCCAGGGAGTCATGGTATTGCCCGCGACGTGAGCCCAGCGTCAATTGGAGTTACGCCCGGCTTAAAGGAACCAAGTGGCCGATGACGCATGAATTTCAAAAGCCGTCCAAAACCTTCATGCTCTACGATCGACGTTACTGGGGCTATCCCTTCTGGAACGGATATCATCCCATCTGGTACACCCCCTCGCGTACCGCCCCGGGCACCATCACCAGCATGTCCAATCGACATGGCAACAACAATGCTGCCAACATCCTCTTCATTGATGGTCATGCCATCACACAAAAAGAACTGCAATACCACGCGAACTATGCTGCCCAATACATCGTCGAGTGGAAACGCAAGTAAGCCTTTTCGGATTCCCTCCCCTATCCAAAGCGATATCCAGAACATGCAGCGAAATCCTGTCTTGCGGGTATAACTTTTCCACAACATGGAATAGTCTCCCAACTTTCTGTGTTGCGCAGAATTGATACACCTCAGCTTTACAGGAGAAAACCTCATGAATCGTCGCGAAATGATGGGTGCTACCGGATTGGCAGCCATGGGCTTGATGTCCACTGCCGCCCCAACAGCAATGGGCCAGATGCAACACGGTTACGATCCGCTGGCCATCGGCTATGACGCCAAAGCGGGTAAGTACGTCCTCCCACCCCTGCCCTACGACTACAACGCATTGGAACCGGCCATTGATGCGCAGACCATGCAGATTCACCATGACAAGCATCACGCAGGCTATGTCCGCAAACTCAACGCTGCCATCGATGCATTGGAAAAAGCCCGTGCCGATGGTGATTACTCGGACATCAAATCCCTGAGTCGTGCGGTCTCGTTTAATGGTGGTGGTCACACCCTCCACACGCTCTTCTGGCACAACATGGCGCCCGTCGGCAAAGGCGGCGTCCCCTCAGGCAAACTCCTGGAGATGATCAACCGAGACTTTGGCTCAGTTACCAACTTCAAAAACCAGTTCATCGCAGCGGCCTCCGGCGTGGAAGGATCCGGATGGGGTATCTGTGGCATGGATATGCTCTCCAAACGCCTGCTCATTATCCAAGGTGAAAACCAGCAGAAACTCTCGACCTGGGGCCTGATGCCCATTCTCGTCTGTGATGTCTGGGAACACGCCTACTATCTCAAATATCAAAATAAACGCGGCGACTACGTCAAAGCCTTCTGGGACGTCATCAACTGGCACGAAGTCGCCAAACGCATCGGCACCCATGCCTGATCACACAGTTAACATCCCAGATTAAACCAACAACAAAAAACACGCTGTGAACCTCACCGTCCGCAGCGTGTTTTTAAATGTCAACTCAGAAAATCGAGCAGTTCAAGCAACGCAAATGTCCACATCACAACCCATCATCCATCATCGAACTTCACGATAAAAAAGCCGTGTCCCTCCCGGGGCACGGGTTGCCTTGATGTTGTGTGTGTGTGTGTGTGTGCAATCGTGAGAATGCGCCAAGACAACCCGCGACTCAGGAGAGTCATAGCTTTGTTGCGATGACAATGCAATCATGCAGCTTGTCATCACTTCCCAAACGCCTGCTTGAATCCTGTTGCGACCCCCGGCCCGTAGGCTGCAAGTCCCACCATGATGTAGGGGTTGATACAGACATCCTGCTGCTCGTAGGCAAATTGCCAAAGGCGTTCGTAGAGTTCACGTTTAACTGGTTCGTACTGCGGGTCGGTGGCCAGGTTGGTGATCTGATTCGGATCGTTTTGCATGTCATACAGCTCGTCGAAGTCAAAGCCGTTATAGACCAGATGCCATTTGTCGGTCATCACGCTGCGTTGAATCCCGTAGAGTTCATTGCCATTGGATTGAGTGAACATGGCATCGCGCCAATCACGGGGTAATTCACCTTTGAGAAACGGCATCAAACTCTGCCCATAGATATCCGAAGGCGCTTGGAGTCCTGCCATCTGCATAAACGTGGGATGAAAGTCCGCCAGACTCACGAAGGCGTCCACGTCACTGCCTTGCACTTGAGCGGGTAACTGGCCCGGCCAACGCAACACCGCAGGCACGTGGTAGGCCGACTTAAAGCAGGGAAGACCCTTGCACCATAACCCATGCTCCGCCGTGTAATCTCCGTGATCCGAGCAGTAAAGTACCGCCGTGTTATCCGCCTGACCACTGGCTTCCAGTTCATCAAGCAACATACCAAAGAGTTCATCTTCCCATGAGCAGAACGCCAGGTAATGTCGGATCGATTCCTTGTGTTCGCGTTCGGTCATCTGATCAAACATGCTTCGCGTCCGACGATACAACGCGGGTTTATCCTCCATTGTGTCCGTAAAGCTTTCGGGCAACACGATGTCATCCAGAGCATACATGTCCACAAAACGCTGCGGGGCAAAGTACGGGTCATGCGGTCCCAACGGGCCGACATACATCCCCCAGGGCTTGTCGGTTCCCTTGAGTTCACCGATTAATTTCACCGCGCCATCAACATGCTTCTTGTCGTTGTATTTGTCTTGATCAATCCCATAGTTGAAATACTGGTTATATCCCGGTCGTTGAATCTCACCATCTGCACGCGTTGCCTCGTTGCGTTCCGTGCACAGATCATTGCGTCGGTATCGCTCCCATTCGTATGTCTTCTCACGACCTGGGTCAGCCGCGTTAGCAGTGATGGTGTGTTCCGTCCAACCGTAATCACGGGGGCCATGATCCGCACTGACATGCCATTTACCAAAGTAATGCAGGTCGTATCCGGCCTCCGCCAAATCCTCACTCCACAGACGTGTCCCCGGCGTGAGATCACGACTCAGCGCATTACCCACCTGGACATTGTTCCAGATGCCATGACGCGTCGGATACTGACCGGTGAAGAAAGTCGCACGTGACGGGCAGCAATGCGGCGACGGACAATGCACCTGCGTAAAACTCAGACTCTCCTTACGGAATTTATCAAGATTGGGTGTAAAGGCTTTATTGGGACCAAAGACCGAAGAAGCACGCTGCTGGTCGGTCATGAAGATCAGAAGGTTGGTTTTTGACATGTTAAACAGCTCCTATGCGTGACAAAGCTATTTATTTTAATCCTCCAAACCAACCAGACCATGGCAGCATTGGGATTAACATTTGTTAAAATTGGTTCATGGCTACGCGTATGCAAAACCTGATCAACCAAGCTTTGAAGCAAAAAACAGCCACCGTCATTCTCCCCGGTGGCCAATTACGTGCAGGTTGGATCAGTCCGAAAGATCACCCTGCAACGCGGACGTTCCGCAAGCTCGAAGCGTATCACATGCTCTATCTGGTTCGCGGGCAAGGTCGCGTCATTGATCATCAAGGACATGCAAGTGATCTTGCTGCAGGTGATAAACTCGATCGTCATCCGCAACTACCCCACACACTAGAGCGTCACACCGACAACCAGTGGCTTGAGTTTTTCATCACGCTCTCCCCGACGCTGCATCAATCCATGTGTGATCTTGGCTTACTTTGGCCCAAACGGTTTTTCAGTCATGTACCGGTGAGTACGCCCTTGCTCAAAGCCTGTCTGCAATTTGTCGAGAACATGCATCAGCCAAACTCACCGGGAGAGCTTGCATCGCAGACAACCTTGCTGCTTAACCGTTTCCAGAACACGGCTGCGCAAAGTCCTGAACATCAGACCACCGACCAACTTCAACACGCAGCACATTTACTCTCGGATGTGAATCAGCAGACCATCGCCCTACCCAAAATTGCTCAGCAGATCGGCATGACCTACGAAACCTTCCGCAAACATTTCACAAAGCACTTCGGTAAAAGTCCGCAGCAATACCGCATCGAACACCGCATCAGCCAAGCCCAACATCACCTGCTGGAGACCGACATCAGCATCGAACAACTCGCTCAACAACTCGGATATAACGATGTGTTCTGTTTTTCAAGACAATTCAAAACCGTCTGCGGGATCAGTCCAACGCTGTATCGTCAGTCATTAGAACAGTGAACTCACCAATGTGAATCACGCACCTTCGACATGTTTCTTGAGTCGATCCAGTGTTGCATCCCACTGCTTGGAGATCGCATCGAGTGCATCATGCGCCGTTGCCAAGGTGTCGGATTCGATTTGAAACAGGTTCTCTCGCCCCTGTCGGGAGCCGGTAACCAAGCCGGCATCCTCAAGTACGGTCAGATGCTTGGTGATGGCCTGGCGCGTGAGATCCGAACCTTCGGACAAACGCGTGATGGATTGTGGCACACCATCTGCGAGTTTGACCAAGATCATCAAACGGGTTTGATCACCCAGCGCCGCAAACAGCGCCGCATGCTGGCCAAGTCTGCGGATCAGTCTTTCATGCGTTCTTGCTGACATAATCGCATATGTTACCCAATTGATGCTCCCACCCGCCAGTGTTCATGCGGAGCGCTTCATCGCGCCGATGTGCAGGCAACTGATCAAAGCCGGACTCAGTGACCTTCAGCAACGTGCCATCACCCTCCGCTTCAAGTTTGAATTCGACGAGTGTCATTGCTTCCTTGTCGTAGTCCACACTTAAATCCACCGCATAGGGATGCCACTGGTAAGAAAAATAATGTTTAGGTTGGATTTTTTGAACGGCAAAGGCAATCTCAAGACCGTTGGCGTGATCGCTACAGGCATGCGTGAGGATGCCTTTACTCACCTGTCCTGGCTCAAACGACGATTCAAGCGTGACACCAAACCATTGGCTGAATTGCTTGTAATCCGTCAGCGCCTCCCAGACACGATCGATCGATGCGTTGAGGTAAATTTCCTTGTCAATGCGGTCAGTTGAACTTGCGGTCATTGAATCATTCTCCATGAGGTAAATATGCAACTTATTGGTTGCATGTTAACCCGCACCACCTGCAAGATCAAGTCTTTTTGCTACATTTTTTGATCAAAGCATTTTCACATTATCGCACCACGCCCATCATCTTGCCAAGGACTTTGAATTGCTTGGCAAGCGGTTGGCGTTGGGGTTGGGCGCCGTCGGGAGACATGAGCATCATGGTGACATCGTCGTGGCGCATCTTCCCGCCGGTGAAGGCGTGCAGTCGGCGGGTGAGTTGATCAATCATGCCATGAGGATCACGCACATCCAGCGTGGAAACCATCTCCAGCAGTCCGGCTTCACCGAGCATGCGTCCGCCATCAGGCATAGCTTCGGTGACACCATCGGTGTAGGTCAGCAGCAAATCACCGGGCAAGAACTCGGTGGCAAATTGCACGTAGTCCGTCTCGGGAATCACGCCGATCGGCAGGTTCCGAGGGACGTCATCCGTGTGCGCATGCACCGCATCAAGATACGTCCACATTTTCTTGTCTGCCTGATACCACAACGGTCTTGGGTGACCGGCATTGCAGATGACAAGATGCCCGGTCTGCGGGATGAAGGTGGCCAGCAAGGCTGTGACAAAGCGACCGACGGTGCTTTGCTTTTCAAAGTCACGATTCAGCGCGACTGCCAGTTTGGTTTGATCCTGCTTGTTGATATGTTTGCGCAGAAGCTTGTGAAAATCGTCAGCGACATCGGCTGCTGCTGCATCATGGCCAGCAACATCGGCAAGCAGAAAGCGCGAGATTTTCGCGCCGCCACACATCGAGATCAGGTACAGATCACCACCACGATCCGACGATGCCGGTTCACTGGAGACCCAGACATTCATGCCGGTGACATAGGCCTGACGATTGACGCGGCGACTGCCACCCCAGACATCCAGGCAGTCCAGTTGATGAACATCGTCCTTTGTGAAACGTGACGGATCCTCAACGTTGATCTCAGGATGTTGGAGAAGTTGTGTCATATTGGAATAGCACGCCAACGGTGAGGGTTATTCCTGAAACTCGTTTTTTTATTCTGCATTCACTGGCACGCGTCTTGCATTACACTATCACCAGAAACGCCAACGCATTTTTTCAGCGTTGAAGCCAATAGACAGGCACACCTCATGACAACAAAAGAAGCAACCCGCCTTAAAGAGTCGCAAGACCGCATCGAAAACTGGAAACGCTGGGGACCCTATCTCGCAGAAAGACAATGGGGAACGGTCCGCGAAGACTACTCGGCGGACGGTAATTTCTGGGACCATTTCACACACGATCAATCCCGCAGCAGGGCCTACCGCTGGGGCGAAGACGGCATCCTTGGTTTTACCGACCGCGAATGTCGACTGTGTTTTGCGCTAACCATGTGGAACGGCAAAGACCCGATCCTCAAGGAACGCTACTTCGGCACCAACGGTCCGGAAGGCAATCACGGCGAAGACGTCAAGGAGTATTACACCTATGACGTTGCCCTGCCAACGTATGCTTACTGCAAGTCGACGTATCTCTACCCGCAGGACGAATACCCCTACAGTTATCTGGTCAAAGCCGCGCAGGAAGCAGGAAAAAACGAGCCGGAGTATGAGTTGGCGGACACCGGGATTTTTGATGATGACCGCTACTGGGAAATCACCGCGGAGTATGGCAAGAAATCTGCCAACGACGTGCTCATCGAAATCACCGTCACCAATAAGGGTCCCAAGAAAGCCAAACTCACGCTGATGCCCACGCTGTGGTTTCGCAACACATGGAGTTGGGATTGTTCGCATGAAGGCTGCACGCTCAAGCCGCATCTCTACGAACAAAAGTCGCGCTTCGTTGCGGAACACCAGACACTTGGTCGGTTTGAGTTAAGCTTCCCCAACACGCCTGATGACAAGCGCCCGGTGACCGTCTTTACGGATAATCACACCAACATGCGCCGCCTGTTTGGCCAACGTAATTCAACACGCTATGTCAAAGATGCGTTTCACAAATTCGTCATTGATGGCAAACGCAACGTCGTCAACCCGCAGAAGACCGGCACGAAAGCTGCAGCGATTTACGAACTGGAAGCAGACAGTGGCGAATCGATCAAACTCCGTCTGAGACTGCAGCGTTCCAACAAAGTCGTCCACGATGTCCTGGGTGATGAATTCACACACATCATGGATCAACGCCGCGCCGAAGTCGGTGAGTATTACGATACGATTCTGCCCAAAAACATGCCCGAGGAACACCGCAGCATTGCGATGCAGGCCTATGCGGGTTTACTCTTTGGCAAGCAGTTTTATCACTACATCATCGAGGATTGGCTTAAGGGCGATCCCTCCATCGTCGAACCTCCCGAAGGTCGGCAGTGGGGTCGGAACCATCAATGGAAACATTTGTTTAACCGTGATGTGATTTCGATGCCCGACAAGTGGGAGTTCCCGTGGTATGCGTCGTGGGACCTTGCGTTTCACATGCTGCCGATGGCGCAGGTTGATACCGACTTTGCCAAGAAGCAGTGTTTGCTGTTCCTGCGTGAATGGTACATGCATCCCAACGGACACCTGCCTGCCTATGAGATGGATCTCAGTGATGTCAATCCGCCGGTGCATGCCTGGGCGTGTCGACGTGTCTATGAGATGGATGCTCAGCGCACCGGCAAGGCGGACTACGATTTCCTTGCACGTTGTTTCCAGAAGCTACTGTTGAACTTCACATGGTGGGTCAACCGCAAGGACCATCATGGCAAGAACATTTTCTCCGGCGGATTCCTGGGCCTGGATAACATCGGGGTGTTTGATCGTTCGTACCTGCCGGTTGACGGTGAACTCGAACAGGCCGATGCGACCGCATGGATGAGTTTTTTCTGTGCGAACATGCTTTGGATGTCGATGGAGCTTGCGTTGCATGATCCGGTGTATGAAGACATGGCAACCAAGTTCTTCGAGCATTTCGTTCACGTCTGCGATGCCATCAACCGTGAAGGTGAGAAAGGCAAAGGCGGACTCTGGGATGATGAGTTGGGGCTGTATCGCGATCAACTTCATGCCAAGGGCAAGGACATCCCGATCCCGGTGCGGTCGATTGTGGGTTTGTTGCCGTTAGCCGCGGTGTTGGTGATTGAGCAGAAGGCCATTGACAAGCTGCCAATGTTCAAAAAGCGTTTGCATTGGTTTTTGACCTACCGTAAAGATCTTGCCAAGTATGTCAGCTATCTGCACACCGACAAGGACAAGCAAGGCGAAGCCCATCGTTTACTTGCCATCCCATCGCGTAAGCGACTCGAACGTATGCTCCAGATCATGCTCGATGAATCCGAGTTCCTTTCGCCGTTTGGTATCCGGTCGCTGTCGATTCATCACAAGGACAAGCCCTACGTTTTCAAGTACGAAGACATGACGTTCTGCATTGACTACGAACCGGGTGAATCGACGACGAGCATGTTCGGTGGCAACAGCAATTGGCGGGGCCCGGTGTGGATGCCGATCAACTACCTGTTCATCGAAGCGCTGTACAAGTATCATCACTTCTACGGTGACGATTTTAAAATGGAGTACCCCACCGGATCCGGCAACAAGCTGACCATCAAGCAAATCGCGGACAAAATCGGGGAGCGTTTGACAGGCTTATTCACGCCCAATGCTGAGGGTCACCGACCGAGCAATCTGGGTCTGAAAAAACTGCTGAGCAATCCGACCCTGAAAAACAGTGTCTTTTTCCACGAGTATTTCCATGCAGACACTGGTAAGGGGCTAGGCGCGTCACATCAAACAGGGTGGACCGCGTTAATTGCGCTGCTGCTTCATCAACAAGCCGGTGATGCATTGATCTCCTACGCCCATCACGATTCAGCATGCTTTGATGATGAGGAACAGGAAGCTGTCATCGACAAGGCTGCGATGGTTTAAGATCATGTTCCGTTATGCAAACAATCACTGAAAAAATCGATCAATTTGAAGCCGGTGGCCAAGCACTGCGCGATGCCGTTGCCAATCTCCCCGATGATGTGATGGACGCCAAACCCGGGCCGGGCAAATGGTCGATCCGCGAACTGGTCATTCACATGGCCGACACCGACGCCATTGCCATTGACCGCATGAAACGTGTGATTGCTGAGGACTGCCCGCTTTTGATTTGGGCGGATGAGACGGCCTACATGGATCACCTTGCCATCGCATCACAGGATGTCGGTGATGCGCTAACCAGTTTTGAAGTCGGCCGACGCCAGTTCGCACGTGTGCTGCGGACATTGTCATCTGAGACATTCGAACGCTTTGGCATCCATTCCAGGTCAGGCAAGGTCACGCTCATGCAACTACTGGAAATGTACATCTGGCATCTGGATCACCATCTGCAATTTCTGATGGACAAGAAGAAAAATCTCGGTTATTGATCCAGTCGCGCTAAACCGCAAGCGGTCTAAAACCGTGATGCCCAGTGCGCTAAGTGTTCGTTGTGGGTTTGGTAGACCAGCAATGGGGTGATGGTGATGTGTCGATCAAAGAGTAGATGCACGTCGGAGTCTTCGTGGTGTTGGCGGAATTGCATGCCGTAGTCGACGCAGTAGCGTGTCGCGCCGTTATCGCCGGGTGATTGTGCATAACGATCCGCCATCGCGGAGTCCGACAGACTGCACACGCGCGTGCCTGTGACGGTATCATCATCGTCGAAGATCGGCAGATTGATGTTGAGTAAATGCGAGGGATCAAGGCCATGTGCGATCACCTGCTTGAGGACGGTTGCTGCGTGATCCGTTGCGACATCCCAGCGAATGCGATCACGATCACCGATGTGCAGACTCAACGCGATGGCAGGGATGCCCTGGATGACAGCTTCACGTGCAGCAGCGACGGTGCCTGAGTAGAGCACGTTCACGCCGATGTTGGCCCCGGCATTAATGCCACTGATCACCAGATCAACCGGGCCGTCGAGTAAACCATTACAACCGAGTTTCACACAGTCGGCGGGCATGCCTTTGACCGCATAACCGGTGAAGTGTTCGCTGGCATGCTGGGTCACATCAATGTGTTCAAAAAGCGTAATGCTGTGACTTTTGGCAGAGCACACACCGGCGGGCGCGACCACCTGCACATCACCCAGTTCTCTTGCAGCCTGGTAAAGCGCGAGCATCCCCGGCGCGGTAATGCCATCATCATTGGTCAGTAATATTCGCATGCGATGGATTATACAGCAGGTCCGCCACCAAACCGATCTGCATGTTATTGCTTCACTTCCAAAAATCGCAATCCAATCAAGTCAAATGGCGATCCGGCCGATGAAGATAAAACGCCATATTGAGATGATTTTGTGCTAAAATACAATCTCTGGTTACATATCCCGGAGCCCCGCCATGCCCGTCTATCAATATCACTGCCCTGCCAACGGCCAGGATGTACTGATCAAACACTGTCGAAAAAACGAAGTGAACAACTGGCGTCAACTCTGTCTACGTGCTCGTCAACCTGTTGGCGACACTGATGCAGAGGCAGCGGTTGAGCTGGTACTGCAACACGAATGTGCCTGCGGTGAACAATACACCGGTGATGCATGCTGCAACTGCAAGCACAACAAGCTCTGCAACACACTGGTCTGTGAGATGACCTGCGATAAGCAGTCTGCTTAAAAACACATCCCAACACAGTGACGGTTATGTTCAGTAATGCAGAATCGCATTGTGATTCTCAGTGCGCATTTCGCATCAGCATCAAGTCGTGATGCAGCTATTATTGGCGAAGTCTATGACATCAAAACGCGCGGTACGTTGTGTGTGCAGAGTCTTTGTGTCAACCTGTTTGACCTTGATATGATGCATCACAGAAGCGAGGTGCGGTATGCATATTGGCGTAATCTTTTTCGATGGCATGGATGAGATGGATGCACTGGCTCCGTTTGAGGTGCTCAGTCACGGGATCAACAAAGGTGCTTCGTTTTCGCTGGATTATTTCTGCATCGGTAAGCCACGCATCATCACCGGCGGGCATCGTATCAAGATTCAGGTGGATCAATCACTGGATACGGCCATCCGCCCGGACCTGCTGGTGATTCCCGGCGGGGGTTGGGCGGATCGTAACGCCGTGGGCGTGCGTCATGAAGTCGAACGGGGTGTCTTACCCGCGATGCTCAAAAAAGCCCATGAACAAGGGACGATACTTGCAACGGTGTGTACCGGCGCGATGCTGGTTGCATGCAGCGGCTTGATGGCAGGTCGGCCTGCGGTGACCTTTGCCGCTGCCAACAGTGACTTGGAGAACTTCGGTGCCAAGCGGGTCAACGCGCGTGTGGTGGATGATGGGGACATCATCTCGGCTGCCGGTGTCACCAGTGGGATCGACCTGGGGTTATGGCTTGTCGAACGCTTCGGCAGTGCAGCGATTGCCTGCGATGTCGAAAAGCACATGGCCTACGAACGTCGCGGGACGGTTTACATGGCGTGATGCGTGTGTGTGTGTGTGTGTGTGTGTGTGTGTGTGTGTGTGTGTGTGTG
>PAIY01000154.1 GCA_002704825.1 Phycisphaeraceae bacterium
CCGTCGCCGGAGTCGCCAGCGAAACGGATGACAGCCGATGCCAATTCCTCAGTCGGTTTGTTGGACTGGGGAACCTCTGTGTTGGTTGAGGCAGCCATGAACATGAGCTCCTTGCTCTAAGCGGGAAATAAGGTTGACACGTCAGTCAAAATTTTTGCTTAAGGGAAGTCATGATATCAACCGCAAGGTAGTAATCCAGTTGATATCCCCTGTTTTTTCAAACTAATAATGAAATTTTCATATAAAGAAAAACAGGTCTTTTTTACTTGTTTTATAGGGTTTTTCGTTTTCACCTTGATAGAACGTTGCAATCCGTTTGGGTTGTGCCAGCAAGAACAGCTTGCTTATTTTGAGTATCGTTGAAAATGCAATGCACGCAAGAGAAAAAGAACATGCAACAGGTGGGTTGCTACATTTTACCGCAGGTCATCGGATTCAGAACGCCTGTGTTGATCTGATATTTCGAAGATTGCTTAATGTGCGTGTTAGACTTCAGGCTCGCTTCGCTCAAGCTCCATACATTACACGCAACATTGATTTTGAGCTTTGCTCAAGCCAGCGTTGACACAACGCGGCCCGCTTGGAACATAAACGGTACGCAAGACAGTCATGGGCAGCGCTACCCCAGTGGCAGTAATGCTGTGATCAGACTAAATTGGTGAGATATTGGAGGCCTGTTTTTGATTCGCCTGAATTTCAAAGATCACATATCGCTGGGCAAGTACGTGCTCAAATGGTCCATGCTTGCTGGACTCGTTGGGTTACTTGTGGGCTCTGCATGCGCGCTGTTTTTGTGGTCACTGCATGAAGCGACGGACACAAGGCATGCCAACCCGTGGCTGCTGTTTCTATTGCCTGTCGGTGGTCTTGCCATTGGGGCAATGTATCAATGGTTAGGTAAGACCGTCGAGGCAGGCAACAACCTGGTCATGGACGAAATCCACGAAGCAGGCGGCGGTGTCCCGGCTCGGATGGCGCCGCTGGTACTTATCGGCACGGTGGCAACCCACCTTTTCGGGGGCTCAGCGGGGCGTGAAGGTACGGCCATCCAAATGGGTGGTGCGATTGCCTCAGCCATGACACGATCCCCCTTGCTGCGTTGGCTTAATCAACCCGATGTCCGCACCATGCTCATCTGCGGTGTGGCTGCAGGCTTCGGCGGTGTCTTCGGCACACCCCTCACCGGCGCGGTCTTTGCACTGGAAGTCCTTGCAATCGGCCGCATGAGCTACGATGCACTGATCCCCTGCTTGATTGCCAGCGTTGTCAGCGATTGGGCCTGTCAATTATTTCTAACTTGGGCACACATTAGCCATCAAACATATTTCGTCCCCAGTATGCACGCGGTCGATCCTTCCGGCTTGATCGCTCATCTGGATTGGCTGCTGCTTCTGAAAGTCATGATTGCTGGTGTCGCCTTCGGTCTGGCAAGCATGTGCTTTGCCGAACTCACCCATGGCATCGGCAAGGTGTTCAAAAAGTTCATCAAAGTTCCCATGATCCGCCCCTTCATCGGCGGCTTTCTCGTCATCGGCATGGTCTACCTGCTGGGGACACGTGATTATCTTGGCCTGGGTGTCACCAATCCCGACGGTGGTGTGAGTATTGTCAGTTGCTTTACCGATGGTGGCGCTACACCACTGAGTTGGTGGTGGAAACTGTTATTCACAGCAGTGACACTGGGTGCTGGATTCAAAGGTGGCGAAGTCACGCCGTTATTCTTCATCGGCGCAGCATTAGGGAACACGTGCGCCTGGGTGTTAGGCGCTCCCGTCGACTTGTTTGCTGCCATCGGTTTCGTCGCTGTCTTTGCAGGTGCAACCAACACGCCATTGGCCTGCACCATCATGGGCATCGAACTATTCGGCCCGCAGCACGTAGTCTATCTCGCTGCTGGCTGTTTCATCGCGTATCTCTTCAGTGGTCACTCAGGCATCTACCTATCCCAACGCATCGGCACACCCAAACTCGACAAAGACCTTCCGGAGTTGGCATCGCTGCGACATGTCCGTGAGATGAAAAAGAAGTCCAAGTAAACCGCTTGCGACTTAGCGCTTCATGAAACGTTCGTTTTCCATTTACTTACCCAATCTCGCCAACACGCTAAACCACAAACGGTTTTCTCACGACTCCTTGCTTTCCCAACGGATCTCAAAACCTTGACCTGAAACAAGGTTGTTGACAGCCAACATCGGTTACCATGTATGAACTGATGTCCACACGCACCAAGGACGGTATTCGTGAGTCTGAAATACCAACGCATCCGCCAACGTGACCAGAAGCTGCCCTGGCTGCTCAAGCAACTCACGCGCGCGTTCTCCAGCATCACCTTGGCAGTCATTCTCCTGCTGCTGATTGTCTGCTACGGCATCATTGGCTCCGTCCCCCTGGGCATGCTCGCTCAAACCGTGCTCATCGGTCTGACAATTCTCATCCCCCTGTTCATCGCCTGCATGGGCGCATGGCGGGCAGGTCGCAAGCAATGGCTAATAGGCCTTGCCATGCTCGGGCTGGGCATTGCCATCGCAGGCATGGGCGTCTTCATGACCAGGCGTCTGATCATGGCCATCGACTGGTTTGATCACTACCACACCACCGTCATTTACCGACTGCGTTATTTTGAGATGACCGAACTGGAGTTCTTCAGTTGGTGGCCGATGCAACTGCTGCTTGGCTTCTTCGTCCTGAACATGATCTGGGCGACGATCCGACGTATTGAATTTAAATTCGTGAATATCGGCGTCCTGAGCGTCCACACCGGTATCGTCATCCTTGCCATCGGCAGCATGTTCTACGGCCAAGCCAAGCAGGAAGGTGACACCATCCTCTGGCGTGATGACCAACCCCTCTCGGGCCCTGTCAACACGTTCTATGACGCAGTGACACCCGCCCTGTTTTTCACCGTTGGTGATGCGAAGTTAAGCATCCCCCTGCCGAATTTGCCACGGTATAACGACTATGACCCGCAGACGAATGCGTTGAATCTCAAGCTTCACCAAGTCAAAGGGTTCAAGGAGCGTTTTGGTGACAAACTACGTGTGACGATTCCCGGCTTTCTCGCCTACGCAAAACTCCAGACGGCATGGCTCAACGATCCGTTGACCGCCCCCAATCCTGCTTTACAGGTCCAACTTCTTACCGGGGAAAATGGCCCGAGTGTCACCAGTAAAACGCTCGTTGCCAACTCCGCGATGGATGCTTCACTACAAGGCAATAACTGGAAGGTGCAATACCTGTTGGGTCTGACTGAAAAGCAGATTGATCAACTCAAAGAATCTGCCAACAAGCAGCAAACCAACATCAGCCGGTTCTATCTCATTCAACCTGATCCGACCAAGCCTGCATTTGTGCTGCTGATCTGTCTTCCCGGACGCGAAGTGATGCAGGTGCCACTGACGGATGACCGCTTCCCCGTTGCAACCTTCCAAAAACATAGCCTATGGGTGCAGATCATCCGATACCTTCCTAACGCACGACAGACGTTCATCCCCGTCCCCGTTCTCAAAAGTAAACGCATCAGCAAAGAGGAAGGCACATATCTCAACGCGCTGCTCCCGGTCGACCTGGCCATGGACTTACCCGATGGCAAAACCTGGCAGCGTCGCATCTGGCTATCTCACATGCGTTATCCCGAGCCGGGCATTGCCAACGATGAGAACCGCCCCATCACCGTGGACATCCCCACGATCGGCAAGGTCGATCTGTGTTTCAGTCGTCAACAACGCCCTTTGCCCTTTAGCATGACACTGGGCGACTTTGCCATGATCCCCTATCCCGGCAGTCATATGCCCCGTGACTTTTATTCTGAGATTACGCTGCATTATCCTGACAACACCACCTACACCGATGTCGCGCGATTGAATAACCCCATGATGTCCGGCCGGATCAAGATCAGCCAGACCGGTTGGGATCCCGGTGACAGTTCCAACCCGCAAAATGATGTGCATGACGAAAATGGTCGCTACCTTTTCCAGCAGCGCTATGTCATCCTCGGCATCGGCAACAACGTGGGCATCCACATCATCTTTATCGGTGCCTGCTTGATTGTCCTGGGTATCCCATGGGCTTTTTACATCAAGCCCGCCCTGTTACGTCGGACCAAGCGTAAAATACAACAGCAACGCAAAGACACTGAACTTTCGGAGACCTCATGAAAAGTGAAAGTTCAACATCCCAAACGCAACGCTTCGTGCGCATACTGCTATGTGTGATCACAGCATGTTTACTTGCCAACACGCCACATCTGGCCGCACAAGTCCGACAGGAACCAGCCGGTAACACACTCCCGGATCAACCGGCCTTTCCACCATTGCCCATCTCAGGTGACATGCCAGTTGAGATGATGCCCCCCGGGATTTCCGAACAACAGCATCAGGATTTTGCTGCCCAATTGGATTTATCCGCATTCAGTCAATTGGCGGTGTTTGACCAGGGACGCTCGAAAGTTTTCGACACCTATGCCCGTGAGATGATCACCAATGTGTTTGGCAAAGCACGTTATCGCGATCGCTTTGATCCGACGCATTATTCGCCAACGTTCACCTGGCTCGACATCCTGCTTAATAAATCATGGTATGCCGACCGACCATTGATTTATGTCGAAGTGCTTGAATTGCGACGTTCGCTGGCCAAGCTGTTACCTGCTGAAGTCGAAGATGGTTTTGTCAGCTTCGGTCGTTTGCCCCCATCCCTGCTGTTAACCGAACAGGCTCAGCAGATTCTCAACGGCAGCGCCTCTGACTTGCGTTTACTCAAGGGACGCAACCAAGTCCTCAGTGCGTGGGCCGGATATCAATTGCTGCCTAACTCACTGCTGCTTGTCAGCCCATCTCCGACAGCCAAAAGTGACAAGTGGCAAAGTCTCTTCGAACCCACACAGGATAATACCGACGTTCTCGAAGCACGCTTAGCTTTCACGGAGTTGGCCAAGGCATGGAATGAAGCGGACAGCAAGTCTGCCCAAATTGCCATCGACAAGTTGGTTGCCAAACTCCCCAACATTCACCCCGCAACGTATCCCTCCGCGACACTGCGTCATGCCGAGTTACTTTACAACCAAACCCATAAATTCACCGTCGGATACCTGGCGTATGGTGTGGCGACGATCCTGCTGCTCATCGCCATGGGCACACAACGCAAATGGCTGATCCGAAGTGGGATCGTGTTCCTGCTCATCGGCTTTGCAGTCCATACCGCAGGCTTTGCCGTCCGTGGCATCATCTCCGGGCGTTGGCCGATCCATAACCAGTTTGAGTCGTTTATCGCGTTGGCATGGTTTGCCTGCGTGATGGGAATCGTGTTGATGTTTGCCAAGCGTCAATGGATGTTCGGCGCAGCAGCCGCGGCATTGGGGACGACAGCACTGCTCTTTGCCAACACCGTCGCCATCCCGTCTCATGATGTGGCCCAGGTCTCAGGCATTCTTGCAACCAGTCGGATTCTCTACATTCATGTCAATGTCGTCATCGCAGCCTACGCTTTGATTGCACTTGGCTTTTTCATCGCGTTGTTTTATCTGGGGGTCTACTACTTCAAGACCGATACCACCGTCCGTATGGCTGCTGCAGGACTTGGTGAGATGGACAATCCGTCCGGCCCGGAAAAACTCCTGCGCGATCTGGACAAAGCGCATCTGGTGATTCTCCAACTGGCTTTCTGGCTGCTGGGACTTGGTATCCTCCTTGGTGCCTATTGGGCGGATCATGCCTGGGGACGCTGGTGGGGTTGGGACCCCAAGGAAACATGGGCGTTGATCACATGGATCATTTATCTGATCGTCATCCACCTGCGCTTTGGTGTCCGCAAGCCACACCTTGTCACCTCATGGCTGAGCGTGATTGGCTTTTTCGTCATGCTATGGACCCACTGGGGCGTGAACCTGTTACTCGCTGGACTGCACAGTTATGCCTGACCCCCGCCCGCGGAAGCTTCAAATTCAGAGCAAAATGAACAATCGAATAACTCGCGACGTCTATCATCAAGAAGTCGTCAAACTTGCCAGGACATTACTCGGTAAAGTCTTTGTCCGTATGGATGGCAACACGCGTCTCTCAGGCATGATCGTCGAAACCGAAGCCTACCTTGGCATCCCGGATAAAGCAGCACACACCGTCGGCGGACGCCGCACGCCACGCAATGAATCCATGTGGCAAGACGGGGGCACACTCTACGTCTACTTCACCTATGGCATGCATCACTGCATGAACATCGTCGCCGAGCAAGCAGACGAACCTGTCGCGGTTTTGATTCGTGCATTGGAACCGATGGATGGGAAAGAAGTAATGTATACCCGCCGAAAAGTCGCCAAAAAAGATCGCGACTTATGCAGTGGCCCCGCCAAACTCTGTCAGGCGTTAGACATCACCCGTGATCAAGATGGTATTGATCTGGTCACCGATTCCAAGATTTGGATCGAAGACCACGGCATCAAAATCCCCGGTAAAAACATCGCCACCGGCCCACGCATCGGTATCCAGTATGCAGAGGAATGGGCGGACAAACCCTATCGATTCTGGGTCAAAGATCATCCGTGCGTGTCAAAGTGAAACCACAGCAAACCGCTTGCGGTTTAGCGCGTCTTGAAAAATCCAAGCCGCAATCAATATACCCCAAACATGAAGCGCTAAACCGCAAGCGGTTCAGGTATCACTTAATTTGACTCATCTTGATCGGACAACGATTGCGTGCTGACTCCACGGCAGCCTGCAACACACGTTGTGTCTGGTAAGCATCGGCAAAGTCGGGCAAGGGCACAACTGCATCCTTACCGCCCAGGACATTGATCATATCCGCAGCCATGTTAATAAAGCCGTGTTCGTAACCCACGACATGCGCGGTCGGCCACCATGCTGCAGCATAGGGATGCCCGTCGGCACCACTGGTGACATTGATGGTGGACCAGCCTTGCAAAGCGCCGTCGATTGTCGCATCGTACCATTGCAGTTCATTCATGCGTTCAAAGTCAAAACGGATCGCGCCCTTTTCGCCATGAATCTCAATGCGGTTGCGGTTTTTGTCGCCGGTGGACAGACGGGTTGCTTCGAAGCTGCCCAAGGCACCGCCCTTGAAACGTGCCAGGAACATGACAGCATCGTCGACGGTACTCTTGCCCATTTTCGTTTTGGAGGTTTTGGCATTTCGGCCGGAGATTTCACCACCGGTGGACTCGGGGATGGGACGCTCCTTGATGAAGGTATGTTCCATCGCACCTGCAATCTCGGAGATTTCATCGCCGGTGATAAACCTTGCCATGTCGATGATGTGAGCGCCCAGATCACCGTGTGAACCTGAGCCTGCAATATCCCCGCGGAACCGCCAGACCAGTGGTGCATCGGGGCCGGCCCAATCCTGAAGGTAAGCAGCACGGACGTGGTAGATTTTGCCGAGTTTGCCCTGGGCGACGAGTTGCTGGGCAAAGGCGACCGCGGGACAGCGTCGGTAGGTGAACCAGACGAATGTTTTGGACTTCTTGTATTTCTGGGCAGCTTTGTACATCTCGCGTGCGTCATCGAGATTGCCAGCCAACGGTTTTTCGCATGCAAGATGCTTGCCCTGTGATAGCGCTTCGAGTGCCATTTCCTTGTGGACATGGTTGGGTGTGCCGATGTCAATTATATCGATATCAGGATTAGCGCAGACTTCTTTCCAGTTGGACGAACTATTTTGCCAGCCCCAGCGTTTCGCGAACATGGCGACTTTCTGAGCATCACGTGCAGCGATGGTGTGCATCACCGGTTCCAGGGGCAAATCAAAGAACTTGGCGACTTTCAGATAGGCATTGGAATGGGTCCGCCCCATGAAACTCGAACCAATCAGTGCGATATTCAACGACCGTGTAGACATGCTCAACTCCTCAAGAACCCGTCGGATTGTTACTGGTTATAACAAATAAACCAGCAGTTGCAATACCGTCTGTGCAGCACGTATCCAGTATAAAAAAAGTAACCCGACATGGACTGTCGGGTTACCTGTAAGATTCGCTTTAAAAGTCAGTCAGCCTGATGCGACTTACTTGGCTTTGTAAGTGCTACCGCGTTGGCCCTTGATGTTCTTGCGGGTGACTTTGCCTTCTTTGACGAGTTTGCCAAGGGCATTGTCAGCTTTACCTGCACGGCCTTCAGTGGTCCAGTGTTCGTTGACCTGAGCGGTGGTGCAGCCGGGATTGGCAGCGACAAACGCCAGGACGGATTCATCACCGGAAACCGAGAAGCTCTTGCGTGTACGCTTGCTGGTCTTCTTCTTGGTGGTCTTTGCCTTGGTGACCTTTGCCTTGGAGGCCTTTGCCTTTTTACCGGAGCCTGCGGGACGTCCGCGACGCTTCTTGGCCGGAGCAGCCGGTGTGGCAGCATCGGTTTCAATGCCAAGTTGCTTGAAGGTCAGATCGATGGCTTCAATCGCTTTGACGTGGGAAGCACGTTCATCCTGAAGCTTCTTGACGAGTTTGAGCAATTCTGCTGCTGCTGGAGTTTTTGCCATGTTCGATTCTCCTGAATGTGTTGGCCGTGTCGTATTCACTGTATACGAACACTTCAATACTTTGTGACGCATTTCAAAGATTGACAGTGCAATCATACTCCCCGCATAAGGCAACAAATATATCATATCAACATGAAGTTACCAAATAGTATCTTATCATTTCACATCTATTTACAAAATAAAGTCACTGGCTACTCATCGTTGGCCCTTGTCATTCGAATCAAAATACAAGGATTATCAATTGATGTCATGCTGGATCCATGCAAATAAAACCTATCAATATCAATCTATTAACACTGTAATCATGACAACATCTTGATTGGTTTTTTGGATTAACACAACGTTTATCGCAATGATATGAAATCAACAATCAATTCATATACAAACTGAAATTCCAATTTTGACAATAACCAACAACTGACGACTCATTGAGTCAATGATGGATTACATATTCAAAAATTGGCCGGATCAACCCAATGTTGAGGGGGTCTGGCTGGCCAGTTTCATGGCGACACCGACTGCCTGGATATCCTTGTCGCAGAGTTCGATGACAGATTGAATTTTGTCATCCATCGCAGACTTTTTCGTAGGCAGCAGCGATTGCAGATGCTTGCGGGTCTCTTCCAACTCTTTGACGAACTTGGGCATCAAGGCATCGAGTGTCAGAAAATGGGCAAATCCGACAGTTTGATCAAAATCAGTGGGAGCAGGTTGCTTATCCATATCTTCCACGAGAATGCGTACCAGCAGATGAATGCGCATCTGGCGGTGATCCTGGAGATTGTCCAGGGCATGCCATGCCTTCCAGGTGCGCGCACTCAGATGCGGTTTGGCTTCACCAATGTGACGGATCAATGAGCCGTATTGGAGGGATAGAATCGCGTTGATCTTGTCTGCAAGATCATGGTTTGCTGCAGTCGTCATGTTACACGTCCTTGGGGATGACCATCATAAATGCGTGATGTCCCCCTGGGGGGGGTCGTGCGGGAAAGTTGAGGTTTTATCGATGAGCGTCTGCCTTGGCAATCGGCTCGATGACATTTGAGGTGTGTTGGTTGTTGGTATCCTGGGCGTTTTGGACCGAAGCGACGATCATGTGACCATTGTCTTGGGCGATGTCCGTTCCGACTGCGGGAAGCAAACCGGTCCAGAAGAGCATGGCACAGCAGACACCGAGAATGGTCCAGATGGCTGGGCGCAACGGTGCAATGCCTGGCAAGGATTGATCATCCTGTTCATCGACGAAGATCATGAAATAAGCGGGACGCAGGTAATACCACAGGCTGAAGACCGTGTTGAGCAGCAGTATTCCGACAAGAACCGTCCCGATGGTTCCTGCCTTGATCATGCCAGCACCCAGCAGGAACTTACCCATGAAACCGCCGAGGCCGGGCATGCCAAAGAGACTGAGCATGAAGACGATCAGCAGTGATGCCAAGGCAGGTGACTTTTTGAAAAGACCTGCATAGTCTGCGATTTCAAGTGTCCCCAGGTGACGTTCCAGAACGGCAGCAACAGTGAACGCGCCCAGGTTCATGAACATGTAAACCAACACGTAGAACAGCAACGCGCTGAGAATGAGCTTGGGCTCAACCAGCAAGAGCACCGCGCAGCCCATAATCATGTAACCGGCATGAGAAATGGAACTGTAAGCCAGCAGGCGTTTGAGATTGGTTTGATGCAATGCGACAAGGTTGCCCCATGTTGCGGTCACGGCACCCAAGGCACCAACCCCCAAAGCGATCCCGGTGAGGACTTCTTCGTTGTAGACAATCGTGCCAAGGTTCTGGATGACGCGGGCGAGCATGCAGATGGCAGCCCCCTTGGAGGCGACGGACAGGAACGTGGTCACTTCCGTCGGAGCCCCTTCAAAGACGTCAGGACACCAGAAGTGCATCGGCACAGCAGAAAGCTTGAACGCAAACCCACCGAGCATGCCCACAAGTCCGACAACCATCAGCGGTGTCATGCCATCGGTGTTGATCGTGCTTGCGATGTCTGAAAGTTGCAATGAGCCACTGACACCATAGAGCATGGACATCCCATAAAGCATCAACGCACTGGAGACCGAGCCGAAGAGGACATACTTGAGCGAACCTTCGGTGGCCATCTTGTTTTTCTTGCGGAATCCGGCCAAGGCATAACTGGGGATGGATGCCGATTCGGTGGCAATGAAGATCATGATCAGGTTGTTGGCTGAAGCCATCAGCGACATCCCAAAGGTCGCCCCAAGCAGCAGGCAAAGAAAGTCCGGCGCATCAAGGGCATGTGTCTTATCGCGGCCGAAGATCGTCCATTGAGCCACCACGAGGATGGCAAAGACCATCAACAATGTTTTGAACAAACTGCTGAAGGGATCAATCGCAAGGCTGTTGGAAAAGACGAGTCCCTGTCGCAATGATTCGAAACTGTCCAGGTGTACACCCTGAGCAGCAAGCAAGGCCATCATCAAACCAAAGATGGTCACGAAGACCGGCAGGACTACATTGCCCTTGCGGATGAACGGGACAATGAGTACCAGGCACATGGTCACGACAAGCCATAACTCGGGCATGACCAGTTTCAGGTCTGCCATCAGTTGGGGGAGCCATTGTGGATCACTTAGGAGCACAGTCGTTTCCTATTCTCTATCAGGAACCTGCAAGACCGATGACGGCCATGAGGTTTTCGAAAGTCGCATGAGTGTAGTTAAAGACCAACAGCGGCGCGATGCCGAAGAGCAACGCAGCGATGCCCAGAGTCACCATGATGGCATACTCACGTGCGTTGGGTTTTTCGAAGTGTTCGTATTCTTCACGGCTCTTGCCCATGTAAATCCGCTGGAACATCCAGAGAATATAGCCGGCGGTCAACACCACGCCAAAGGCAGCGAAACTGCCAAGGATGTAGACAAACGTCGGATCAACACCAGCACGATCGGCAGCGTGAAAGGTCCCCAGAAGCACCATCACTTCACCGATGAATCCGCACAGACCGGGAAGCCCCATGCCTGCAAAGAATCCGAGCATGGACCAGCCACCGTACTGCGGCCACTTAAGCCAGAGCCCGCCGAACTTGTTGATCTCACGGTGATGGGCACGCTCGTACACCACACCGACGAGGAAGAACATCATGGCACTGGTAATGCCGTGACCGATCATCTGATAGTAAGCCCCATCAAAACCGGTTCGGGTGAGAACTGCGATACCAAGGGTGACATAGCCCATGTGACTCACGGAAGAATAAGCAACCAGCTTCTTCCAGTCGGTCTGAGCCATGGCACAGAGTGCACCGTAGATAATGCCGAACACACCGATCGTCGCCACACATTCCCAGAACAAAGACGCGGCATCGGGGAACAGCGGATAGGTGATACGCATCAGGGCATAGCCACCCATTTTCAGAAGCACGCCAGCCAGGATCATACTGATCGGGGTCGGTGCTTCGACGTGAGCATCTGGAAGCCACGTGTGGAACGGGGCAACGGGAATCTTGATCGCAAAGGCAATGAAGGTCAGCCAGAACGCCCAGCGAGCGAAGTACCAATATTCACCTGACGGGGCGAAGAGTGCTTGAACTGCTTCGGACTGCAGCGCCATCATGTCCCACGTGTTGCCGTTAATGAAGTCGGCAGATGAGGTGACATTGTAAATACCAAGCATGGTGATCAGCAGACACACCGAACCAGCCAGCGTGTACAGGAAGAACTTGATCGCTGCATATTCCTTGCGAGGACCGCCCCAGATACCAATGAGGAAATACATCGGCAGCAGTGAGATTTCAAAAAACACATAGAACAGAACCATGTCCAACGAACAGAACACGCCGTACATCCCGCTCATCAAAAACAGGTACAACGCCATGAACACGTTGGGGGATTTGCCGATCTTCCAACCTGCACCCACCACGAGCACACTCAACGCACTGGTCAACACAACCAACGGCAAACTCAGGCCATCAAGTCCAATCTTGTACTGCACGTTGATCGCGGGAATCCAATCCAGTGTGGTGACAAACTGCGGCCCCTGCATGCCGGTCTCAAATGCCAACGCCAGCGACAAAGTCATCAACAGCGTGACGACGGTTGTCCCCAAGGCGATGTTCTTGGCCTTGTCAGCGGGCAGCAGCAAGCAGAGCACTGCACCGATACAGGGGGTGAAAATAAGCCAGTTCAAAAGCGAGTCATACATGTTCGTGATCCAATGATGATCTATACAAATTCGTTTGTAGTTCTATCTCAATAGTCTGTTAATTTGCCACCAAAGTCAGGGCAAACATCAAGGCGATAATCAGTCCGACAAATAGCAGGGACACATACACACGGATGCGACCGGGTTGCGTGGTCCGCAAAGCCTGTCCACCTGCACGCGTTGCATTGGCTGCACCGTTAACCAAGCCGTCGACCACCTTGTTATCAAAGCCGCCGGTGAATTTGGCCAATCCCTTGGTCCAGATACCAGCCACGTTGACCAAGCCATCCACGCCCCACTTGTCGATGAAGCTGCAGATGCCTGCAAAACACTTGGTCATCTTCACGATAAAAACGTCATACAGGTGGTCGAAATAAAACTTGTTCAGCGCCCAGGTGTGAAGCATCTTGAGTCCGGGCGCCTTCTTGAGCAGGAACTCGGCTTTGCCAAAACCGTCCTTGTACATCCAGATGCCAACACCAATCATCAGCAGTCCAGCCAAGCCAAAGAGTAAGGGTGCTGCAATACCGTGATGCGCTTCGTGCAGTTCATGCAGACCGGGAATCCAGGTCACGCCGTTGGCAACCAGACTCTGCTGCGACATTTCAATCATATCTTCCCAAGGCAGAATCCAGGGCACGCTGATGATCGCAAACAAAGCCAACACCAATTGCGGCCCGACCATGGTCTTGGGGGCTTCCTTGACATGATCGTAGAGATGCTGATCACGGGGTTTACCCAGGAAAGTCAGAGCAAAGCTGCGAGCCATGTAAAACGGCGTGATGTAGGCAACGAGAATCGGTCCCCAGAGAAACAAGTTGCCCCAGCCACCCAATGCGTGGGCGTAGTTGTAGCTACCAAGAATGATGCCATCCTTGGAGTAGAAGCCTGATAGGAACGACCAACTGCCAAAGCCGATGCCGGAGATGGTCAGTGTGCAGATGCCGTAAGCCAGCGCGGTGAGTGGCATTTTCCTGGCAAGGCCGCCGTAGTAACGCATGTCCTGCTGATGGTGAGCCATGTTGATCACCGAGCCGGAGCATTGGAACAGGCAGCACTTGAAGAACGCGTGCGTCACCAAATGGAAGAGCGCAAAAATATAGGCGCCACTTCCGACGCCTAAAATCATGTAACCAAGTTGTGAAAGCGTAGAGTAAGCCAGGACGCGTTTAATGTCCGTCATGACCATCGCCATGCATGCAGCCATGACGAGGGTGATCAAACCGATGATGCAGACGAATAGATGGGCTGCCGGCGTGAGAATCGGGAAGATGCGTGCGGTCAGATAGACACCTGCAGCAACCATGGTCGCGGAGTGCACGATGGAGGAAACCGGCGTCGGACCTTCCATGGCGTCGGGCAGCCATGTGTGCAGCGGGAACTGTGCACTCTTGCCAATCGCGCCAAAGAACAGACCGATACCTGCGATGGTCAACCACATCGGGGGGTTGGCCATGATCTCGGCTTTGCCACCGAGTTCTGCAGCGATTGCGTCGAACATCCCGCCATCGGTCGCAGGCAGTAACACCTTGCCACCCAGTTGAGCGAAAAGAATACCAAAGCCGATCAGAAAACCAGTGTCCCCCACACGGTTCATCACGAAAGCCTTTTTGCATGCCTGTTGCGGCCCCTTCTTCTCAAACCAGAATCCGATGAGCAGGTAACTCGTCAGACCCACCAGTTCCCAGAAGACAAAAAGCTGCATCAAGCCGTTGGCGGTGACGATGCCGAGCATGGAAAACGTGAACGCGGAGAGATAGCAGAAAAAGCGCTCGTAGCGTTTATCACCTTCCATGTATCCGATGCTGTAGATGTGCACCAGCGTGCTGATGAGGGTCACCATCACCATCAGGGCAACGGTCAATTGATCGCAGAAAAGTCCCAGATACAGATACCCTGCTTCACGGCCGGGAATCGGAATCCAGGGGATGGCCCAGGTGAAGGGCTCGACATCACCGGTGGTGAACTTGAATGCAGCGTACAAGGCACAAACAAACGACATGGCCATCGCAGCGACAGCAAATTGGCCGGTCTGCTTCTTGAGCCATTTCGTGCCCAGGAACAAGGTGAAAATCGAGCTGACCAATGGCAGGAGCGTCGCGCAAAACAGCAGCTTGCGGATGAGTTCCTGATCACTTGTCAATTCGGCGAGTGTAAGCATAGCATGCATGAGCGATCAACCTTGCAGTTCGTCTGCCTGGTCCACGTTGATGGTGTCAAAGTTGTTGTAAAAGTTCAGGAAAATGGCCAACGCCACCGCAGCTTCGGCAGCGGCGAGCACAATGATAAACAACGTGAACATCTGACCGTCCACGGCGTTTGCCCAAACATATCGGTTAAATGCAACGAAGTTCAAACCCGCAGCATTGAGGATCAGTTCCACCCCCATGAGAATCCCAACCGCGTTTCGCTTGGTAAGGATCACGGCAACCCCTGCAGTGAGCAGCGCAATGGACACTGCCAACAGGTGGTAAAGGCCGGGTTGGAATAAAGCGAGCATGGTCATATCAGCATCTCTGTTTTCTTAACCAAGTAAGTTCAATCGTCTCAGGCCCGGCGTCTTGCCATGAATGCCGCACCAATCATCACGACCAGCAGCAGCACGGCAGCTACCTCAAAAGGCACCAGATATTTCGAAAGCATGGTGATGGCAAGCGTGTGAATATCGTGATTCTGAGCAACTGCCTCGGTGCCGGTCTGTTTGATCGGTGTGTTGGCCAGGGCGATGATCATCAACATGGCAAGCAGCAACCCCAAACCGATGGCAACACAGCGTTCCCAGAGCATGGACTGCAGTCGGATAAACGGATTCTTACTGGTGAGCATCACGCCGAAGACGATGAGAATCAACGTGCCCCCCGCATAGACGATCAATTGGATCGCTGCCAGGAACTCGGCACTCATCAGGAAGTAAAGCCCCGCCACACCGCCGAGAGTAAACAGCAGATACATGGCCATGCGGACGATGTTCTGACTGATAACGATCATCCAGGCACTGAGTATGGTGATGGCTGCGAAGATCAGGTAGAGAAACGGCGCAACCTGTGCCAATGAGTCAGTTTCAGTGCCAGCGGCGAGCGTGGTAAACAACGCGATATCCTCAATCCATTAAGTGCAATGCAAATCGTTACGCGAACAATCGAGCCAAGAGGCAAAGAATAATCAGTGAGGACGTGATGGTCAACCGGACAGTTTTGTCCGATTGGCGATTTTTTCTGTGAAAAGCACGTCAAACACAGCCAAATCAGATCAGTAACAATCTTGTCATTCGTCTTGTGAGATCACCGATGGGTTCATGCTCAGAACACCATGCCGATGATGGTGGCTTCGAAGACGAGCTTGCCGTTAACGATCCCCTGCATCTGACAGGTGCTGCGGCGTGGGTGGATTTTGATTTCCTTGCCCATCAGAATGAACTTGTCACCGGGAACCACTTGCCCGCGGTATTTGACATCCTGTGCCCCTGCAAAGCCCATGAACTGTTGTTCAAGACGTTGCAGACACACAAAGCTGGCCAACTGTGCAGCGGCTTCAAGCATCAACACACCAGGAAACAGCGGGCGACCGGGAACATGACCCGGGACCCAGAATTCGTCATCGCGAATGTCTTTGTAGGCGATGACTTCTGCCGGTGCGTCAAGGACGCATTCGTAGACACCATCAAGCAGACGCATCGCGCCGCGATGGGGATTGATTTTCTCAATCACGTCCACGCCGAATTTGACAGTATTTAAATCGTATTTATTCAGATCAAAGAGAAAGGATGGTGCCATGCGTCTTGCAAAGCCTCCGTGCGGCATCATCTGCCTGCGGTGTTAGCGTGTTAAGTTCAATGCTTCAGGAATGATCCGTCTGCGACTTAGTGCTCTTCTTCACGAGCTTCGAGTACTTTGGTACGCAGGTCCTGGGCTGTCGCCTTGATCTCCTGCATGGCTTTGCGAACACGTGTCCCGGCAGCACGGTTGCCTCCAGCGGCCTTGCGGACGTCCTGCTCCACTTCGGCGATCTGCTGCTGAAGCTTTTCATAAATATCAAGCATCGATAGTAACCTCCTGTTTAGATCCATGCCTGGCACATGCCAAACGCG
>PAIY01000155.1 GCA_002704825.1 Phycisphaeraceae bacterium
ATTTGGGATTTGGGATTTGGGATTTGGGATTTGGGATTTGGGATTTGGGATTTGGGATTTGGGATTTGGGATTTGGGATTTCATCCGGATTGTAAAACCGCTTGCGGTTTAGCGCGTCAAGCCAGATGCGAATCTTCTTTCGGCGTCCGTACGATTCATGGAGCGCCAAACCGCAATCGGTTGCGCCGAACCGGATGATCACTCGCTTCGGCGTTTGTGCATCCGACGTAGCGCCCAGGCACTGACTCGGGGAAAGGCGGTGGTCAGCCCCAATCCCAGACGTGTGGGCCAGTGTGGCCAGACTTCGGGTTTGGGCTTGGATCGGGCGATGTTCTTGAGGATGCATTTGGCGACATGCTCGGGCTTCTGCATAAAGGCATCGGGGGTGTTCAGGCCCACGGAGTCTTTACCGGCCTTGTCGGCGACGCGGTTGAAAAACGCGGTGTAGGTGCCGATGGGATGAACGGAGCTGACGGCGATATGCGTGCCGGTGAGTTCGGCGCGGAGTGCGCCCGCCAACGAATCCTGCGCCGCCTTGGTGGCTGCATAGTACCCATACATCGGCAGGCTGATCTCCGAACAGGCGCTGGAACAAATGATGATGTGTCCACCGCCCTGCTTCTTCATGATGGGGATCGACTGCTTGAGGCATCGCACCGTGCCGTAGAAATTGGTTTCGAACATGTCCCGAATCTGTTGATCCGTCGCATCTTCAATGCTGGCGTAGAGTCCGTAGCCGGCGTTGGCGAACATGACATCAAGCTTGCCGACCTGCTCGATGGTTTGCTCAAAGAGTGTGGTCACACTGTCATCATCACAGACATCGCAGGGGATGACGGTTGCGTCTCCGCCCTGTTGCTGGATGTGTTGGGCAGTTTGTTCCAATGCATCAAGTCCACGAGCAGCGAGCACGACGCGCATGCCCGATGCAGCACAGGCCATGGCGGTGGCTTGACCGATGCCGGAACTGGCGCCGGTGATGAGGATGGACTGACCTGCAAGGTGCCTGGTGTTCATGTGTGCATGATAACGATCGCCGCAGGTCCCTGGGATTAAAACCCCAGGGCTTTATTTCAAATTCTTGATTCCTTTGAAATCCTGCGACCGTACGTGCACATGTATTCACATGTGATCACTCGACCTCCACCAGCCTCACGTAATTAAGCATTACCCAGTTGCGGGTCTGAACTGTGATGGGTTGATTGCCCACAACCACATCCGCACTCGCCTCGGGGGTCTTGCGATTGACCTTTAATGTGACCTCGCCACCATCAAGTCCACTGATCACCACATCGGCATCGGCACCGCCGCGTGGGACGCAACGCAGGTCCAGCCGATACTTGCCCGGTTGTGCTTTGAACTTGAACGCAGGCGGGTCCTTCTCAAGCATCACCCCATCACGCGAAGCCTTGTTGGCAATCCAATGCACATCACCATTCTTAACCCCCGGCGAGGTAAATCCGTAGCCCTTCTGCTCCGAATACACCGCATCAAATCCGACAGGTGTGTAGGGCCTGGGCGCACCAAGATCAAAGCTCTCGACGTACGTGTCATCACCCATGTCAAACAGGTACGTCTTCAAGACGGACTTGCTATGACGTGCCTTGGTCCAATCCGCGTACCATTGTTTGCTCTTGTCGATCGCCTTAAGCAGCACATCGGCATGCTCGACATCGCTGAGATACATCGGCAACTCGGTGAGTTTCATGCCACGGGTTTTGGAAACCGATTCGTCATAGCCAAAGGCATCGGTCATCTTCGCAGAACCCAACTCCCAATCCAACGTCCCTTCATTGGTGACCGACCAGATCGCCATGGCAGGTTTGCCGTCCTTGATCCAGGCGTAAGCCCAGATGTCTGGGTTGTCGAATTGGAGTTTATGAATGGGACCTGAGCCGGAGATTTGGCGGGCCAGTGTTGCCAGGGTGAAGTAGGCAGCGCGCGGTTGGCCCTGACTGGTGAGCATCCCGGATGCGGCATAGAGACTGTTGCCGTCACCGGCTTCGCGGTAGATCATCACGTTATTAATTCCGGCACCGAGCATCATCATAATGTTGCGCACGGTGTAGGCCGCGTGTTTGCGCATGGGTACGGCGCGCGTGCCCCCGGTGTCATAGCCGGTTTCGGTCATCCACAGGGGCTTGCCTTTCATGTGCGTGTCGCGCCAATCGACCAATCGCATGAGATTTTCCAAATGTGGCGTGCCGGAGACTGCGTTGGAGCCGCGATGCAAGTTGGTATCCACGCGTGAGAGTTCTGGCGCGATGGCACCGGTGTAGGTATGTACACTCAACCCGTCGACGATATCACAGGGATGTTTACCGTCGTCGTAGGTGTAGGTTGCCATGGTATTGATGAGTCCCAGTTCGATACCGGCAAAACCGCCGTTAAACATCAGGGCTTTGGGGTCGGCCTGGTGACCGGCTTCAACCGCCGGACGCATGAATTCGTAATACTCAGGTAACGTGCCGATCCAGTGTCCCCAGTCCGGCGCATTGAGATTCGGTTCGTTCCAGATTTCGTAGGCCTGCACGAGATCCAAGCCAGATTTTTTATCCTCACTGACCAATCCTGAGGGAGAATGGGTTTGCTTGCCATAGCGTGAGACAACCTGGTTAACATAGAAGTAGTAATCCTCAGGTGCCTTGGGGGGATACGCTGCATCATGCTTGAAATTAAGTTCCGGCGGGCAACTGCTGGTGTAGCGTGGGGACATGAACAGATACCCAAGCCCGTTGAGCCCCAGCGATTTGGAGGTGGAGAAGTATTCATCGTGATTGACATTCCAGGGATCAAGTCCGTCGAAGACCACCTGCTTGGGCGCCTTGGACATGAGGCGCCATTTGAGATTTTCAAAGCGCACCCACTTGACGCCCATGCGTCGGTTGAGTTCCAGGTAAGCAATATTGGCAGTGTTGATCCCAAGGCGATCTTCGAGTTGATCATCTGCAATTCTGTGTGGCATGACAAAGAACTGCTGCTGTGTCATGGAGGTCTTGCCATCAAGTGTTAACCCGGCGAAGAACTGATATGAGCCTGGTTTTAAAGTCTTTTTTGCATCACAGGACAAGGCGGCGAAGCTATGGGCAGCAACAGATTCAGAGAACTGACCGCTTGCGACTTCATTGCCGACGTTGGGGAACTGCCACGATTCATCCTCGGTCCCGTTAAACAATGCCACGGTGTTGGGCATGGCAATTTTCTGGACACCTTCACCATTCTTATGATGACGAATCCGGAAGTAGCGCAGTTTCTGCGGAGTCGGGACAGCAACATCATGCGTGCCCCATTTGCGGTACATGTCCACCGGCGACATGCCAGCAAAGTCCGTCCATGTTTTGCCGTCCATTGAACCTGAAAAGCTCATATGCCAGGTCCACTTGGCGTCGGAGTTGGTGATTCGGATGTGCGAGATATTCTGCGTCCGACCCAGGTCGATGATCTGAAAAGCTTCGGTGATCTTGCCTGCCTTGTCATAATCGGTCGAGGCATGACTGTTCATGGCGGTGTCGGTGAGTGTGTTTTCCTTGATGCGTTTACCATCGAACAAGGTCCAACTCTCACAGCCCTGAGCAATGTTACTGCCGTGCTTGCTGTCGGGTAAGACGGGCTGCTGGTAATCCCCGTTGCGTTGGATGGTCCATTGGACATTGACTTTGCCATCGGATGCGGTGGGATTGGTGACGATAAGTTGGCTTGTCGCGTTGACATCGGGCTCGATGTTGGCTGGCATGGTGGCTTCGACGGAAAGCATGCCACCGGTTTGGGGTTTGTCCAGACTGATCAGCGCGTCGGTGATCAATTCGGTGTGCCCTTCGTCTTTGGTGAACCAGAAGATGTTGACGGACTTGACGGGATAGTCGAACTTGCCGTTCTTGTCCTTCTGTTTCCATGCCGGTCGATAGTTCTTGCCGTTGAGCTGGGCTTCGATGAATTTCCAACCCCCGACAAAGCCTTCGAGTTCGGTCTTGTACATGAGGGCTTCGCCTTCACCGTCATAAATCTGGAATCCGACACTGCCGACGTTGGAGGTCTGATCGACATAGACCCAGACACCCAGGTGCGTGGGCTCACCGGGCAGACCGCCAGCAACATGAACATCACCCTTGGCGCCGGACGACCAGGCGCGGGCAGTCATCTTCACGACCGCGCCGCCGAGTTTGGCTTGGGGTTTGATATCCGTCGACAGCCCGACCTTGGACATTTTCCATGATCCGCCGAACATGCCCCTGGTTGAATCCATGGCATTGACCAGGTGCATCTGACTATCCGCCAGATCCGGGTGCATCTGTGCCTGCTGCGGGATCAGCGACTGGGCGCTGAGCTGCCCGATAAGACAAAATTGAACCCCCAGAACCAGCATCAATCTGGTGATGGGCAGGGCAAGGCCATTTACACAACTGTTTCGTAATCTCATTTTTATCACTCCTGGCTATCGATATTACAGGCAATTTGGGCCATCAGAAAAGGCTTATTCAATCTTACAAGCAACTGTTGCTCAATCAAGTGCTGTTTGATAATTAAAATTACTATTTCATTAAACAATAAATATCAATTACTTAAAATCTCGTTTAGAATAATTGAGCAATTGTTGCCTTGAAAATAATTGACTCTGTACATGACAGAACTAAAATGTTGTGTAAGCGGAGCCAACAAAGCCAAATGACACAATCACCGCCCATCTCGATTTACCAACTCGCCCAACAGTTGGGGGTCTCCACGACAACGATCAGTCGCGTGCTCAATGGACGTGAAGGGATCGGTCAAGCCACCCGTCAGCGCGTTTGGGAGGCGGCTCGGGCTTCAGGGTTCAGGCCGCGCATGGCGGTGCGTCAGCGCACGGTCGGTGTGGTTCAGGACTTCGTGCCAGAACACTTTATGGGCATGCAATTGAGCAGTCTCAATATTGGCGTGGATCGTGCACTGACGGAAAAAAACTTCTCCATCGAAACGTTCGGCACACACAATATCGACTCCATCACCGACCGCTATCTTGATGCCGTCCTGGCCATTGCCTGGGAAACCAAGACCATTCAAACCCTCAAACAGTTATCGCAGACCATCCCCGTGGTGATCTTCAATCGCCCGGAAATCATGGAGTTCTCATCGGTCAATATGGACTGCAAACAAGGTGGCAAACTCGCAGCTCAACACTTCTGGTCCAAAGGCCATCGACGCATCGGCATGATGGCAACCAAACCCACTGACGAAACGCTGGCCTATACATCCGGGATGAAACAGTACATCGAATCGCAAGGCGGCAGCTTCCATGAAGACCATGTCGCCTACAACTTCTTCCGTTCATCACTGGCACCACTTAAGCGACTGCTGGCTCAGGACATCACCGCGATTTTCCTGCCCAACAGCGAACTGACGTATGAAGTGCCTTACCTGAGTATGGAAGGTTTGAATCTGTCGGTCCCCGAGGATCTGTCGTTGATCGGGATGGATGCCAACCCGGCATTACAGTTCTATCGCCCGCCAATGACGGTGCTTTCTGAGCCACTTAATGACATGGCCATGAAGGGGATCAATTTGTTGCAGGAATCAATTGATGAGCCTGATCGTCGACCGACCCAGACGACGCTGGATTATCAGTTGATCATTCGTGAATCTGTTGCCAACCCGCATAGCTGACTTCAGAATGTCGATGTGGGTTCAAAAACATCGACATGAGCTTCTGCGGATATGTATGTTTTACTTTGTTCATGACGCCTTGGTCGACAAAATGATCTGTCGTCCAATCAAGGAGATTGCATCATGCGACGCACCTTTGCCCCAACTCAACCCGACGGTTTTACACTCATCGAACTGCTGGTGGTCATCAGCATCGTGGCACTACTGATTTCCATTCTCCTGCCTGCCTTGGCCAAAGCCCGTGAGACCACCTTGATGATCAAGTGTCTGAGCAATCTCAAGAGTCAAGGTGTTGGGTTCTACGCTTACACCACGGAGCACAACGGCAGCTTTCCCTTCCGCATTGATCCCAACAAAGTCAACGGCAGACACGGCGGGACCTATGAATGGTTACTCGCCCCCTACCTTGGTGGACAACGGGGCAAGGTCTACAAAGACGGGCATTTCTCTGGCAACAACAAACTTATTCATGCCCTGATCTGTCCCGGATCAGGGATCACCCACCCGCGAACCAATCAGACCTATGGCCTATACATCCATGGCGGGCCGGACTATGTCGGACAGAACGGCTATGAAAGCCCGTTGGGGTTGCATTACTACTCCGGCGGCACCCAGTCCCAACTCTACAACGGCCAACCCGCTGCATCCCAATTGCCCGTCGATTACTACACACACCCTAACGCCTTCCCGTTACAGTTCTGCAGTCAATACAAATGGAACTCCAATTATTCCGATGCGGCAAACGGCGGTGATGCGGGTAACGGCAGCAAACAACATACCTCATGGCATTACCGTAAATCCCGACACACACGCCCAACCCTCTTTCTTGACGGACATGCCAAAGCACTTGGCGGTGATCGCTATGTGTCAGGCATCGAAGACCCAACCACCAACTACCATGACAAAGCCCTGTCACATGGCGCATTCTCAGATTACCAGGTCCGATCGGGAACCGGTGGCAACAAACCCTTTGACTTCTGGATCGAAGAGTTCTGATTTAACCCCAACCATCAACACAAAAAAAAAGCCACACCGTTTGCGTGTGGCTTTTTTGATTCATATGTTGCGTGATCTTCTCAATGCGATTGCATCTGGGGGACGCTAACCACAAACTGGATCTGCTCAGCGGTCTGCTGATGCGTGAATGTAATCCCAACCCGGTCTCCCATTTTGCGGGCAGCATCGACCAAAGCATCATTGCTCAAGTCCTTGGCCTGTTTACGCAACTTGCCTGAAGTGATGACAAATTCAAACCCCGGCTTACCATCGACAGTGACCGGTTTGGCGGTGATGGTGTTATCCGACTGATGCTGCTGATAGATCGCGCACATCAAGGCATAAAGTGTATGACGCACAAACGACTGATCGGTGTAAAGCGTCGCGTTCTTGTCGGCGATGTCATAGGTGTAGAGCTTGGTCTTCATCATCTGCAATGACAGCCTGGTGAGATAACCAAGCATAGCATTGACGTTGAAAGTCTCAGGATAGAACCACGTGGGGGATGTCGGATCATTGCGGTCATAGAACTTCACCAGTGGTTTGGCTTCCAACTGTTTTTGCTCAGCCTGCACATCGCTGACCCACTGCGGGAGTTTGCCCAGGCGTAAAGCCAACTGCGCTTCGTAAAGAGACTCGGGGATGACCTTCCTGCCTTGCGATTCGACGAGTGAGACGTGGTCTTTGTTGAAGGTGACATCACTGCCATGCATGCCAACGATCTTGGGCATGACAAAAACGTTGTTGCTCTTGGGCTGCCAGAAGTCGTAATGCTGCGGCTTATCGCCAAGCATGTTCACATTCCAGAGCATCAGCCCCCGCAGGTGTTGCGGGTAGCTGCGACGTCCGCCCGAGGAATTGATATGTGTTGCATCGACACAGTCATACAAGCTGCAGAACGGGCGACCGGCATGCGAGTCGATCGAACCATCAACCCCTTTCCACCGCCAGAACACCGTCCCCACGGTTCCCGCGTTCAGTGATGGGCCATGGGTCGAACCGGCCTGGTCGTCGATCAGACCCGCGAGAATCCCGTACGTGTAAAACGAGATACGCGGCGAGTGATGCGAGGTGTTACCTGCCTGTGTGATGTTCATCGCAGTGACATAGGAACTCAGCGAGATGTAAAGCGCCTGAGAGACATTGAGAAAACTACATCGACGAACATAGCTGTCAGCCACGCCTTTGATTTTGATCATCGCCCAACCGCTGTCATCCATCCCACTGCGGTGATGCTTGTAAGGATGCCAGTGATTGCCCATGAAGCTGATGTCTTCGATGCCGACGTTGGTGATGGGCGTGTGTTCACGCAGGTCCCATTCATCGCTTGCAAAGATGTCATAACGGATGGGTTCAGCAAAGGTGACCTTGTTGCCAGCGATCGAAGCGATCTGGTGAATCTCCACGATGTAGGCTTTATTCTGCGTGGTCGTCGTCCACTCCGGCTCGATGCTAAACGGCTTGACTTCTCGCTCGATGATCTTGTTGTTCATCGCGTAAAGATACACACGCTGGCCCACCTTCAGGTCCGATGCGTTGTCCACGGTCACATGGTATGCCTGGGCAGGTGAATCACCTGTCACCTTGCAGATCACCGGCATGCTTGAAAGTCGACGTTCCTCTGATCGCGCATGGATCAACAGAATATTGTCCCCAAGATGCATGCGCGTCAGTTGGTAGGGATCACCTTTGCCAAACGGCTGAATCTGGTGAATGATCGTCCCACCTTCACGTGATCCTGCACCCTTGAGTACGATGTTGGAAGACTCGATGCGAATCGTCCCGCGATCGCTAAAGTCGGTGTTCACCAGGTAACGCCCTGCAGGCAGGTACACCACGCCCCCGCCATTGGCAGCAGCTGCATCAATCGCTTTCTGAATCGCATCACGATCATCCAGCAAATCGTCAGGCTTGGCGCCGTAGTCGGTGACATCAAACCGCTTGCCCGTTGCTTGAGGAATCGCCTTCTCCCCGCGTGCATAGCCAGCCCATGAATAATCAGGGATGTCGGTTGCAACACCCTGCTGAGTCTGCTTGACAAACGTCTGCCAGGCCGGTGTTGCCGTTTGAGCATTCACGCAGGCGGTTAAACTCAAAGCGGTCATGCATGCGCCCATAAGCATCATGGAACATGGTGATTTTGAAACGGTTTTTGCGAGGAAAGTCAACATCTTCAATCCTGTCTTGACAATCAATCGTTGTGTAAAAAATAATACCGCGCCTGCCAACTGACCTGCTCATCAGGCGCCAGTGAGACACGTGTGAAACGTTCGGGGGAATAACTCTTGGCAGTGAAAAAATGCGCAAAGCGATACGCAGGCATATCACCGGTCAGTTCAATGCCAAGCTTGCCATCCGCGGTCATCATCTTCAGATCCGCCTGTGTTGCGGTGAATGGCTCATTGACCTGCACGAACCCCACCGCCCCCGGATCACCTTCAATCACCAACCGATTGCCTGCCATGTGCATCCAACTGTGTGGGAGGCTTGGGATCGGTTTGCCAAGTGTGATGTGATACTGCTGACCAAACGGTTTGTTATCCAATGTCAGAAAATTATGGTTGTAGTGTTCCAACTCAAAAGCACGTTTGCCAACATTGCTTAACTGATACGTGATCACGAGCGTGTTCGACTTGGTGTCCACTTCATAGGTCTTGATCAAAACAAACGCATAACCACGAACATCGGGCGACACCTGCTTGACCACCAACTGATCCGCCAACTTCTCAACAGTCACTTCAAGTGTCAACACAAAGTCATAGCGATTGGACGAGCGATACGCATCGCTACCCGGCTTGACCATCACACCGACACCGGGCTTGATAAACGTCTCACCGGATGCTGCATCATCAAAGCCGATCACGCCGACACCCAGCTGCCCATACTCGTCGGGTAAACCCAGTTGGTTGACCATTTGATGTCCGTTAAAAGTGATCGCGGTCACAGCAGCGCTGCGGTCAAAACGTTGGCCCCATTTTTCAAAACGTGCTGCCGTCGGATCAATCTCGGTGACCACCTGCACATTGAATCGCGCATCGCCAAGCCGATACTCGGCCGTTGACGACGAATCCGACATCGGCATTTGCGCCTTGTTTTCAAGGGTTTTTTGCGAGCACGCAGACATGAAGAACAATCCCGTCAGACTCAGGGCAGACAATAAGAACCGGCAAGATACAAATCGGGAAGTCAGTTTGATCATGGTTGCCACGGTGGATCGAAACGGTCACTGTGTTCCAGAGGGACTTCCTTGATCGCAGTGGAAACAACATGGCCGTCGAAGTAGGCAATGTTGACCAGGTTGTTGGGATTGTCCGGCGCGAGATTACCTTTGTGTCGACCCCAGAGATTAAACGTGCTGGGTAAGCCACCATCCGGTATCGAGGTGGTGTAGGAAAGTTCACGATTATCTGAGTCGGCAATGGCAAGCAAACTGACGGGGCTGATCATGTCACCGTTGCGGATTTCAACATCGGTCCCTGCGTTGTCGTAGATGCGACAGATCCAGTTGCTGCGTCCCCAGTCGGATTTATCGCCGCCGTCCATGGTGTGTGATGTGCTGGGACAGGAGAAGATACCGGGCGGGCGGATGTCATTGGTCGAAAAATCAGTGACCTGCATGTTGAGTACTTCAATGCCAAGTCCAACGGGCCAGAAGCGGTTATTGCCATCCACTTTCATGATCGTCGGCGCGATCCAGTCGTTGTGATTCTGTGAATAGGCCGCCATCGCAACGAACACTTGTCGCTGATTGGCAGCACACTGAATCGACTGCGCACTCTTGCGGGCAGCAGCCAATGCAGGCAGCAGAATCCCGATAAGCAAACTGATAATCGAGATCACCACCAAGAGCTCAATGAGCGTAAAGGCACGCAGCACATACAGGCGTCTGGTTGAAAGGTTCATCCAAGGTTCTCCTGTTATTTCTCATCCGTATTGGGCGTGACCACCAGATGCATCCGGACATCCATCTGACTCACAGGCTCATTGCTTTGGATCAACAACGCCTTGCAGGGCATCTCCTGAAAACGGAAACGCATGGTGTGATTCACATGATCAATGGCTTTCACCGTGATCGGATTCGCTGAAGCAATTTCAAAAACCATCGCGGGTGTCAGCAGAATATCCTTCTCAGGAATATCCCAATAAGTCTTGCCTTTGCCCGGCCAACCGGTAAATTCCCGACGACCTTTGGGGACGGTCACACGGTAAACATCGTGGCCTTGCTCCGAAACGGTTTTGCTGATCGTGACATCCTGCTGTGATCCAAGCAGGTATCGCAACATCAATTGATGCGGTTTGTTGTCATGGGTTTGAATGGTGTCATGCACCGTCAAGGTATCCAATGACCATTTCACATCTCGTTGCCAGCTTTGAATGTCGGGATACGCGGACGCAGGATTAATCGACACTTCACCGCCATGATCATCCAATCGTGATACGGCGATGGGGATGTCGGTGTTTTGCACGGTTTCCAATTGTTCATCAACCTGAAGCACATTGTGACCGCGCACGGATTTAAAATCATCTTTCAGTCGCGGGTTGCGATAGCCTGATGTGCCCGACTCGATCAAGGCTGCCTGACCGTTGACGATGAAGTTAACATGGCCTGCATCATGGTGAGTATGAAAGTCATTGGGATGACTGCCACGCACCCACAAGCCGCTGGCATCATCAGCCCAACTGCTTCGCCAGATCATCACCCGGGCAATGTCCCACTGGTAATGCGTCGACGGCGGGGCAAGCTTCCCCGCATCCTTAAACATCGCAGAAGCCAACATGCCAAAGAGATCGTGGGGGAGCTGCTTATGTTGGTTGGCCAGCGCCCAAAGCAATGTGCGATCACCTGACTGCACAGCCAGCTGCGCGATCTTGGCATTGATCCCGCGGTCATACATCCCGCGACAGGCACCGTAGCCATCAAAGTCGTTCACGAGATACGTGCCGGGTTGGTAATGCGAGATAAGCCACTTGCCATAGCGCGTCAGAAATGGATCGTTGAGCGCTTCAAAGTCACCCGTCTGCGCCATCGCCATGGCAGAAGATTGGACACCGAGTAACGTGAGTCCCAATGCGTAAGTAAACCCTTCGGAGATGGCGCCCTCGTTGCCGAAGGTTTGCATGGTCTTGAAAAGATTCTCACGCGCCAGCGCATACTGTTTGGGATACTTGTCTTTGCCCAACGCACACGCTGCAAGCATCAAACCTTCATTGGGGATGACCCATTGATTGGACTGGACTTTCTGGTCTTTGACGTACCAGGGCTTGGCCATCATCCAGTCATCATAGGTGCGCATCATCTCGGTTTGAAGCAGTGTATCCAGTGCTTTTTCGAGTTCCGTAGAGAGAATACCTTTGCCAAGCAACTGTCGCGTGTGCACCACCGCGCGGATGCCGATGCCCGTTGCCAGCCAGACCCCATCGCCGCCTTTGACCATGGTGGTCCGACCACTATGCGGCATGGACCAACCCGGACGCTGCAGGGGCATCCAGGTTGCTACTTCGGTGAGTTGCTTAACCAGGTAATCCAGAAAAGCCTTATCCTCGGTGAGTCGATAACACGCTGCAAGGTAAGGCAATTCATGCGCGATGAGGTTCGAGGATTCCTGATCGGATGTTGCCAAAGCAAAGTGTTCACGAACCACCGGATGCTTGATCGCATCAGGACGTTTGTGATCAAGCTTACGTTGAACCGTCGCGTCGATCTTCACCAGTTCGTCATAGGAGTGGATGCGCTTGATGATCGGTTGATCCAGAATCTCACGCGCGGTCTTGACCATCGCATGAACCTGCGCATCCTCGGCATAGGTTGGCTTGAGATGATCAACCAGTTGCCCAAGATCAATCGCTTTGTCAGCAGACTCCGCTAGCACATCCGACTGCGCGACACAGGCATGAATGCCCAGCATCAGCAGAACAACAAACATGATGGATTGACGATGGTTCAACAGTTGGACTTTCTATTCAAGAAATCTATTGCTTGTGAGTATTGGGATGGGAATCAAGGCTGCCATGGAGCTGAATTTTTATCGACATACTGCAACTCTTTGATTTGTTGAGCGCGAACATGACCATCGAAGTAAGAGATGTTCACGACATTGCTCGGATCATCCGGCGGTAGCGAACCGCGATGACGCCCCCAGATGTTAAAGGTTGAATTGATGGCATCAGCACCAGAGGAGTTGGACGTGAGGGTCACCATCCGTGAATCAGTCGTTGCCAGAATCTTGCCTGGCTCTTTGATGTCGGTGTGACGCAACTCCTGATGCCATTGGTAGTCCTGGTGATAGATGCGACTGATCCAGGTACTGCGCCCCCAGTCCGAATAATGACTGGTGGTCGTCAGGTAATCCGAAGATGGGCAGGCAAAGATCCCCGGCGGACGCTGCCCGGTCGGCCAGAAGTCACCGGCCGTCATGTTCAACGTTTCAATCGCAAGTCCGACGGACCAGAGTCGGTTGGAGTTACCGTTCTGCATGTAGGTCGGGACGATCCAGTCATTGTGGTTCTGGGCGTAAGTGACCATCGCCACGAACACCTGCCGCTGATTTGTCCCGCATTGCAAAGTCTGCGCACTCTTGCGTGCTGCAGCCAAGGCAGGCAGAAGAATCGAGATCAACAACGAGATGATGGAGATGACCACCAATAGCTCAATGAGCGTGAAACCCAACCGTGATTGACGATGCGAATCACCCCCCCAATTGGCATTGGGATGACCAAAAACAAACGTGTTGAAAAGTGACGGTTGAGACATTTCAGACTCCTGGCAATAGGAAGCAAGGGTCGATTTCAATCGATCTGATACCTGATCTTAGTCACGCAAAATTTGCATTGCAATTTTCGATGCAAATATTTTTAATTTTTCACTCAGAATTGTGACTTTGCCCGCCTTCTGACATAATATCATTCAACCATGAACCAAGACCAGTCCAATTCGCAGGCCACGATGTCCGCCATTGCAGATGCAGCGGATGTGTCGATTTCAACGGTCTCACGCGTGCTGGCTGGCGGTCGTGGAATCAGCAGCAAGACGATCGATAAAGTCCGTAAAACGGCTCAGCAGCTGGGGTACCGGCCTAAATCATCCAACATCGGACGACCGCAGTCCAAGACGCGGCAGAAGATGCTCAAACTCGGGCTGCTGCACACGTTCACCGGCGAATATGTCCCCGAACACTCCATCCAAGTCTATCTTCATCAAAAGTTTATGATCGAAACATGGCGAACTGCCCACCATCACGGGCATCAGCTGGTCATCGACTATCTGGATCTGGAACACCCCGACCAATCACCGTTGCTCAGTCCGCAGGCCGGGATTGATGGCCTGATACTCAAGGGGGCCGTCACGCAAAAGGCGCTGGACCTGCTTCCCGCGAACCTGCCCGCGGTAATCCTGCGGTTACCGATGGGGATGCCCTGTCCCTATACTTCGGTCAACTGCAATTATCACACCGGTATCTCGCGCTGTGTTCAGTATTTACACAAACTCGGTCACCAGCGGATCGCATTTTTCTGCTTCGCCAATCAGCGTTTTGACAACCTGGACAAGATCTCGTCCTATCAGCAAACCCTGATGTCACTGGGACTTGAAGACAATAAGTACATTGCCATGCCCGAACTCAAGGATTACTCTGACGCCGAGTCGGGTTGCCAATGGGCTTTGGAGAAGTGGCTGAGTATGGACAAGGCCCCCACCGCGATCATCTCCAGCGAGGGGTTCTGCTTTGAGTTCGACAAACTATTGAAAAAACGTGGCTTACGCATCCCTGAGGATATCAGCATCCTCGATGCCGTCACCGGCGCTTCCCGTCATGACTCACTCCGGGAGCATTATACTCGCCTGCAGATGCCTGCTTCGCAGATGTCGCAAACCGCGGTCGAACACCTCATCCGACACATTCGCCATCCCCAGGCGCCGCCCCAGACGGTTCTGATGGAGATGGATTTCATCGAAGGTGACACCACGGCCCCACCCCCAAGCATTTGATATCTCGATATTTTGCAATGCAAAAATTGTGCAAATTTGCATTGACTCACCCCATCAACCTGACTATGCTTACCTGACCATCGCGCTCAAACGCGTGATACTTTCAACCCGATTGACTCCTGTTTCTTTTACATGTGTAGGTACAAAGCATGTCACAATCTCCAACCATTCTTCTGCGTGCCTCCTGGGCATTTGGCAACATCGGCGATATCGCCATCACCCCTGGCATGCTCCGACTCATTGAGCAGCACATTCCCGGCGCGCGGATCATCCTGCATCCTGCCAACTCGCATGAACAGATTCAGACTTACATCGCTGAGCGCTTTCCCGACGTCGAACTGGTGGGCGGCAATGTGGGTCATCTTGATCAACCCATCACGCCGGATCTGAAGCGCGCGTTTGAAAAAGCGGACCTGTACCTGCATGCCTCGGGACCGAACATTGCCTATGGTCACCGCATGTATGACGGGCCGGTGATTCACGACGGTTGGCGTGGGTATGACTGGGCTTCGGCGATGCGCCCGATCCTGCATTACTACGTGGCCCGCGAGATGGGCGTGCCTTTCGGCGGGTACGGCCTGGGCATCAACTTCATGGCACCGCCATCGGAGTTGATCTTCAAATCGATTCTCAATGACGCTGCGTTTTTCTACACCCGCGAAACCGACTCGCTGCAGTATGCCAAGTCCTGTGGCATTGAGCCTTCAATCATGGACTTCGTTCCCGACTGCACCTTTGCTTTTGACATGCGTGATGAAGCTGGTGCCGATCAACTCATGGAGCAGTACCAACTCGAGGAAGGCAAGTTTCTGGTTGTGATCCTGCGCTCCAGTGCATTGCGATTCACCACCGAAGAGCGCGAAGCCAGGCACTGCTACCAACTCCGCGCTTTGATCAAGCATTGGATTGATCGCACGGGCTTGCCGGTGTTCCTGTGTCCTGAAACGCGCAAGGATGTCGAGCCGACCGGGCGCCTGCTGCATGAACCGTTACCCGCCAAGTACAAGCAACTCACACGTTACTACGACAAGTTCTGGATGCCGTGCCTTGCAACGAGTATCTACCAGCGGGCACACAGCATGCTCACCATGGATCATCACTCGGCGATCATGTCCTTAAGTGTCGGCACGCCCACGCTCCACCCCCGTGATCCGATGGCAGGTCGCAAGGGTCAAATCTATAACGACCTTGATCTGGGTGACTGGCTCTTTGACATCAACCACACCGTCACGTCCGACATCCAGCCTGCATTGGATGATCTGATTGATGAACCTGATCGCGCACGCAGCCGCGTGAGCAAAGCGATGACCAAGGTCAACCAACTGCAGGCGGATGCGATGAAGGTTGTCCGCAACGTGGCAATGGGTAAAAGTGTCAGCGTCAATGTGTGATCGTGATGCGTGTGTGAATGCGGTGGCGCAACGACCCGGGGACTAAAGTCCCACGGGCTTTAATGTCGCTTCGAGCGTTGTTGGCGTATTGAGTTTAATTCGTGCGTTGTTGATCAATGGCGAATATCAAAAAAGCTTCAAGTCGATGTGATGAAAGTTTTGTCATCTTGAACAATGCGCGTTTTGTGATCAACGATCGTGATAATCGAACAACGTTGAATCGGTGTTATCGATTCAGATTTTCGCGTTCGAGTTGATCGCCGATCTGTGCTGCGTATAAAGCATCCAACGGGCCGGGGGAGAAATCGTATTGCCCTGCTTCAAGGCAATCCAGGAAGTAGGCGAACTCGGCAATCGCGCCATCCTTCACCGCTTGCTCCATGTCATCGGCGTACGGTTCATCCAACACCAACGCTTCTGCGTCGTATACTTGCAACCCGTTGTTCACATCGACAATGATCTGATAATCCCTGCCGAACAGTTCGTAGGTTTCCGTCACGCGGCCACAATGCGAATGGATCAGCAGGTCCGCGGTGACATCGTCCTGATAGACAACCTGCGCTTGAATCGCTGCATGATCCTTCATGGTCTTACACATCGGCAAGGTGCGTACCTGTTTGAACACCGAGCCTGCAAACATGTTCACACAGTCAATCAGATGCACGCCGGTCCCAGTGAGGAAGACGGGTTCGTGTCGTGACTTTCGGAGCATCGTGCCACGAATGTGTTGCAGGGGACGATCCGCAAAACGGTCCGCCAGAAGCTGCATTGCCCGACTGCACACCGGCGAAAACCGACGGTTAAACGAGAGCATGATTTTCGCGTCGACCGCTTGTACTTCATCACACAACGCACGCGAAAGTTCGATCGTGTCCCCAAAGGGCTTCTCTGCAAGGATGGGCAAGCCGTAAGGCAAAAGCTGACGAATCACCTTGGCGGTCACGGTCGTGGGGGTGATGGCAATCAACGCATCAGGTTTGAAATAGGTGACCATGTCATCAATGTCATTAAAGGCAAAATCAAGCTGATAATCCGCAGCATATTGTTCTGCTTTTTTCAAATCCAGGTCCACAATGGCCGACGCTTCAAGCCGGTCTTTGAGCGCTTTGGCAGCAGGTCCATGATGCGCACAGCTATGTCCGCCTGCCCCGATGATTGCGATTCGTTTCACTTGCTTAACCTTCACTGTTAAAACGCGGGATCAACATGATGACAGGAAACTGCGTTGATGTCATCTGATGCTTGAACATATTGAAACTCATAAAAATATTCACTCCAATGCATCCTGGAGATACAATACCTGCAAGAGGTATCTCATGACGACCGCAACATTGCTTGACTCTTGTAGACCGATCACCGACCGACTGGCGGAGAATTCAAGAGGCTACTTCCAACGCTATCGCGGGTGGATCATGGTTCTGTGCGTGGCAGCGGTGGCGGACTTGATCACCACGATGCGCTTCATGCATGCTGAAGGGGTCGAAATGGAAGTGCATCCGGCGATCCGCATCGTCGCTCATCTCACCGGCCCGTTTGTCGGCCCGGCCATCGGCAAACTCGCACAGCTTGCAGCCATCGGTCTGGTGACGCTGTATGCTCGACGAATTGCAGTCTATGTCTTCATTGCAACGATCATGATGTACAGTTGGGCTGCCTGGTACAACGTCTGGGGACGCGAGTTGTATTCGCCCTTGCTCATCGAATGGCTGGGACTCTGATCACCAGGCAACATCCCTGTGAAATGGTATGATGCTTGCTGACATTACCCATCACTTGGCGGAACCCTCATGAAAGCCATCACCCATACGCGCTTCGGCGGTCCGGATGTTTTGCATCTGGTCGATATCCCCACGCCTGAACCAACGCCCGACCAGGTGCGCGTGAAGATTCATGCATCGACGGTCACCTCCGGCGATGTGAAGATGCGGGGCTTTGAAAATATCCCATGGACGATGGCATTACTCGCTCGTCCCATGTTCGGCTTTTTCAAGCCCAGACAGCCGATCCTCGGTGTTGCCTTTGCAGGTGAGATTGATACGGTGGGCCAAGACGTGGACAGCTTCACCGTCGGTGATCGTGTCTTTGGGATCACTGGCATGAACATGGGGACCAATGCCCAATTCATCTGCGTGCCTGCGACGAGTTCGATCAGCACCATGCCTGCGAATCTGCCATTTAATGATGCAGCAGCGATCCCGTTTGGCTCACTCACCGCGATGCACTTTCTCAAGGCCGGCAAAATCAAACAAGGTGATCACGTGCTGATTTACGGGGCGTCCGGCGCGGTGGGTGTTGCAGCAATCCAACTTGCAAAAAATCTGGGTGCCACGGTGACCGGCGTGTGCAGCAGTAAGAATCTATCACTCGTCCAATCACTGGGCGCAGACCACGTCATCGACTACACACAGACGGATTTTGCTCAAAACTCGCAGACGTATGACATTGTTTTTGACACGGTGGGGAAGACCACGTTTGGCAAGACCAAACGCGTACTCGCTGCTAAAGGACGGTATCTGCTGACCGCGTTTGCGATTCGACATCTGTTTCAGATGGGGTTGGTGAATCTGCTGAGTAAACGTCGGATGGTGTGCAGCGTTTCAACGGACAGTCGTGATGATCTGCAACAGGTCAAAGCGATGATTGAAGCGGGGACGTACCGCGCGGTGATCGATCGGTGTTACCCGTTGGAAGAGACGGCGGAGGCCCATCGGTACGTGGACGGCGGGCATAAAGTCGGCAGCGTGGTGTTGACAGTCGCACATGGTCCTGGGGATTCCGGGGACTGAAGTCCCACGGGCTTTAGGTGTAGACGCAAGGTGCGGCGTGAAGCGGGGACGGCAAGATTTGTTGCGTGTGCAGTTTATAGAGCGTTCCCAATCCAAGTGTAGGGTCTTTGTCGCTAGCGAATGGATCATTGCCAAGGAGATTGAAGCAGGCGATGCGAGCATCGC
>PAIY01000156.1 GCA_002704825.1 Phycisphaeraceae bacterium
CGTACTCGCACTGGTTGGAGGAAAAGATCCGCGGCATCCCGGACGCACTCAACACTTGGAGTGGCAAGATCTTCATCTTCATCGTGGCCCTTGTGGTCGTCATGTGGACGGGAGACGCCTCGTGGCTCCAAGCGGTGCAAGTTACGTTGGGCAACGTGGTGCCGCAGGCCTGGATAGACGGAGTGGTGGGCGAGCAGATGCTTAACGCCAATCGCGTGGACATTCAAGATAGGTTTGGCGTGGGCGAGCGATGGGCAGGCAACATACAACGTATCATTCCTCAACAAGCCAACGCCGGAGTGGCTCCCAGGGGTCTCGCAGAAGCGGTCCGCGTCCAAGATGCCCTAGGCCAGGGAGGCAACATTATGCGGATCTTGAGTCAAGTCCGGGCGTTTGTCGATGCAGTCAAGGCGGCGACGTCAGGCGCGAGGCTCAAGTGGATTCTTGGCATTGGGGCGACTTTGGTGACAACGAAGATCATTCACGACTACAATCGAAACTACCAGCCAGACCGCATGAGGGCGTGGTTGGAAAAAAACACCCCAGACGAGGCTCGCAAATGGAAAACAGAGCTCGATGCGTGCATCGGTCGCTGCAACCAGGGCAACGAAAACTGCACTGGCCTGTACGTGTTTGCAGTCAACCGACCACAGCCTGGCGCACCGGACGTGCGTCTGGAAATTCTGACACGCACCATCGAACGCTATCTGCAGCTCTGGAACGAGGCCTACGAACGCGCCAACGTTTGGCCGCTGCCGCGCGGCACGTGGAGCAGGCGCATGGTGCACATTGTGCAGATCGAAACGGCGATTGCAGACATGCGACAATTGGAACGTCATTTGGAGGAGGATTGGCTCGTAAAGTACGTGCCCGACGACCAGCTGTGGATTCCGATGGACCCAGATGCACCACCCAACCTCTTTCTCACAATCAAGAGGTACGTGAGCGCGCGCGATCTTGCTCGGGAAGACTTTCACACAAAGGCAACCGTGAGAGCACAAGACAGGAGGGACCTAATGGACACGTGGCAGGGCTGCTTCCTTCTGTTGATAGGAGCGCTCAAGAACGTTGTCGAATACAGCGGAATGCCCGTTCGTGACAACGCTGCAGCAGGAGGCCCCGCTTGGAATCCTGCCCATCCGTCGCCGCAGGACATTGATCAAGTGACCACGGACCTTCAGCTCATCCGAAACGTGGCTAGTCGTCTCGAGAACGGCATGGATTACGCCAACATGGTTGCTGACCTCAACCTCAGACCGGCACAGCTCTTCTTTGCGATTAAGAATCGCATCAACGCCATTCTTCGAAGAATGGGCGTGGATCTGCTCCAGACGCCAAACTGCCCGCTTGTCAATCCCAATCCTGAAGTCATTCCGCCGCTTCGGCGCGCCGGCAACCGGGGTGGCGGCGGCATGGACGCCAATGAAGCCGCCGCCATGCTCAACGTGCAACCAGCACAAGCGCAGGCCTCGATTGTGGACGAGGTCTTTGCGCGGATGCGCGTGTCATAACCCCGCGGCGTGGACTGTGCGTGTAAAGAGAGGGCGTGTGTGTTTTGAGGGCTGCGCCATGGCCGCCTCCGTAGACGAGGCGGCCCAGTATGCCGCCTTTGTCAAGAGCACCATGTCCCAAGTCCGCGCGGGCCTCGAGCTCGACCACACGGACAAGAAGGCCAAGGTCGCCACGGCGCTCAAGGCCAACGTCCTCGACCCAGACATGCCGCCCGCCGAGCGCGTGCTGCTCGGCCGCTTTGCCCTCGGCGCCGACGACGCCGCGTACCTGCAAACCGGCCTGGCGACGCTCTGGTCGACGGCGCCCACCAGCAAGGACGCCAACGGCGACGACCTCGCGCTCGCGCCGCCGGGGCTGTACACGCCCGACGCCGTCGACGGCATCCGCGCGGGGCTGCTGCGCGCCATGAAGTCCAAGAATCGTGCGCTCGGCAAGCAGTCGCCGGCGCAGCTAGACGCGCTTGCGCCCGCGCTCCGACTGCTCCTTTCCATTCCGACGCTGCGGACCGCCGTGCTCGATGCTGTCAATGCCGCTCGGCCGGCGAACAACTTGAGCAACGACGACGTGAATGCCCTTCTCGCCTTTGAATGGGCCTCGAAGCGCGCCGCCCTGCAGACTGCGGAGCAGACCGGGGCCGGCAATGCACCGCAGCTCCGCTCCGAGTTTGACGCAAACCTTGAGGTGATGCGCGAGCTCCTTGGGCGGCTGCACGACCAGCTCAGCGACGCATACAAGCGCAACAAGTCTGGCGGGACGACGGCGACCCTCACGAAGATGATTCTCAAAGCGGTGGAGGATCAGGCCAAGGCCCTAAAAGACGCCAAGGCGGAGCTTAAGAAACTGCTTGGAAGGTTTGACAAGCTCGTTAAGCGCCTCGATCAAGAGATGAAGGAACACGTGTTGGCCAAGAAGAGCCTCTCGCAGCTTCGAATCCAAAATTCACAGCTGGAGTTTGATCTGCAAAAGTGCAACGAGGAAAAGTCAGCGATGTTGTCAAAGCTCGCCAGAGCCCAAATTCGATTGGCGGGGCAACGTTCGAAAATCACCGAGCTTGAGGGGCTAAACAAAGCGCTTGACGAAAAGGTTAAGAAGCTTGAGCAAGAGCAAACTGGACTTTTGCAGCAAGTGACGAAGCTCAAAGGAGCGAACAGTGCGCTGAGCACTGAGCTCGAGCAGACGCAACTGCGCGAACAAGAGTGCACGCGGCAGCTTGAAGCAGCTCGGGGCGAAATCAAAACTGCAAAAGGCCAAATCGCGGCGCTCGCCTACGACATCAAAGAGAAAGACGCGCGCATCGTCGACTATGCTACCAAACTGAAGGTGCGCTTGGCTGAAGCCGAGGGCTGCGCAAGCAAACTTGTCAAAGAGGTGGCCAAAACTCAAGCCCTCGAGCGGGCGCTCGAGGAGTCGAGAGCGGCGCACGCCGAGTGCAAGAAGCAGCTCGAGCAGGCAAAAACCAAGGCGGCCGAGTGCGATCTCCGGCGCGAAGAGTGCGAGCGGCTCAAGAGCAGCGCAGACGATGAGGCGCAAGCCACGCTGCGAGCCGCGGAGAAGAAGGCAACGGAAGCGGAGGCAGCGCTGCGTCGGGATTTGGAGGAGCTCAAAGAGCAGCTGACGTCCAACGCCGTGAAGCGCGACAAGCTCTATCGCGAGCTCAACTCGGAAGACGCAGAACGGGCAGGCTTGTGGCGCTCGGTGATCAAGAGCCACTTGGACGAGGCAGGCCCCACTGAGCAGGAACGCGCCGCAAAGGCGCGCAAGCTCGCCGAGGGCCTCTCGGCGTCTGCGCTGAAGACGATGCTCGACACCGCCATCGGCGACTATGTCATTCAGAACATGCTCTCGTCGCCCGCATTGGTGGCCCGCGACGCTCGCACGCGTGCGTCGGTCAACCCCGGAGGCGACAACCGGAAGCAGCTCCGAGACGACTGCGCGTCCCTCAAGCGCACGATTCAAAACTCGGCCGTGATTGGCGATCAAGAAATGAAGGAGATCAAGGATCTCTTGGACGACCGCGCAGGCGCCGCAGCACTCGAGCAGCTCTGCCTCAATTTGCGGCTTTGGAAGCTGTACACGCCTCGCACCGATGAGCAGAGCGAACTCCTTGTGCTGCCGATTGGCGTGCCCGAGGACCCCAAAGGAGAGGGCGAGGTCTTTTGCTTTGTGCCGCTCGCAGACGACATTGGCGATGCCCTCGCCGCTTCGGACGACGACGTGGTGCGCATGGGCAAGCTGTTGAGCTGGCTCTTCAACCTGCCGTCCACGACCGAAGATGGAAAGGTGAGCACCGGCTGGACGCTCGAAGTCGTCGAGGACGATCCCGGCACCCAGCCGGTGCTGCACTACTTGCGGTTCAAGCTCGACGGAACCGCACTGGAAATGTCCGCGCGCTCGCAAATGACCTTGGTCGAAAAGGTGCTGGACATTGCCAGTGCGACGGCGGGGAGCTTGGCGGCCGACGCGATGGCAGCCGCGGGCGAAGGCATGAAAGCCGCGGGCGACGGCGCGGCAAACGTTGTCGCAAACGCGACCGTGGCAATCGGAGGCGCGGCGGCGGCGACCAGGGCCAAGGCCGGCGAATTCGGCAAGATGACGCTAGCGAAGGTACTCGAAGCGCGATCGTGGGTTGGTGGCTGGTATCAACACTCGAACGAGGAAAAAGAGGAGGACGAGGAGGACGAGGAAGAACTCGAAGAAGCGGAGGAGGTGGTTGGTGAACCCGACCAACGTCCCACTACGCCAGCCGCCGAACTCGACGTTGATTTGCGGACGCCGGAGGAGCGCTTCGCGGACACGCTGGACAGGAAGGACTTGCGCGACAACCCGCCCGACGGCCCAGCTCCGTCGCCTTCCGACGAAGGCCAAACGCCCTCGGGACGCTGGCCGCGGCTGTTGAGCAACTTTTCAAAGTCAAGAAACGGGACGGGCGCGCGCATGGACGGTTTTCGGATGCCAAACCGCAAAGACGCGCTCACGATGGCGGCCATTGCGTCGGCTGTCTTGGGTTCGAAAGTTGTGGGCAAGAGAATCATGAACATCTCGTCCATGGAAGGCTGCACCATGCACGGCGTTCCGTTGCGGTTTCAAGAACTGCCACTTGCAACGGACGCATCAAAAGTCTTGACGCAAGCGCAAGCTATGTCGCTGAACAAATCCGACGTGGCGCTGGCCCACTACCAAGAGAAGCTTCCTGAGAAGTCCAAGTTTGACGCTCTCACGGTCGCCGTGCCGCAGCAGGTGTGTCCCGCTGTGGTGACGCAGTTTTTGTTGCAAACTGCATCGACAAGCCCCAAGGACGTCGTGCTGCTAGGAAACCAACTGCGCACAGCAGCCGCCATGACGTGTTACGCAAACCATTCCTCGATGGACGCCCTCTCCCCGTCGGATGTGCACACCGTTATTGCCATTGGAAATGGCTTACGAAACGCAAGCTGGACTTCGGGTTCGCGGGACGGACTGATCAACAGCACCGTGCGACGCCAAAGGAGCGCAGACAAATTGGTGATGCAAGCAGCGGCCATAAAAAACAAAGCACTCACCGCATTGGCGCACGTCAATGATCCCCCGCCCATTTCGATTACCGAAACGATTGGAGAAGTCATCAAGCAGAGCCAGTCGAATGTGACGTTTGATTCGATGTCGGCAGAGCACGAAATGAGCTGCCAAAGCGCCTTTGACACGCTGGTTGAGGGTGCAGGCGTCTCATGGGTTGTGCGCGCGCCGCCCACGCGGCCGGCCGTCTGGGAAACGGCCGTTGGTCCCAATGCGACGTTTGCCTTGAAGAATCCGCTCTTAGCTTCGGCACTCGGCACCGACCAGTTTGACACAACCAACATCGAAGAGATTGACAACGTCGAACGGGCTGTCAATAAAAAAGTGGAGCAGCAGGGAGGCATCGGCCCTGCGTTGGAACAGTGCCAGCGGGCAATCGTCGAGGAGATTACCAAGCCGTCGCCCGCGACGTCCAACGAGTTTACGAGTCAGTGCGGACTCACCGAGGACCAAAGCGCGTCTCTCGTCGAGGATCGGTCCATTGCGGAGATGAATGAGGCGTACAATCGAGCAACCGGCATTGGAATCTCCACCGACATCAAACCGCCGAAAACGCCCGAGGAACAAGGCGCGTGCGACGCGGCCGGGCGATCCGAGGTCTACGCCAATCGGTCCGACATTCCCATTTCCGAGGAAGCAACGTCGCCGGTGGCCGACGAAGCGCTCGCTCTGGCGCGCAAGGAATTGAATCCGACGGCAGAAAACTCGACGAAGACTTGGCTGCAGTGGTTCAAGGATGTCGCTATGGCTAATCCGTTTGGTGACGATGAACTGGACGGACCCGAGCAAGACTCTCTCGAAGCCAGCGCCGACGAACCGGCGGCGGCGGCCGCGCTGGCGCATTGGGTCGTCGCGCGCGGGCTGGTGGGCCAGCGCGGGCCGCTCGGCGCGGCCACCGGCGCACCGGCCGACGCGCTGCTGCCGTACGAGCTGCCCTCGCCGACAGCGCTGGCCGCTGTGCTGCCGCACTTGAAGCGCTTCCTGGACGCCTCCGACGAGCCGACCGAGGCGCAAGTGAGCGCGGCCCTGGCCAAGCGCGCGCCGCCGTCGGTGGAAGTCGCGACGTCTGCCGAGGTGCTCTCCGCATTCGACGACGACTTTGCCGTCATCGGACCCACGCCCGCGACAAAGCACGACGATCGCGGCGGCATCGAGGAGCCCCACGTCGTGCGCTGGATGCCAATGGACAATGCGCCGGGCCGGTGCGCCGCGCGCGTCGCAATGCTCGAGCACGTGGCCGCGCGGTGCAAGCAGCTGGCCGACGCCACCGTCGACGACGGTGCTGGCGGCCCCAAGCGTGCGCGCCTGTCGACGAGCCTGCGCGCGGCGCTGCGCGAGACGGCCGCGACGCTCAAGCTGGAACAGATGGCGCCCCTGTACGCGATGCGCGAAGCCGCGGCCTACGGCGACCGCAGCAGCGGCTGCTGGACGCCGCGCGCGCGGCCTGGAGACGCGCCGCTCGTGACGCGGCCGTGCGCACGCGTGCGCGGCGCGCTGGCCTTTCCGACGGCCGCAGGGGTGGCAACTGTCGCCGGCGGCGGCAGGCCGCTCTCGGACGAGACAAAGCTCGGCGACGCGGCCGAGGCCAAGGCATCGCTGGGCCGCCGCAGCCTGCAGACGGCGCAAGCGCGGACCGAAGCGCGGGCGCAGGGCCGATCGCCTCACATCTACGTGGCGCCCGATCCGCACGAGTTGGCGTTTCGGCGTGCGCCCGAAGCGAGCACGAGCGCCGTGCCGTCCAGCCTGTTTGAAGACTTGGACGTGGCGGAGAATGTGCAAGCCGAGGACTTTTCGGTCGGCGCGTGGCTGCGCATTGTGCGGCGCGGGCTGCTGGCCGTGGACGCCATGGGCACCGGCCAGGGCGGCAGCGCGGGCGTCGCCCGTGTCGACCGGCTGCTCGAAGCGGCGGCCGACGGCGGCGTGGAGGGCATCGAGGTCACGCCCGAGACGCGGCGCGACGCGCTCTGGACCGAGTTTCGCCGGCACGCGGGCATCTCGCAGGACCGGCTGTGGGTCTTCCTGCGCCTGCTCTCGGGCGCGGTGGGCGGCGACGTCAACGAGGTCATCACCATGGCCGACGAGGCGACGCTGCGCGCGACCAAGGCGCTGCAGGACCAGCGCGTGCAGATTGCCAAGCGCGTGAGCGACATGCAGTCCAAGATTGTGGAGACGGTCGTGGGCAGCATGCTGCGCGAGTCGAAGCTGGCCATGGACAAGAATGCCAGCGGCAACCGGTTTGTGGTCGTCGACACCGAGGCGCGCAAGCAGCTGCGCGACCTCGCGAGCGGCGAGAGCGGGCGGCCGTTCTTCGAGGCCAACGTGGCGGTGCGCAACCTGCAGACGGCGGCGCCGCAGGAGACGACGCTCAACGAGCTGCTGGCGAGCTTGGCCAACGTCGGCGGCCAGCTGCAGCGCTCGCTGGAGACGACGCTCACGCAGCCGGGCGCGGCGAGCGCGTCGCTGACCGAGCTCTCGCACCCGGCCAACTGCTACTTTGTGTCGCTCAAGCCCGACGCGGTGGCGGCCATCCGCATCGCGCACGAGCGGCTCAACGTGGAGCTGGGCATGCGCGGCGTGCCGCGGCGCATCCACCTGTGGGAGCTCGTCGAGGGCGGCTCGCACATGCTGGCGACGCGCTTTGCCGAGTTTTGCGGGCACGCGCTCGTGCAGGCGCGCTCGGCCACGGGCATCTCGGCCATGTACGTCTCGCAGCAGGCGCTCATGACCAACTCGATCCAAGCGCGCATGGCGCTGGAGCGGCTGACGCACGCCAGCGCCGTGTACGCGCACCGCGTCTCCGTGCCGCGCTTTGCGCTCGACGATCACAGCACGAGCGCGCGCGACGAGCGCAAGAAGACCATGTCGGCGGGCGAGCTCGTGGAGGACGTCGACGTCGGCCACGCGATGCGCCGCGCGCTGCTGCCCGCCGCGGGGCCGGCGCCGGCGCTGCGGGCCGGGCCGTTTGCGGATTGGAACGTCGTCGCCGGGGCCGGGTACGCTCCGACGCGGTAGCGTTGTTGCGCTTGCGGAGTGTGTGCGTATACGTGTTTGAGACACACATGCCCCGACAAGGCCGCCCGGTCGGCCGCAGCCGCCACAGCGCGCGCGGGTCGCGCACGCAGCCCCAAGGCCCTGCCCACGGCCCGGCGCCGCACCCGCAGGACGAGCTGGAGTGGACGCCGGTCGTGGGCAGCAACTACTCCGAGGCCCACGTGCCGCGGGAAGTGGCCGCGCAAATGCTGGCCAACCCGAGCCCGCAGCGCGTCGAGCAAGCGGAACAGTACAAGCGCGACCTCAAGGCGTCGGGCGGCGTGCGCCGGCAGACGGTCCAGGACAGCAGCGGCCGGCCAGTCACGTTTCGCTTCAATCGCCTGACCAGCGTTGCCTTGGTGCGCGTCTGCGCAAAGTGCCAGAGCACGCACAACGCCAAGCCTTGCGCTGGCTGCTTGGGCGTGTTCTACTGCAGCCGCGAGTGCCAAGCCCAAGATTGGCCCAGCCACAAGAAGCTCTGCCGCCGCATCCAGAGCGAGCGCGACGGAAAGACCGCCGAGGAGGTGACCGAATCCGAGGGATACTTCAAGATTGACAGGTTTATCAGCGAGTTCCCCGGGCTGCAGGACTACTGCATGCAGGCCGTCGAAAAGGGCGGCGTGCTCCCGGTGGTGGTCTTCCAAGTCGGCGACAACGACTACCAAGCGCTGGTGGACTTTCGGAACATCGAGACGCTCGAGGAGCTGGCGGAGCTCCAGCGCAAAGATCCCTCCAACGAGCACCTGTACCGGCTGGACCCGCCGGGGTTTTTGGAGCCCGGCGTGCACCGTGTGGTCGTTGTCGTGCAGCGCAAGGGAAAGGTGTGGGTCCAGCGGTTGCGCATTGCAAAGGTTTAAACGGAAAACAAAAAACCAAGAAAACGACATGCAACAAACAGGCGGCATGCAACAATAGCAAACGATACGAAACGAGTCAACACTTGAGCTCTTTCGTAGTCATGGTGTAGACCTTCACGCGCTCGGCATAAACGGCGCATTGGGGGGCACGCCCCGCGTCGAGGCGTGCGGCCTGGGGCGCAGGCCGTTGGCAAACAGAATGCGATCGGCACGTTCTTCTGCTTCAAACTCGCGCTCCAGCTCGCGGTCGATGCGCTCGCGTCCGGGCTCCGAGTCCATGCGGGTTTCCGCGCCCCAGCCCGCCGCTGACGCGGAGGCTGCGTTTACGAGCTCCAGCACCGAGACGGGAGACGTCTCGGGGGTGGTCCGCGGGGCCGTGAAGAGCGGGCCGACGCCAAGGCCGGCCTTGGCGAGGACGCCGTCGTGCGGGACGGACGGAACCTCGACGACGGCGGTGACAACGCTCCAGGGCGGCGCTTGCGGCGAGGTCGATGGCGACGAGCGTGGGGACGAGCGCAGCGACCAACTGCCGGCGCGCGACGGGGGTCGCTGCGTCGGGTTGGACTTGGAGCGCACGGGCTGCTGCATTGCTGCTGCTGCTGCGCGAGTGTGTCGGCGCCTGACCAGAAGCGCTGCGGCGAGCAGTAATGCAGGTCGCACACATAGTGTGATACTTGCCGCAAGCGCCGTCGGCCAAAATAAACGAAGTCGCCAAAACCCGAGCACTCTTCTA
>PAIY01000157.1 GCA_002704825.1 Phycisphaeraceae bacterium
ATTTGAACTGGGACTACGGGAAAATCATTACACCACATCTGCCGGTGCTTCGTGCAGCCAAACGCATTGTCGATGAAAAAGGCGAGACATTCGGCTTCATCATCATCAACATGGACATGCGTTATGTCTTTAAGCAACTGCAAAGCGATCTGCTTAATGATGTCAGCATGATGATGACCAATGAACGTGGAGACTATTTACTGCATCCCGAACCCAGCAAGACCTTTGGGTTTGACTTGAATCAACCTTACCTGATCCAAGATGAATTTCCAGGTATCACCAGGCAATTCAATGAAATCAAAAATCCGCATTGGTCAGGTTTTCTTAACCAGGATCAACCCAAGAAAAACTGGCTCGCTGCATCACTGCACAAAATCTATTTTGACAGCAGCAAGCCGGAACGATTCCTGGGATTGCTGTTGACCATGCCACGGGCAGAAATTCTTGAATCCTTCAGCCCGGTTCATCAACAGATTTTTGGTGTCCTGCTTTTGTTATTGCTCGTTGCCGTATCCATTGGACTGTTTTATTCGCGGTCTTTGATTCGTCCTTTGATGCAGATTATTGAAGCCATTGATTCCTACGGTAAGGGTAACACCCGCAGCATTCACGTTGCCAACGCGCCAGCTGATGAAACAGGTGTTCTGCTCCATGCCTTTCAACACATGGTCTTTCAGGTTGAAAAGCGCAATAATGAATTACGTTTCAGTGAAGCGCGCAACCGTGCAGTGCTTGAAGCCGCTGCCGACTCCATTTTGACCATTGATGAAATGGGTGTGATTCAATCTGCCAATACTGCAACGCAAGACTTGTTCGGATATGAGGAAAACGAACTGGTCGGTCAGCGTATCGAGACGCTGATGCCTTCGCCGCATCGTGAAATGCATGACAGCTATTTGGCCAAGTATCGTACCCCATCAATCAACACAGAAAACAGCGGGGAAAGTGTGCTTGGGCGTATCCGTGAGATTTCCGGTTTACGCAAGGATGGCACAATTTTCCCGATTGAACTGTCTGTCAGCCGCACATGGATCAACCAGACACAGCTGTTTACCGGCATTATCCGGGACGTCACCGAACGCAAGGAAGCCGAAGCGCATCTGATTGCCAAGAACATTGAGTTGGAACAGAAAAACAAGGAAGCTGAGCAATTCACCTATTCTGTTTCCCATGATCTCAAATCACCCCTGGTCAGTTGCACCGGATTATTGAACATCCTGTGGGAGGACTTGGAAGACGGTGACATGGATGGTGTTCGCAAAGCACTCAAACGCATCGACAGCAATGTTGATCGCATGTACAAGAATGTCAGCAACCTGCTTGAATTCTGTAAAGTCGGCCGCATCGCGCATGAGCCGCAATGGGTCGACATGAATCAGATTTTAACTGCTTCACTGGAAGAACTCGAACTGCCTATCAGTCAGCAAAAAGCTTCGATTGAAATTCAGCCAGACCTGCCTCGGATCTATGCAGACCCCAATCGCATGAACGAGTTGTTCGTCAACCTGTTGAGTAACGCACTGAAATACGGTTGTGATGAACAGTCGGAATGCAAAATCAAGATTGGGGCCAAGCACATTGACGATGAGTTGGTTTTTTACGTTCGTGATTATGGGCAGGGGATTGAGCCTGCCTATCACGAGAAGATTTTTACCCTGTTTCAACGTCTTGATATCAAGCGCTCAGGCAGTGGTGTCGGGTTGGCCATTGTCCGTCGGATTATGGAAATTCATAATGGCCGTGTGTGGGTCGAGTCGAATCTGGGGCAGGGAGCAACGTTTTGGTTGGCTTTCCCGCTCAAGACACAGACTCATTCGTCTGCTGAAAACCAAGATCAACAGCAGAATGAAAGCCACGGGGGATGAAGTACGATTTTCAGGAGATTGTTAGATGTCACAAATGATTGATACGATGCGTGTGTTACTGGTTGAGGATGATGAAGATCATGCGATGTTGCTCATGCGCTGTCTGGACAAGTGCGAAGTGAACAACACCGTTGATCATGTCACCGATGGTGAACAGGCGCTGAACTTTTTATACGCCCGTGAAGGCTATGAAAACCGTAAGTTGCCGAGTTTGATTTTACTTGACCTGAATCTGCCACGCGTTTCGGGGCATGAAGTGTTGAGGAAGCTTAAATCCGACCCGGAAATGCGTGTGATCCCCGTTGTGGTTTTAACGACCTCCAATATCGAAGCAGATCGGATCCGTGCCTACCAGGAACATGTCAACAGCTATGTTGTCAAACCGTTTGATCCGTCGCGTTTCCGACATGTGATTGATAATGTTTGTCGCTATTGGGCGGAGATCAACATTCAGTCCCCTGGCCATTTTACAAACTAAGCGAACACTTCCGAGGTATGGCAATCAGACAGAGTGCAAGATGGCATGCAGCTGTTTGGAATGTGTCAACCACCTAAACCAATTCCAGTAAGAACAGCAGTCTGACTTCGCGTCGGACTGCCGTTGAAGTAAGGTGGGTAGAGCGGATGCGAAACCCACCATCGGTACCTGCAACGGCGTAGAATTGGTGGGTTTCGCTTTGCTCTACCCACCCTACGGTTCTGCCGTTTTTCAAATGATCAGTATTGATTGGCTCAATAGTTTTTTGGCATTGGCCACCATTGAGGGATTCTAGGATAGAACCTCATGTTTCGGCAGATGTTCCACAGAAATGTCGTGACCAGGCTTGCCTGGATGAAGTCAATCTCGTTCGTGATGCGTGCTGCAAAACGCCTGTTGGTGAGCATTAAATTGAATTGACCCTCAATCAACGGTGACATTTCCCTGAAGTCAGCCATTCGAGGGATTGGCAGAATCATTGGTCTTTGATTAGACCATTCGACTTCGAATGTTCTTATGAACATACGTTGTTGAACTAGATTAAAACGGCTGATTATTTTGCCATCCATATCAGTGAATACAGCGCCATTACCAATGTATTGGGTTTCGGCCAGTTTCTTGCCGTTGCCGTCTTCAAGATAAAGTTCCTGTGTCGTGGCGAATCGATATTTAATCCGATGATAATACTTGCCATGACAAATATTCATCGTGTAATTCGTGTACACACCCGGATTGGTCGACTGACATTCACCAAATAATTCGTAGCTGTTATCTGAATTGAACATCGTAATTCCCCAGAGAAAAAACTTAACTCGCCTGCGGGTGACTTTCACTCACCATCTCCAAATCCGCGGCGGCGGCGTTGGATTTGACTTGTTCCACCGTTTTGCAGCCGGGGATGACGGTGGTGACGGCATCATTCGTCAACACCCAAGCTAATGCCCATTGAGCCATGTTGATGCCCTCGGGGACTTCGGTTTTCTTGATCTCAATGGCTTGGGTGATTTTGTCCAGGCGGGCTTTGTCGTCCATCCAATTGCCACGCACGTCGGTCTTGTCGAAGGCGGCAGACTCGGTGTATTTGCCACTGAGAAAACCCGATGCCAACGGCACGCGAGCGAGGACGCCCAGGTCCTGCTTGATGCATTCGGGTAAGACCTGTTCTTCGGGAGCGCGGTCAAGACGGTTGTAAACGACCTGAATGGTCTTGGCGTTGACGGAGGATGCACGTTCGGTTTGGAAGATGTTGGTGTTCGAGCCGATGGAGATACCCAGGTGACGGATCTTGCCAGCTTCGACCTGCTTTTGCAGCAGTTCCCAGAGTCCGGGGGTTTGGAACATTTCGTCATTGCCGGAGTGGAACTGGTAAAGGTCGATGTAGTCGGTGCGCAGCGCGGTCAGTGAGTCTTCGAGTTGCTGGAGGACAAGCTTGGGATCGTAGACGGTATCGCGGGTGAAGAGGTCATGGAACTTGTGACCGAATTTGGTGGCGACGATCCAGTCTTCACGATTGTGTTCGATGGCTTTGCCGATGAATTTTTCAGAGAGATGATCGCCATAGCATTCAGCGGTGTCGATGAGATTGATACCACAGTCTTTGGCCGCAGCGAACATGTCGTTGACTTCGGACTGCTCGAAGTTTTTGCCCCATTCCCCGCCGAACTGCCATGTGCCGACACCCACAACGGAAACGTTCATATCAGTTTTGCCAAGTCGACGGTATTTCATGATTGGTCTTTCTATTTCAACGATGTGTCAATTAATATCAGCAGTTGATTCTAACAGATCAAGCTTGTTGTTACAGTGATGGGCTAATCGATTTGGGGTGGGTAGATCAGACTGAAAAGACGATGCGAAATTGGTAGTGAGTTAAAGGCTTGTTTATAGATCGCAGCATCGGTATGTGTCCCCTGAATATGCGATCGGATGGCGGTTAACGCTGCTAATTTGGTAGGCGACGCAGGTTTGATTTGTTCTTTGGGCCAAGTGTCGATGCAGTCTTGGTAAGCCGTGAGATAATCGACCGCAGTGTTGAGGGTTTGACCATTGGGGCCGACATGTTCCCAGAGATCAATCCCCAGTGTTTGCCCCCAGATCGTCATTGCAAGCATGGCTTCGAGATTGAAGATGCTGTAGGTGAGACTGAGCGTGCGTGCTTCTTCATGGGGTTGGCTGCCATCACTTGCGAGGTGTTGGTCAATCCGTTTTGGGGCAACCTGTTCAAGCACTTGAAGTGCGCGTTGAGATTGGTTGGTGTACAACGCAAAGGCGACGACTTGGGCGTCATGCCATGTGCCATGGTTGTTATGTTCATTGCGTTCTGTTTGGCCAAGGTCCGATTGTTCGAACCAGTCGAGATACCGGGTAAACCACAGTTGCATGCCTTGTTCGTCTTCATTTTGCCAAAGTTCTGAATCACGCAAGAGTGGCAGTAACTCCGTCACAGGAATCAGGCGATGCGTATCGATGAGTCCGATGCCGCGGCCGTCACAATGCCCGGGAATCCGTTGTGCATATTTGAGATGCGGATTCATGGCAGATTGCGGGTCAAGAAAAAAGTGTCGCAGTGCGTCAATGGCCTTTTGAGCAAACGGCGTCTGATCGGTTAACCGCCAGGCGAGAATCTGGATGGTGATCAATTCAACGACATCGCACAACGCCGTGAAGTCTGCACCGAGTGTCTGCGGATTGCGTTGACCATCACGGCGGATATAGGGCAGCCCGTCATCCGTATCGGGGTTGGGCCACCAATAAGTGCCGAGACTGGTGTAGTCATGATGATCACCACTTGGGGGTGTGATCGGATCATCTACCACACTGGGCAAAGGTTCGTCGAGTTTGCTTTGGGCGATAGCGGTCAGGCAATCAACAGCTTGCTGAAGATCAGCGGATCCTTTTGCCAATGCATCGCGTGTTAACTGGAGGGATTGACGTTGAGCTTGTGGTAAAGCGTAAAAGCCCAATGTCCAATGGTCTGTCTGTTCTTGTGGGAGTGCATGTTGTGACATGCCTGAGCATCTTACCCAAACTCCAATGACATGGGGCAGATGTGGACAAAATAAAAAAACATTCGCATGGTGACGAATGTTTTTTGGTGATGTTGATTGTTGTTGGTTAGCGTGTTGCCCAGAGCATGCCACGGATAACGAGTTCCAAGGCCTGGGGGCTGTCGAAGTCCTTGAAGGTGTGTCCCCAGCAGGCGACGAAGACTTTGCCTTTGCCCCATTGCTTGGTCCATGCGTAAGGCAGCGTGGTGCCGACCTGGTAGCGGGTGATGTCGCCAGCGCCTGCTTCAAAGGTGGTGGTGGCAAGGACTCGTACCGCCGGGTCGACATGGATGTAATACTGCTCCGTGTTTGTGAGTTTGAAGTCTTCGATACCATCGGTGATGGGATGGTCTTCGACGATGTTGACTTCATACTCAGGGATGCAGTTGCCCGGATGGGCGACCCATTGCCCGCCGGTCATCCATTGGTATTCGGTGTTCTGTCGGAAGGAGTCGATGATACCGCCGTGGAAGCCAGCGATGCCGGTCCCGTTGGCGACGGCTTTATCCAGTCCTTTCCATTGATCGCCTGAGATTTCTCCCATGGTCCAGATGGGGACGATCAGATCGACGGTGGCCATCAGTTCGTCATCGGTGTAGACATCCATGGAGTCATACACGGTGACATCGTAGCCCTTGGCTTTGAGTTGTTTTTCGAAAAGGGCTGCACACTCAACGGGTGTGTGTCCATCCCAACCGCCTTGAACGATGATTGCTTTTTTCGTGCTCATGGTGGGTACTTTACCGCCCGTTGATCCGACTTCAAGCAAAAATCAGGGGTTGAGAAAATAATCCGAGATTTGGGAAATATTGTCCATGCCCCGGCCCCCGGAAGCCCACGAAACTCGCCCGGATGTATTTGATGAGATGGCTTGGCGGTCATGCATGACTTTTACCTCAGAGACACAGAGGCACAGAGATAAACAAGAAAAAGCATTCCGGTCTTGCTCTGTGCCTCTGTGTCTCTGTGGTTAAGAAAATCAGCTTGAAGAACTTTCAGTTGATTAAAAATAATCCATCTGCCAACTTCGGTTCATTCCGAGACGGGGTTGTGTTCTTCGTCTGCGATCTGGCCTTCCCATGTGGGAGCATTGTCCAGTTTGGCGGCTTTGGCCAGCAGATGCGAACCGACAGGGTTGGCGATGAACTGGAACATGATCACGAGTACGACATTGGAGATGATGTTCACGACGTTGGCATCGTGTGCCTGGGCGTGATGGATCGCAGCAGCAATCATCAGGCCGGAGATCCCGAGGGTGACACCTTTGGTTGCAGCATGCATGCGGTGATACACGTCAGGCAGACGCAGCAAACCGAAGGCCGCGACGAACATGAAAAAGATGCCAAAGATCAGGAAGGCAATGACCAGGATATCGAGGATGATGTTCAACATGGATGCAATTCCGTGTGTTTATCTGTCTGTTTCAAAGTTCCAGTAAAGTGTCGATCTCGCCAGTGAAAACAACCAGTTGCTTACGGTGCCCCAGTGAAAACTTCCGGGGCTTCCGGGGGGGGTTAGGCGAGGTCTTCTAGTTTTTCGTTGCTCTTGACCTGCTTGTGTCGCAGGTGCGGTCGGGCGATGTACTGTGCCATGGCCACGGTACCTGCAAAACTCAGCAGTGAGAGAATCAGCACGCCATCGATGAAGGCTGAGGTCATGAATCGCATGCCCAGCAGGATCACCAGGCCGATGAGTTCAACGCCCAGCGTGTCGGACGCCAAAGCGCGGTCAGCAAGGTGTGGACTCTTGAGCAGTCGGATAACGCACATGAGCATGCCCACTGCGATCATGACAATGCAAATGTCGATGGTGAACGTGACCACGCCATCAAGCAGACCATGCTCTGCCGCTTCGTGAGCGACTTCATGGCTGGCAGCTGCAGAAGCAAGTAGAAGATTCAGCATCCGAACACCTCCGTCATCAAACGGTCTCGCAATTCATCCAGTTCCTTGATCGCTGACTCACGGTCATCTGCGTACATGCAATGAACCAGCAGCACCTCGTCGTTATCCAGTACGTCGACACTCAGCGTACCAGGCGTCAGGGTAATGGCATTGGCCAGTGATGTGATCTGCAGTGGTGTCATGCCTTTGACCGGGTAGCGGACAAACCGCGGGGTCATGTTAAACCGGGGAGTGACCACTTCCTTGGCAACAGTGAGGTTGGCCTGAATCAGAATGCGAATGAAGTAGAACCCAAACGAGATGAGGTTAAAGAGCTTTGAGCCATAACCTTTGCCATCCGGATACCACGTGCGACTGACCGCACCCAGCAGCAGGTATCCGAAGAAAAATCCTGCCAACATCGTCCAGATGTCGAATAGGCCCCACATGCACATCCAGAGGACGGCCAGGAGAACATTAATCAGAAAATAAGCCAGCATATTGCAACGCTCCTTTAGCGTTTTCAGTGTCCATGAGAATCGTGGTTGGCTGCCGGTTCATGCGATTCATGATGCATCGGCTGAGCCTGTGATGTCGGTTCGTTGATCACCACTTTGTATTCCGGCGTGTTCTGTTCACCAAGAACGGCCTTGACGTAATTGGTCGGGTCAATCAGTGACTTGGCAGCCATCGCACACATTGAATAATACTTCTGAGCACCAAGGCCCATGCTCAATGCAACGATCACCAGCAGGGCAATGCCCCACATGCCACCAATAGTCATGGGACGTTTTTTCGGTTGGTCAACATGCTTGCCTTGTGCGGGGGACCAGAAGCCGTAGCTCCAGATCTTGAGCATCGACAGCAGCGTGAACAGGGATGTGAGGACTGCAAAGAACACCACCACGTAATGCTCAGACTGGAAGCCTGCACTGAGCAGAACCCACTTGCCAAAGAATCCGGACAAGGGGGGCAGACCTGCCAGGGACAGGGCAGCGATCATGAACAAGGTCGCCAGCCATGGCGCACGCTTAAGCAAGCCGCCGATTTTTTCAAGGTCATCATCACCTGCATGTTCGACCATCAAACCGCCACACAGGAACAAGCAGCATTTGACAACCATGTTGTGCATGATGAAGAAGATCGCACCTGCAACGGCCATCTCCTTGATGTCAGGTGCAACACCGCTGGCGATGGCAAGGCCCATGCCCATGAGCATGTATCCGACCTGGCTGATAATGTGAATCGAGAGAATGCGGCGAACCGTGTGCATCGACACTGCACCGAGCACGCCCAGGAACATGGTTATCCCAGCAGTCAGAAGCAGGATCGGGGCAATGATGTCGGTAACTTGTGTCGATGTGCCAAACATCATCACGAACACGCGGATCATCACGTAGGCACCGACCTTGGTCAGCAGGCCAGCAAAGAGACCGCCAATCGCGCTGGGCAGTGTGTGATACGTATCGGGCAACCAGTACCACAACGGGAAAATCGCCGTTTTGCCACCAAAGACCAGCAGCATCATCGCAATCACCGGCAGCGACGACGTCGGCAGTTTATCGTCCATGGCAAGACGTGTGATGTCCGCCATATTCAACGTGCCCAATTGACCGTAGATCAAACCTAAGCAGGTGACGAACATCGTCGAACCCAGCAGGTTCAATAGCACATACTTGTAAGCCTGCTTCATCTGCTTCTTTGATGTACCGACGCAGAAGATGGCATAGGAAGCCATCAACATGATTTCAAAGGCAACAAACAGGTTGAAAAAGTCACCCGTGATAAAGCTCCATTGCACGCCCATGATCAACAGGTGAAACATGGGATGGAAAAAGCCCCCCTGTTGATCTCTGTCGAATTGAAAAGCGCAGTAGAGAAACACGCAGAAGCAGACGATGGATGCCATGGTGAGCATCAAGGCGCTGAGCGTGTCCACGGCGATGGTGATGCCGAATGGTGCAAGCCAGTTACCCATCTGTGAGACGAGGACCGCGCCGGTGGGAGCGACCGTTGCCAGGGCTTTGAATGCAAAAACCATGTTGGCAATCAGGAAGCCTGCCCCGACCCAGCGTTGAGCTTGTCGATAGCGATGCAGGAACGTGGTGACGATGCCTGCTGCCATGGGTAAGACGACAAAGAGTACGATTTGATGTTGTGTCATGTTCGACGATTCCAAGAGTCAGCGACACGTAGTGCCGCAGCTATTTTTTGGCTTTCCCTAATCCCTGTCTTAGTGAGCTTCTTCCTCAGCGAGCATATGCAGACTCAACGTCTGGTTGCGACGCCAGGTGATCACGATCATCGTCAGCAGGAAAGCCTGTACAGCAAAGCCGATGACGATGGCAGTTAGAATCAATGCCTGTGGTAATGGGTCCACCAGCGTGTGAATGTCCACGCCATGCGAGAGCACCGGCGGCATCTTGCCAGCAGGCGAGCCACTGACGGACAGAATCGCGAGGTTGGCACCATGTCCCAAAAGGAACACGCCCATGCAGACACCCTTGAGTTCACGATCGAGCATCAGGAATGCCGACGAACCAAAAAGCACACCGACCATGATGGCGATGAGTAAATTCATTATTGAATCTCCTTGCTGAGCACGTCGATCATCCCGACGACAACGCCGGTGACCACCAGAAACACACCCAGGTCAAAGGCCATGACACTGGCCCATTCAAAGTCATAGCTGTGTTCGATGGTGGTCGGCAAATGCAGGTAACCATGTGCCGAAGTGAAGAACGGCAAGCCCTGGAGAAATGCCCCCAGGCCTGTACCCAATGCCAGCGTCAAACCGACCGCAATGAAGTAGCGTTCTGAGATCGGCAGCATGCGACGCAGTGATTCACTGCCAAAACTCATGCGATGCACGATCAACGCGACCGAGGCAACCAGACCTGCGACGAAACCGCCGCCGGGTGTCTGATGCCCCTTGAAGTAAATGTACATGGCAAAGACCAGGCTCAATGGCACGATCAGTCTTGCCCCAACTTTTAGAATCACACTTGTACACATGCTTTTTCAGTCCCAATTTTTTTGAACCGCCAAGACGCCAAGGACGCCAAGGTCGGAATGAGTTTGTTGATGCAATTTTTTATTTAGTGTTTTCTCTCTTACCTTGGCGCTCTTGGCGTCTTGGCGGTAAAAACTGTCTTGTTAACTCTCAGCCTTCAGTGGCTCAGGTCCACTATCTTCATAGTCCGATGGATCGTTGAAATCGCCGGACTTCTTGCGGCGGCGAAGCAGTGTCCAAACACCCATCGCAGCTAAACCCAGCACGGTGATTTCACCCATCGTGTCAAAGCCACGGAAGTCGACCAGGATCACGTTGACCACATTGTTACCACCACCACCGTGATGGATCAGATAGCTCTTTTCACCCTTTTGCTTGGCATTGGAAACCGTATTGTCCAGGTCGTTTTCGTGGACTTCGTTCGGATCAATCGCCTTACTCACCACGCCGCCGTAGACTTCGCTTTCAGGCACTGCCATGGAGTCAATGCCGTGATGCGAGTTGCGCAGGAAGTATTCACCGAGGTTGGGAATGTTCTGACCGTCCTTGTTGACATAAGGCATTTCCGGGCGGTTTACGCTGGTACTCGAAAGTGTCAGCCAGAACATCACCAGGCCAACGGCTAGGCTGATCACCAATCGAGCAGGCACGGCCTTACGCGTCTTGGGCGTCAGGTCGGGGACCAGTGACAACACCAACAGGAAGAGGATGATCGAGACAATTTCAATGCTTAACTGCGTCAGTGCCAGGTCCGGCGCTTTGTACAGGTAGTAAACACCGGCAACGGAAAAACCGCACATGCCCAAGATCAACACGCGGCTGGCGCGGTTCATCACGACCGGTAAAAGCAATGCGGTCAAACAGACCATGCCACAAAGCAGAATCCCCGGCAGCAACTGTGTGCAGGTTTCAGTGACAGCACCTTCAGGCCAAACCAGTTGACTGAAGTTGCCACCAATTGACCAGATAAACAAAGCCACCATCGCAACCAACACCGCACCGACATAAAAGCCGGCATGCCCACGTTGGACCAAACCAAACGCACGCGGGCCGACGACCTTGGTGGTCATGGTGTAGAAACCGGGATACAGGTGATCACACGGATCGTTAAACGTCCCACGCAGGAACTTGCCAAAGCCCAGGGCGACACCCAGGCCGATGGCAATCAAACTCATCACCAACGGCAAACCCAGATGCGCGTCCCAAACAAGAGGTAACTCATTGCCCATGAGCGTATGGAAGCCATCATAAAAATGCTTACTTGGATCAAGCCAGCCAAACAGGTAATCGTAGGCATAGGGGATCATGCCGCAGATGTATTGGAAGGCAACGATGATCGCACCGGGAATCCATAGTAGTGCTGCATAGAAGCCGGTCTCATGTTCGTGTTCGCCGTGACCATGTCCATGTGCGTGATCATCGTGGTGATGCTCGTCATGCTCTGCCACTTGCGGTTTAGCCATCAATGTTGTGAAGAGTCGGATAAAGATCGCGACGTTGAACATGCCGGTCGCAATACCTGCTGCGACCAGTATCCAGAACATGGGGTTACTGGTTGTTTCAAGTGCGTGAGCGATCTGATAGAAAAAGAATTCCTTGGCCGTAAAGCTCAAGGTAAACGGCCCGGCTGCCAAACCATAACCGGCAAGCAGCAG
>PAIY01000158.1 GCA_002704825.1 Phycisphaeraceae bacterium
ATCAGTCTTCAATTCCTTTGAATGCAATGCAGCTACATCACTTGCCAAGACATCCCAAACTCGACAGGGGGTCCGGGGGGCGAAGCTCCCTGGTATGAAAATTGACGTTGCTCACATCCATCAAGCATCACCCACCACTCACCGGCGGGATCAGGGCGATCTGGTCATTTTCAGTGAGTATGTCATCCACCATGGCATAGCTCATGTTCACTGCCACACTCACGGATGCCAGCAGCGGGGCCAACGCAGGGTACGTCTTTGGTAAATGGGATAACAATTGGCCCACCGTTGCCCCATCAGGCAAGGTAATGGTCACTTCACGAGCGTTAACTGCCTGGCTGAGCATTGCAAACAATTCAACGGTTACCGTCACGTCATACTCTCCATAATCCAGAATCCATGTTCATTTTGTTTAACAAGGTCCGGTAATCAAGAAAATCGAATTTACCCTTCAAGTTTACTCAATAACTTAAACGGTATGACCGATATCTCTTGCAGGTGAGAAGGAATTGCAATTTCCTTCCTAAATTTGATGGTACGGCAATACCATCTCCTTCCTCACCGTACTTGTTCACCGGGTTATGCAATGACCCGCGCGAAAAAACTGCATTGAATGTACTTGTAACCTCATTGAAAGAAGGGTGGGTCCCCCATGAAACTATCGAAAACATCTGCGCAGGCAGCGCTGGCACTTGGTGTGCTTGCTGCCCAACCCGAAGGCGAATACCTTCAGGCTCGTCACATTGCTGAAAAGCTCAACATCCCGACCGTCAGCGCGCTGAAGATTCTTCAAGCGCTCACACGCGGTCACCTCATTGAAAGCCAACTTGGGCGTTCAGGCGGTTACCGTCTGGCATGTCCGGCGCATGAAGTGACACTGCTGAAAATCGTCGAAGCCATTGATGGCCCGGTGCGTGGCCAGATGCGCATTGACGGTGCGCCGGCTGCAGTCGAACACGGCGTTGCTTGTCTGCGTGCAGCATGCACTTCGGCGGCTGATGCATTGCGTGATCAGCTCGAACGCACCACGGTCGCTGATCTGGCAACGGCCGCATAATGCGGTTGATGCCGGATAACTTGTTATTCACAAGAATCTGGCAGAAAAATTTCCAAGAAAACATGGGCGCTCTAAAGCGTCCTTTTTTTTCGCCCGATGAAACAGACTGACCGTTGTGGTTGGCACAAACCAACACAATCGTCAAAACGGCAAGTTTTGTTTGTGACTTGTCACTATTGTGAATTGTAAGGTGTCACCACCGGACCACTCTACCAGGACAGTCGACCTAAGTAAGGAGATCGACGTGGATCATTCCTATATCCTCCCGTTTATCAAGTCGATTACCAACGTTTTCGAAACCATGCTCCAGTCACACGTCAGTGTTGGTAAGCCCTCGCTTAAAGCGTCCGGCTCGCCTTGCTACGATGTCTCGGGCATCATCGGCATGTCCGGTGACGTGGAAGGCACCATCGTGCTCAGCTTCCCCACCGACGTGGCAGTCACCTGCGTTGCCAAGTTCGTTGGCATGGAACTGCCCCCTGAACATGAAGACTTTGCTGACGCCATCGGCGAGCTGGTTAACATGGTCACCGGCAACGCCAAGGCCGAGTTCCAGGACAAGAAGGTCAACATCACCTGCCCGTCCGTCGTGGTCGGTCAGGATCACATCGTCTTTGGTTCCAAGGAAGTCGTCTGCATCGACATCCCCTGCGAATGTGACTACGGCAACTTTGTCGTCGAAGTCGGCCTCAAGCAGGGTACCGGTGCCGCCAAGGACTCCGTCGCCGAAGTCTCCGCTGCTTGATGACGCTGCAACGTTCTGCGTTGCATCAGGCGTCTGGCGGACTCTTGGTCAACTTGTCCAGGAGTACTGAACATGGCCAAATCCATCTCGCAAGCTGATGTCAAAATCATCATTCCTGATGACGGGACACAGGTCACATTGATCCTGCCCCAATCCTTTGGCAAGAACGAGATGGCCAGGCAAATCTGTCACGCCAAGCTTCGCGACGCCAAGGTCGAGATCACCGAGACCGTCGTCAATGCCATCGACGAACTGATCGAACAATCTAAAAATGTCGCACCAACCCCGGGATCCGAACCGATCCGTGGGGTTGTCGCACGCGCCCAACTCCCCGTCGATGGCATGGATGGGAAAGTCGAATGGAAACTCGACCCTGCCAGAAAGCAACCCACCGAACCCATGCCGCATCCAGAGAACAAGGCTGAGGAAGGTGACGCCGAGGACAAACGTAACTTCTACGAAGACTCCATCTACACCACCGTTGCCACCGGCACCGTCGTCGGTATCCTCTACGAACCCACCGTCGGCACCGACGGCCGCGATGTCTTTGGCAAAACACTGGTGGGCAAAGACGGCAAACCCTACGATCTGCAATTCGACGAAACCATCATGCGAAACGCAAAAGGTGAACTCATCACCCAGCAAGATGGTGTCCTCGTTAAATCCAATTACTCCATCTGTGTGCGAAAGGTCATCGAAGTCAACGGCTATGTCGACTTCTCAACCGGTAACATCGACTTCACCGGCGATGTGAATGTCGCAGAAGGCGTTCGCGATAATTTCGTCATCAAAGCCGATGGCATTGTCACTGTCAACGGACTGGTCGAAGCGGCAAACATCATCACCGGCAAAGATTTTAACGCCCGAGGTGGGATGGCAGGACGCGAACAGGGAACCGTCAATGTCGGTCATGATCTCAATGCCAAGTATCTCGATGCGGTGTCGGGCACCATCAAACATGATCTGAAAGTCGATCGCGAAATCATCAACTGCGATCTCACCGTCATCGGCAGTGTCGATTCACCCACGGGTCTGATCATTGGTGGCAAGCTTGTCATCGGTGGCAAAGTCAACATCGACACCATCGGCTCCGATGCCAATGTCCGTTCCGATCTGGTGATCGGCAGTGTCCCAACGCTGGATCCGATTCTCAAAAATCTCGAAGCCTTCATGTCGGATTTAGAAGAAAAACGCAAGAAATATGCTGAGGAACAGGACATCATCAACCGTGCAGGCAAACGCCTTACCGCGGAGATGAAGGAACGTCAGACCGAAGTGATGTTCGAGTTGATGACCATCGATACCCCATTGACCAAAGCCAAGGACGCACACTTTCGCGTCAACGCCCGGGCAGAGGAATTACGGACCATCGACGTGAATGTCCGCAAGATACTCTACGCAGGCACGGTCCTTACCGTCATGGGCACCACATACAAAATCCGTAATGACCAACGCGGTCCGGTCGAAATTTTCAAAGACGAAAAAAACGAAATCTGTATCAAACGCGCGGACGGCAAGGTCAAGCTGCTCGCATCCGTCTGCGATATTCTCTCGTGAATTTAGCAGCATCACTTGTGATGCGCTTGCTTTCACGCACAACAACATTCAACGCGCATCCCAAGCGATGCGGCTAAATGACTGATTCGTTAATATCCAGTAATTACAGTAACCCTGCATCTTCGTCATGGCCGAACATGATGTTCATGTTCTGGACCGCCTGACCCGAGGCGCCCTTGATCATGTTGTCAATCGCGCTGATGACCACGATGCGGGTAAAGCTCTCACGCTTGACCATGCGCACCGTCACGTCACAGAAGTTGGTGTGTGCGACAAATTTCACGTTCGGCAAATCCTTGCGCACGCGCACGAACGGTTCATCGTCGTAGGCTTCATGCATCGCCTGAATCAGTTCCGACTCTTCGATGTCATCGGCTGCAGGTTGAAGATAAATCGTCTCGAGAATGCCCTGATTCAATGGCAGCAAATGCGGGACGAAAAGCACGCTGGCTTCCTGGCCACCCATGATCGCCAACGTCTGTTCGATCTCCGGCTGATGACGATGGCCACCAATCGCGCCATAGGCACAATAGCCTTCGTTGTGTTCAGGGAAATGCGTCATGAGTTTGGGCGTGCGACCTGCACCGGTGACACCCGAAGCAGCGTTGATCATGATGTCGTAACTCTCAACCAAACCCTTGGCCAATAGCGGACCGATCCCCAGCGCTGCAGCCGTCGGATAACAACCGGGGTTGGCAACCAGGTGAGCACCTGCAATCTTGGAACGATTCAGTTCAGGTAAGCCGTAAACCGCATGCTTGAGATTCTCGACATCGCAGTGCGGGGTGGCATAGGTCTTCTCATACAGATCCACATCACTGATGCGGTAGTCGGCTGAGAGGTCCACCACTTTCAGACCCGCATCAAGTAGCGGCCCGACATACTGCATGGCAATCATGTGCGGCAAAGCCAGGAACGCCACGTCCGCTTCGGCTGCCATCTTCGCCGGATCGATCGGCTTGCACTGAGCGACTTCGTCAGGCAGGCGGTCAAGCAACTGCGGGAAAATGTCGGAGATCACCGGCAACTCCTCACGAGCCGATGCCAGGTAAGTGACATCCGCCGCTGGATGCTTGGCCAGCAGTTCGATTAGACAAAGCCCGGTATAACCCGTCGGGCCAACGATAGCGACACGTGTGTTACTCATAGGCCGAAATTATCGGTTCATTGGTGGTGATGTCAATTGTTTATTGTTTTCCGATTTAGCCGTATCAACTTCCGGGGGTGTGATGCGCTCGAATTGACACAAGCGCATCGCAAGCGATGCGGCTAAATATCTGAGGGCGTCAAAAATGCACCAATTCCCGGTGTCGTTGCCAAACTGACAGTCTAAATGCCAGAAAAACCCGTGAAAAAGGCGAAAAATAAAGACTTACACAGGAATCTTTCTGGCACGCCAGTTGTTTGATGTATCAGCGAACGTGACAAAAACATGCCAACTGCCCACGTGGCAGAAGCCAAACAAAACAGATACGAAAGGAGCTCGGCTATGTTACCTACACGTCTGATTAATGATGCTCGCCTGTTTAACGATGACCCGTTTTCCTTCATCCGCCAACAGTTTGGTCGCGCTGTCAATGACACCATCGGCACAGACTATCCCGTGGACGTCTACGAAGATGACACCGCGGTGCATGTCGAAGCCGAACTGCCTGGCTTTACCAATGAGCAGGTTGATGTCACCCTCGAACAGGGTGTTCTGACCATCCATGCCAAACGTGAAGCAACGCAGAAACCCCAAGGCACCACCAATCATGTGGCCCAGCGACGGAACTTCGAAGTCACCCGTCGCTTCACCATGCCCAGCACGCTCGACGAAAACAACGTCGATGCGACCATGGAGCATGGCGTCCTGCATCTGACTTTGCACAAGAAGGAAGAAGTCAAGCCCCGCAAGATTCAGGTTAAATAAATCAACCCCTTGGACTCTCGTCGCAATCCTTACCTACGCCGCGACGAGGTTCGACCCCATGCGAGATTCAGGACGATGACCGTATGAACGTTACACGGGATACCATCACGGTGTCCCGTGTTTTTTAATGCAGATGTTAAACCGCTTGCAGGCGAGTCGCGTCGTGTCGATGCGGGTACAACGCACGCATCAAAGCCGTGACGCTCCTGCGTCGCGGGTTGCCTTGTATTGCGCGTTTGAAAGATAGCCCGTGCCGCAGGAGCGACACGGCTTTTGTTGAAGGTGCACATCAATCCAGATCTTCACCGAACACGAACTTACGGATCGCATAGGCGACACCCGCTTCTTCGTTACTCGGGACGATGGCGTCAGCGACCTGCTTGGCGCAGTCCCATGCATTGCTCACCGCAACACCCTTGCCTGCCCACTGGATCATGGACACATCGTTGGGCGCATCACCGATGCACATCACGCGCGACGGATCAATGTCATACAGGTTGGCGACTTTTTTCAGCGCAATGCACTTGTCCGCGTCCTTGTGGATGTACTGCAGCAAATGATTGTCCGACACCGCAGCAGTGACCTGTCCCGCGAATTTCTTCTCAACGGCCATGCGGATATTGGGGATGCGCTCCGGCGGCGCCAACGCCAGTAACTTCGTCACCGGCACCTTCAAAAACGCTTCGAGCGGGCCAACAAAATCCGGGGAAAAGTGACGGCTGATTTCCGTGGGCAATGATTCATCCACATGATCGGTGTACCACTTGTCCAGAATCTCCAGGCTGATCACACAATCCTTGTCGGCTTTGCGGGCAGCCTTGACGATCTTCTTGGCCAAAGCTGAAGGTAGCGGTTGATGATGGATATGCTTGTTGATCTTCGGATCGAAAATCATCGCACCGTTGTAGGTCACCCAATACGTGTCGATCTTTAATGCTTCAGCAATGTGACGCATCCCGCGCGGCGGACGTGCGGTGGCAATGACAACCTTCACGCCATGCTTGATGGCCTTTTGAATGGTCTTGACGGTGCGCACCGTCACCTGCTTGTCATCGCGAAGCAACGTGCCATCCAGATCGACAGCAACCATGTCGAACGGCAAGTCGGTATGGTGGGTATTGGCCCCTGATTCCATATTACGAACCCTGGCAGCGTGTGTACGCTTACTGTTTAAGACATCCACGAGGGACGCCCGGTTAATGGACGATCGCTTCCATGATACGATCCCACTGAGGGATGCTCCAGCAAACATGAGGGTATTCTTTCAATTCGTTTGAGGGACAGCGTCCTGGGTTGGTGAACAGACGTTGTCATTTTCCTCAAAAGGTGGCGGTGCGTGCGAGGCCGGACTCTGCAACGAAAAGCCCGACAACCCAGACATCGACTAAGTTACCCTGCGTCTGTGTAAACCAAAGTCAATCAAAAGTTACACACTGCGTTTTCACGCCTCGCTAACCGGATATTCGTCACAAACCAAACAAGTAAACCGCTGACTTCCGGTGGGGGAGCATACCATCAAAGCTGTGACTCTCCTGAGTCACGGGTTGCCTTGGTGTGTGTGAAAGACAACCCGTGCCGCAGGTGCGACACGGGTTTTGTCAGGCAAAAAGCGGTTTAATTTTCCAGATCCGCCTGGAGTTGATGCAGTAAATCCATTGCCTGCATGGGGGTCATGTTCATCACATCTGCCTTGCGCAATGTCTCCATCGCCGGATGCTCAATGTACTCGGTGAACAGGGACATCTGCGGATCGTCGCGTTTGGACTTCTTTGCTGATACTTTCTCCATCGACGGCCCTGCATGGTTCACCGCCAACTCACCGAGCAATGCGTTGGCACGGTCGATGACTTCCGAGGGGATGCCTGCAATCTTGGCGACATGCGTACCAAAGCTGCGGTCCGTCGCGCCAGCAACAATGCGATGCAGGAACACGATCTGGTCCTGCCACTCACGCACGGTCACACGGAGATTGGTGACATTGCTAAAGCGCTCCGCCAGATGCGTGATCTCGTGATAATGCGTTGCAAAGAGTGTCCGGCAGTTGCGCTCCGCCAGGTGTTCTGCAATCGCCCACGCCAGCGAGAGTCCGTCGAGGGTACTCGTGCCACGTCCGATCTCATCCAGAATGACTAAGCTTCCGGGGGTTGCATGATGACAGATGTTGGCTGTCTCAGTCATCTCCACCATGAACGTGGATTGGCCGGTATGCAGTTCGTCGGACGCACCGATGCGTGTGAAGATGCGGTCACACAAACCAATCTCCGCTTCCTGGGCAGGGACGAAACAGCCGGTGTGAGCCAGCAAGGTCAGCAAGGCTGCCTGGCGGATGTAGGTTGATTTACCTGCCATGTTCGGGCCGGTGATCAGCGCGAGTGTTGCGTCTTTACCCATCTGCACATCGTTGGGGACAAACTGTTCACCGAGTACCTGATCAAGCACCGGGTGACGTCCATTGACGATGTTAAGCACCGGTTTCTCGGAGATCACCGGTCGGACATAACGATGCCGAACGGCGCGCCGGGCAAAGCACGCCAAGACATCCAGGTCCGCAACGGTCTGGGCAAAGGCATGCAGGTGGGTGAGTTCAAGCTGAGCCTGCGCACAGAGGTGATTAAACAACTCAAGCTCGCGTGCGTTGGCACGATCCTGTGCGGTGAGCACCTTGCCTTCGTATTCCTTCAAGGGTTGGGTGATGTAGCGTTCGACGTTCTTGAGCGTCTGTTTACGCGACCAACTATCGGGCGCCTTGTCCTTGTGAGCAGCGGTGACTTCGATGTAAAAACCAAAGACCTTGTTGTACCCAACCTTCAACGACGGGATGCCGGTTTCTTCGACGAGTTGTTTCTGATACCGGGCTAACCATGCCTTGGAGTCGGCACGCAGGCTGCGGCATTCATCCAGTGTCTCATCCATCCCATCACGGATCAGCCCGCCATCGCGCATGTGTGCAGGCGGTTCGTCGACACAGGTCTGCGTGATGAGTCCGCCGAGTTGAGCTAACGCATCATGGATGTCTGCGATTTGCTGATGGTACGTTGCCACCGACGGACGCTGATCCAGCAATGCTGCCAGCGCCTGCACCTGCGTGCTACTGTGACCCAGTGCAACCAGGTCACGCGGTGTGGCTCGGCCGACGGCAATACGCCCGGTGATGCGCTGAATGTCCTGAATGTTGTCCAGTGCTTCACGCAGTTGTTCGAGGAACCGACTGTCATCAATCAAAGCCTGTACCAGGTCCTGGCGTTGCTCGATGGCAGCCTTGTCACACAGCGGGTAACACAGCCAGTGACGCAGCTGGCGCTTGCCCATCGCGGTGACGCAGCTTTGCAGCGTGGCTACCAGTGAATGACTGGATGACTCCGATCGGATTGTGCGCTCCACTTCCAGTGACCGCAGCGACACCTGATCGATGACCAGATACCGATTGCGTTCAAACTTTTTAGGTGGCAGCAGATGTCGAATTTTCCCCGGCGTTGCTGTGGATTCTTCCAGACGCGTGGCATCGGTTCGCTGTGTTTCAAGCAGGTAAGCCAGCACACCACCCGCCACGCCAATCTCCGGCGCGTTGTCTGCGATGCCAAAGCCTTCGAGCGTTTTGACTTCGTATTGCTTCTGGAGCATCTGCATCGCATCGGAAGCACGGAACTGCCATGCCGGCCTTGGCGTGAGAATGCAACCCAGTGTCTGCTTGAGATTCATCAGAAGCTCGGGAGCTTCATCGACATTGCGCTGCTGTTCGTAGAGTAATTCCGACGGTGCGATGCGTGCCAACTCATCGACGAGGTCTTTGTTGGCAAAGGTTGCAATATGGAAATTGCCGGTGCTCAACTCAACCCATGCGACGGAGGCACGATGGTCTTTATGCAGTTGAACCGCTGCCAGTGGATTTTCCTGACCTTCCTCCAGAAGGTTCTCATCCGTCAAGGTTCCGGGGGTGATGATGCGGGTGACATCGCGTTTGACCACGCCCTTGGCTTTGGCCGGGTCTTCGACCTGATCACAGACGGCCACGCGATAGCCTGCCTTGATCATGCGGTTCATGTAGCTTTCGACTGCATGAAACGGGACCCCTGCCATGGGGACGCCTTCGGTTCGCTGCGTGAGTGTGACGCCGAGTACCTTGTGCGCCAGCACGGCATCATCATGAAACATCTCATAAAAATCACCCATGCGGAAAAACAAAACGCAGTCCGGATACTTCTCTTTGAAGTCATGAAACTGACGCATCGCAGGTGTGATTTTGGGCTGTTTGGCAGCGTTGGACATAGCGTAGAAATGTACCAGAAATCGAGTTGGTTTTCAGAGAAGTTCAGAGATATTTTTTAACCACAGAGGCACAGAGACACAGAGTAAAAAAACAAAACACAGTCATTTTTTTGTCTTTTTCGGGCTCTGTGTCTCTGTGCCTCTGTGGTTTATTTCTTCCATGCTAAACTACCCCCATGAACGAGTTGTTCACCACGCCCGATTCCATTGTTGCCTACGCCCAGGTTGCGCCGGAGCAGGGGGTGGACGTGACGGCAAGCGGTCTAACCTACGGCATTCCCGAAGCACTCAAAGATCTCACCGTCGGAGATCGCGTGCTTGTGCCGTTGGGGAGGGGTAACAAAACGGTCCCTGGTTTTGTGGTTCAGATTGACCAATCAACATCACTGCCTGCAAGCAAACTCAAAGCGATCAGCGAAAAGGATCCGGCCGGGATTCACCTGCCTGCCGACCTCATCGAACTGGCGCGCTGGCTCAGCGGGTATTACTGCTGTCCCATCGGCATGGTGTTCGGCACGATGCTCCCCGCTGCGGTCAAGCACGGCATTGGTGCCACCGTCCAGACACTCGTCTACCGCAACCCGGATAAAGACCTCAAAACGGTCAAGCTCTCCAAACTCCAAAAAGCAGCGCTCGCGGAATTGGAAAAATGCGAAGCGGTTGGCAAACCCCAGATCGAGATGCGACAGCTTGCTGAGCTTGCCGGTGCCAAGTCCATCAGCCCGGTCAAGCAATTGATCACCAAGGGCGTTCTCAAATCCAATACCCAGTCGATCATCAAAGCTCCCCCCGGAAGCACGGGAAATGCATCACCTGCAGAGAAGTCCGCCAAGTTGCTGCTCAATGACACGCAGCAAAAAGCGGTCACCCAGTTGGCAAGTAAAGTCGATGATGGCGGCTTTGGTGTTCACCTGCTTCACGGTGTGACCGGCAGTGGCAAGACCGAAGTCTACCTGCAGATGATCGAGCACGTCTTTGCCAGTCGACCTGATAGCTGCGCAATCGTGTTGGTTCCTGAGATTGCATTAACCCCGCAAACGGTCAGCCGCTTTACCGCGCGCTTCGACTCCGTGGCTGTCATGCACTCGGCTTTGACATCTGCCCAGCGTCATGAACAGTGGCGGCGCATCGCTGCTGGTGAAGCGAAAATCGTCATCGGCGCCCGCTCTGCGATTTTTGCACCGCTGCCGCAAGTCGGCATTATCATCGTCGATGAAGAACACGATTCGAGTTACAAGCAGGATCAACTGCCCCGCTATCACGCGCGCGATGTGGCGGTCAAACGTGGCCAGCAACTTGGTGCACAGGTGGTCCTCGGTTCGGCAACACCGTCACTTGAAAGTTACTTCAACGCCACCGTTCGTGGCAGCTATGACCTGCTTCACCTGCCTGATCGTGTCAGCGGTTTTCAACTGCCCCATGTTCAATTGGTGGACCTCATTGAAGAGCGCAAACACCGCCGGGGCGTGCATCTGATCAGTCGCAAGCTCGAAGAACTCATCGGCTACGTCAAGCGTCAGGGTGGGCAGACCATGCTGCTGCTCAACCGTCGCGGCTATGCCAATTACGTCGCCTGCCCAGATCATACCTGTGGCTGGATGCAGACCTGTGAACACTGCGATGCAACAATGGTCTATCACAAGCATCCAAGTGCGATGTCAGGTGGCTATATTCGTTGTCATCATTGTGATACCGAGCAGTTGCTTCCACCGCTTTGCCCACAGTGTGGCAAGAAAATCACGCTCTTTGGACTGGGCACCCAACGTGTCGAAGAAGAGATCGAACGCAAGTTCCCCGAGTTGCGCTTTGCCCGCATGGACAGCGACACCATGCGCCAACGTGATGATTATCAGCGGATTTTAGGCCAATTCCAGAAAGGTGAACTGGACCTGCTCATCGGCACACAGATGATTGCCAAGGGACTGGACTTCCCCAATGTCCGGCTTGTGGGTGTGATCAGTGGCGACACGTCACTGCACATGCCCGACTTTCGTGCTGCGGAGCGTACGTTCCAAATAATCGCCCAGGTTGCTGGTCGGGCAGGTCGTTCCAGCACGCCCGGTATCGTGGTGGTGCAGACGTTTTCGATTGATGATCCGACGATCAAGCTGGCCTCCAAACATGACTTTATTACGTTTGCTCAGCGCGAACTTGAGATGCGCAAGCAGATGGGCTTACCGCCCCACACGCGGATGGCTCGGGTGGTCGTGCGGGATGTCGATCACGAAAAGTCCTATCTGCTATGCAAAAAACTCGCCATGGAGTTGGCAAGGTGTAATCAACAGTTGGGTAACGTGGTCCGACTGCGTGGGCCGATGCCTTGCCCGATCGCGCGCATCGCGGACTTTCACCGCCACCAGATCGAGATGGTTGCCCCTGACGCCGGGACGTTGCAGAAGCTCATGACGATGCTGCGCAACGATCGCCTGCTCATCTCCGACAACCGCATGGCCGTGGACGTTGATCCGACGGTGTTGTTGTAACAGGATGTTCAAAGCCGTGATCCTCCCGGGTGACGTGTGTCAGGCACATATCAAAAAACCATTTGTTCTGATGTGTCTATCATGAGATAGTGATGTTCATAGAAGTGTTTAAGGGGTTAACACAGACAATCATGAAATCGATCACTTGTTTATGCATGACGTTGCTTGCGCTGTGTCTGACGGACTTCGCTCAAGCCGATGACAGGACTTCTGCGCAGGCGTTACTGAATCTGGCAGCACAACAGGCTTCACTGATCACGCGCTCGACGCACATCCCCACTGCCGAGTGTTATGCTTACGGGCAGTTGGGTGACACAAAGTCCGCAATGGCTTTGTGGGAGCAGGTTGAGTTGCCTGAAAAACTCTGGTTGGTCTGCGAGACGGCTCGCGGCTTGGCCCAGGCGGGTTATGTCGATGATGCAACGAGCATGTTAAAGCCGTTGGTTCAGATTGACACACCGGTGCTGGGCAAAGTCGGATACCTTCAAATGGATCTTAAATCCAAGGCGTTTGCGAGTCTTGCCATCAGTCAGATGATTAAAGGTCAGCAGGATGCCGCGTCACTTAGCTATCACCGAATCACGGATATCGGCGATCAGTGCTTTGCGCTGAGTCGCATCGTCGGGTACCTCGCGGATCAGGATCGTCTGGATGAAGCACAGCAATGGTATGCCAGGTTTGATGATGGACGTTGGCGGACCTATGCAACCCAGCGTTTGATCCAATGCTATGCCCGTAAACATGGGATTGAAAAAGCCTACGATTATGCAAAGACATTTAAAGAACCGGTCGAGGTCAAAGAAGCGCAGTGGCAGTTGATCAAGATGCAGATCCAGGCGGATCAATTGGATCAAGCGGTGGTTCGCGCGATTGCCGGTTTTGACAATCGGAAGATGCTTCGTGAGATGCGGGAAATTGCCCGTGAGTTGATTGATGCGGATGACATTGCTCGGGGGTTGAAGGTCCTGAACAAACTCCCCGAACCCGTCCGTTGGCGGACTTCATTGCGCGAGCGCACTGCCATGGCTTATGTCCGCAGTGGTGATTTGAAGATGGCTTACCAGATGGTGCTCTCAGTCGGTTCTGCGCCACGGAGTTTATTTTTTGTGAACCTCAACGTGTGTGATCAGGCTGCTATGGTGAACAAGCCGGATGTCGCGCGTGCGTATTACGAAGCAGCTATCAAAAACTTTGAGCAGCTTCAAAATGAGCGCTCATTGGAAGTGTTTTACGAACGTCTCATCGTCTCGCGCGCCAAACTCGGTTTGCATGATCAGGCATTGGAAGAATTGTATAAAGCCAAAACGGATCAACGAATCAGGCGTGCGGTGACGGAAGTCGGCCAATACCTTGTTGGGCGTGGCGAACTTGAGACATTTAAAACGTATCTGACCAAAGTCAACGAGCCATCGGATCGTGTCACGATTCTGACCGCCGTGACGCAATCCATCCTTAACGGATCTTTACTTTTTGAACACTAAACAGGACTCTGATTTTCGGAGGAAAATGATGATAACAACACTTCGTTTTTGTGCGTGCTTTGTGGTACTTGGTGCTTCGTTGGCAGCCTATGCCCGGGAGATGCCCAAGCTTGAATCGGATAAGCAGCGTGTGCAGTTTCTCATGGAAGGTGCAGGTCGCATAGCGCCATCAGACAAGGAACATTACTCCAATTGCATGGCAAGGATCGCTGAGACCTACGCTCTGATTGGTGAAGTGGACAGTGCACGCCGAGCCTTGAATGGTGTGGACAAAGACAAACGTGGTGCACCGCAATGTGAAGTCGCCAAACGCTTGGTCAAGGTGGGCAAACTCGATGAAGCGGAACAACTCATTGATGATCTGGGGGCGACACAGGTCACCACGGACATGTCATTTTTCGGCATGGGTGTGACCGATCACAAAGCCGAGGTCCGCGAGATGATTCGTGAAGCGCGTCATGGCAAGCTGACCCTCAAGCAGCGCTTCTGGCGACTGAAGTCTGCCAAGTCCCAGGCCAAAGTCCAGGAAGAACTTGTCGGTGTGCTCATCGCGATGATTGACGAAAACCAGATGGATGAATTTGATGTCGGTCTGAGCAAGGTCACCAAGAAGCTGGACCGCGAAGATATCATCCGCCATTTAGCCAGGCATTACGCCAAGGCCGGTGAGTTTGATAAGGCATATGAAGCTGCAAAGCGCATGGAAGCTGAGAAGTCATTGGGCTATTCGCTATTGGTTCAGAACCTGATTAAAACGCATGCCCAAACGGGAGATCATGCGGCGGTCATCAAGGTGGGTGAACAGTTTAAAGACGTTCTTCCAGGCATGGATGTACATGCCCATCGGACCATTGCCATCGAGCTTGCCAAGAAGGGGGACGTGGACGGTGCGATCCTGCAGATTCAGGCAGTGGACCCCAAGATGCATGGCACAATGGCCTCGGAAGTCTGTCACAATCTGATCTATGGCAATAAGCCCGAACCGGACAAGGCAGTGCGCGTGCTCAAGATGTTTGGTAATGACTATGCGGTTAAATCGGTGAGTGATACGATCGCTTTGGGGTACGCCAAGATCGGTGATTACGAGAAGGCCAAGCACATTCTTGCCAACGCCCCACGTGATCGAACCAACATTGCTTACATGTATATCGAGTGTGCTTCTGAAGCATTGGAAGATGGCAAGCCGCAACTCGCTGAGGAATTTGCCCAGTTGGCCGTGTCTGAATTGCCTCAACTCACGCAGCACAATGACAAGCAGTTCATCCAGAAATGTCTGGCGAAGTTGTATGTCCAGATGGGCAAGATCGACAAGTACATGGCCTTGATTCCCCAGATTGAATTGCCTGAGAAGAACAAGTCGGACTACCGCCGCGAAGCCGTGGAGATGGCGGGGGCGACCTTGATGCGAAACGATCAGATCATGCCGTTGCTTCAGTCACTGCGACATTTGAAAAACAGCTATGCCCAGGTGCTGGCGATGTGTCGAATCTCTGAGGATCTGGTCAGAGAAGACAAGAAGAAGTAAACGCATCTGGTTTCACAGCATCTTGATTTTAGTCAGTTCCTGCTTCAGATAATCCAGGCCGGTTTGGACTGCGAAGGTGGGTTCTTCCATGCCTTCGAACTCCAGGGAAAGTACGCCATCGTATTTGGCCTGCTTCAAGAGTTTGAGTTGCGCGGGGATATCGATAACGCCATGTCCGACGATGGCGCCGCGTAGCGCGTTCTTGGTGGGAGTTGCAAACCAGCCGGTGGGGGGCGCCTGCTTTTGGGGTTTACAGTGAAAGTCCTTGACGTGCACCATCTGAGCGAAGGGCAGACATTGTTTGACAGCTGCAACGGGGTCTGCACCGACACACATGAAATTACCCATGTCCAGGGTGAGACCGAAATTGGGGTGGTTGACCGTTTGGATGAGTTTGCAGACGCGGTCGGGATGCTGCATGAAAAAGCCGTGGTTCTCCAGGCTGGTCTTGACGCCAAGCGATTGGGCATACTCAGCGACTTCCTGGATGGCTGGCGTGATGATCTTCAATGCCTGGGCAAAGGTCTTGGAGCCTTTGAATCGGGCGTAACCGGCTTCAAAGCCACGGGTGACATCATGGCGCATGGATGGCGCACCGAGTTTGGCAGCGATGTCCACTTGTTGCTTGAGCTGGCGGATGGCTGATTTCTGCTTTGCCGGTGAGAGCAGCAATTCAGCAGGTGTGCAGTAGCTGGCGATCTTCAACCCCTGCTTGGCACATTGTTTTTGGAGTAGGGTAGCCTGTTTTAGCGGGTTTTGAACCGCTTTATCCGCAATGCCGCTGAACTCGATGTGCGAGACCCCCGCTTGGGCCACCCAATTGATGGTTTGAAGCACGGATTTGTTGGCAGCTCGGCGCCATTTAAGCAGGCTATAGGTGCTGATGCACAGTGTCAGTGACATGATGATTTTCCTCAAACATCAGGTTGATCAGATATCAGATGACCAACTGTATCGCCGTTCAAGGTTGAAATCAAGAATAAATTCAATGCTTGAAAATATTAAGGAGCACAACTTTGGGCATACCCTTTTTGCGAGTAGTTAGGGTTTGTATATATGTTCGATTGATGTATTAAGTACTTCAAGTCAAAAGGTATACAAAAAATGTTTTTTGTGTTTTTTCGTTATGGGACAATTCGCAAAGAGCGAAATTGAATAAAAAAAGTGGCAACGCCATCTGTTGAATATATCGTTGTTTACTAACGGTTGAGATCACAGGGAAAAGACGCGCAATAAAAAAGACCGGCGACGGCGGAGGCGGGGGGGTCCGGGCAATTTCCTCCGCCGCCGTACATTCCGGTCAGTACTTGTCGGCGTTAATTGTCACACGCAGCAGTTGCTTTGTGCACTTATATTATCGTCGGGGTACCCCCTGTTAGGATATAAGATGTTGGGTATATATTTAGAACAATTTCAAAGTTCGGGGTACTTTAAAATAACCCGATTTGTCTTTTTATTGAGATATTTCAGACGCTAGCGCCAAAGCCGCTACACCTGGATTCGCAACGCTCTAGATTTCATCAATGTGATTCAAATCGAATTCGAGCTTGATCATCCGGTGAACCAATTCGTGGGCCGAATCGCACTTGAGCTTCTTCATGATATGGGCTCGGTGGAGTTTGACCGTCTTTTCACTTCGAACGAGTTTGAAGGCAATTTGGCTGCTGCTTAGGCCGTCGACAACCAATTGAAGGATTTCTTTTTCGCGCTTGGTCAGTTCCCCCAGACGATTGAGCAATTCATCCCGAGCTTTTTCATGCTTGATCCGCTGCTTATCCATTTCAACGGCTTGCATGATGGCATCCTGCAATTCGTCATCGCTGATTGGCCAGGGCAGGACATCAAACGCACCCTGCTTGATCGCAGTCACCGCCAGAGGCACATCCGCTGCTTCCGAGAGAATGATCACCGGCGCACCAATACCCTGTTTGATAATGGTCCGGTGGATATCAATCCCCAGATAATCCGAAACACGCATGTAGGCCAGAATGCAACAGGCCTTGTCCGCTTGATACTGGTCGGAGATGCTGGCAACACTCAGGCAGGTTTTCACCTTCAAGCCCAGTGAATGCAAAACACCCAGACAGTTCTCTCGCTGGCGTGTTGGCTGATCGGAGATGAGATAGACCTGGAGGTCTTTCATCGTAAGATCCTTTCAACCTGGAACCCCAAAAATATATCCCTAAAGCCAGAATGTAAGGCGGGTTCTGGCCATGACATTGTTTTGTTGTTGATTCAGTGTGTGGACTGGATCGAATGAACGATAGACGGATATGAAAGTATAAAATGTACTCCCCGGCTCAATTCCAATCTGCAACGTGAGTTATATTTTAAGTCATGTCATGGTATTTTTTAAGCTTTTTGTCTTGTTATCCGGAGAATAACCTGCAACTAAGTATAATTACCAGTGGCAAATGGTCGCAAATGGAAAAAACATGACTTTTTTCCTCATCCCCACCTGCTCATGAATTTTATGACCGATTTGGGCAGGATGGCTATCACCTTAACATCTCATATTCAAGACGCTGGCGACTTTCCCAATGAGCGCCAATAGCAGCATGACACACCAAACTGCCAGCCATTTGATGCTGTCCTTTGCTGCCAAGTGTCCATGACCTTGTTATCATGACCAACCCATGACAGCAAAAACTGCGATTAATCTCGATATCGGCCACATTGGTAAAGACCAGACGCATCTCGACGCCTTCGGGCCGTTTGATGCTGGACCCTATGACCTGACGACATGGTTTGACCAAGCGACGCGCGATCGTCCCCTGGAGCTGGAGATCGGCTCGGGTAAAGGGACATTTCTGGTCAATCAGTCCCCCGAACACCCGGACATCAACTACATCGGCATTGAGTATGCCAAAGCCTACTGGCGTCACGCAGCAGATCGTCTGCGTCGTCATGCTCGGGAGAATGTCCGCATGGTTCATGCCGAGGCCGGATACTTCCTGCGAAACTATGTCGCGGATGGCATCTTTCAACAGGTGCACATCTACTTCCCAGACCCCTGGCCCAAGGCGCGTCACAACAAGCGTCGTCTGGTGCAGGCACCGTTTCTGCGGGATGTGCATCGCATTCTCACGCCCACCGGCCAGATCCGTTTAGCCACCGATCACCTGGATTACTTTGCCTGGATGGAAGACCACGCTGCCCAGGTCTCCGACATCTTTGATCGCCTGGAATTTGTCAGCCCCGAATCTGCTGGTGAAGGCGAGTTGGTCGGGACGAATTTTGAAAGAAAATATCGCCGGGAAGGCCGTCCGTTTAATGCCATGATCTTGCGAAAAAAGCCATAACCTCATATAACCTGAGATATTCTTCCCCCGCAAATGATTTGATCCATTCCTGTTTAAACCCTGGAGGCCCGTATTGATGCGCAACGTCCTGATGCTTACCGTGATTGTCTGCCTGCTCACTGTCGCAATGACCGGTTGTGGCAAGGTCACCGTCGTCAACTCCAACCAGGATGACGCCCAAGCCGTTACCGCTGCTTCCACACTTGCCATCCAACAACAAATCACCGGCCAGAGCATGGCATTGAAACTGCCCAACGTCTTTCTCATCAACTCCGAAGAACAGATCAACGGCACACGCTCTCGCCAACTCAAACAACTCAATGTCGACTTTAATACCCAATCCGTCGTCCTGGTCGCACTCGGCGAACAGAAGACCGGCGGTTACTGGGTCAAAATCACCGGCATTCAACCCGGTGACAACGGTGATGCCTACGTCCAGGCCACCGTCAACAAACCGGCTAAAGGCGAAATGACCACGCAGGCTTTGACCTATCCCTTCGCAGCCATCGTCACCGGCAAGATCACCGGCAACGTCATCCCCGAAATCGAATCCGTCGAAGGCCAACCCATGCCGTAAGCGGTCTGGCGTGTTTGCGTCTGAGGTTGATCATTTTTTTTCACCGCCAAGACGCCAAGAACGCCAAGTTCAGAGAGATTCAAGACAGTGAATTTTGTTTTGAATCCCTCAACTCAACAACACTTCAAACGAAGACCTTAGCGTCTTCGTTTTTTTATGTCCTGACCCAATCCATCATCACTGAAAAACATCAATAACCGCGATCATGCAATCACCATTTAGCCGCATCGCTTGCGATGCGATTGGTTCTATCACACCACAATCATCACGCGCATCGCAAGCGATGCGGCTAAATGCGTCGATTACCAACCTCAAACAATTTCTTCTCCGCGAAACTCTGCGTCCTCTGCGCCTCTGCGGTAAAAAATTGCCTTTGATAACCGCACGAAAACCTTGAACCGCCCCAATTTTCTCATCCGATAACAATTTAAACACACCGCGCTACAGTCAGTCGATTTTCTGTCCGAAATAACCATTGAAGACGCACACGCGCGCAACGCTGCGCGCTGGAGGGATTGGACGGATGAAGGCGACGCAGCCCAATACACAACCCAAACTCAAACCGCTTTGGCGTGTCCGGCGGCCGATGTTATCGGTGTTTGTCTGTTTGCTTGTTGCTGCAGGGACGCTCTTTGGGTCACTGCTCATCCCACGCACCTTCCAGGCATCCGGCGCATGGACCGGTAACACCGATCCGATTCTCAGCCAGATCGACCACCCGCCCTTGCGTGAACTCACCAACCAACTGCTCACGCAAAAACAGGTCAGCACACCTGCCATCTCGCTAACAACCATGGCTGGCAACACCCCCGGCTTACAGGTCACCGCGCGGGCGCAGTCCGCTCAGCAGGCGGTGGACAGGGTCGATGAATGGCTTGCCCAACGTGCTGCCCATCTCACCAGCCAACTGGTGACCGAACTGACGCGCCTGCAAACCGAGCATCAAACGCAGGTCACCGAGCAGCAGGCTCAGTTGGATGAACTTGAAAAGCAGGTCTTCGCTGCCCGGACTTTGATCGCCGATTTATCGCTGCCATCGCATGAGCAATTGGCGGTGCAACTTTCCGACGCGCAGCAGAAGCTCGACCAACTCACCCGTCAGCAGGCGGTGTACATGGGCGCCAACCGCACACTCAAGGGTTTACTCTCCCGTCAGAAGTTGCTCCAGCAGGACCTTGCCATGCATCAGCAGTTGGGACGCGGTGATGATGACCCGTCCGTCCGCGTGGTCAAGGATCAGCTAGCCAAACTCAACCTGCGGATCGATGTCATCCAGAAATCCGCCAAACTCGACCGTGAAGCGGATGCGAAGTTGGCAGCCGTTTCAACCGAGATTGATCAACTCAACAAACACATCGCCGTGCTTCGTGGCAAGCAGCAGCAACTCGTCGAACAGTCGCAGGCTGCAAAGTTACTCGGTGAACTCCAGCCACGTTACCAGCAACTCAATGAACAACTCGCTGCCCATCATCAGCAATTGGCGCTTATCGCCCACGTCCTTTCCGGGCAGGCGGCATGGGGGCACATCCGTCAGGCGTCCGTCATGCAAGCCAATGTCATCTGGCCGACGCTCTGGCATCTGGCTGGGTTGGTGGTGATTGCGATGTTACTCACATGGGTTTTGTTGCAACTTGGACTGCGTGCTTCGGATCGCACGCTGGATGTCGGGATGCCGATTGAACAGGTGATGGCGATGCCGATTCTCGGGCAGGTGACGTTGGTCAAGCGCGTGAGTTGGGTAACGCGTCTGTGTCGCGTGACGGTGTACCCGTTGGCCTCGGCAGCGGTGGTGTTACTGCTGTGTGCGTCGGTGGCCGCAGCGTATGCGAATCTGCAATTACCTCGCCGCAGTGTCGGACTTTGGGAAATGCTCAGCAGTCCCGCTGCGATTCAGCAGATTTTTTATCAACCCGATGAACTCAAAGCGTTACCCCCGCAAACCCTGCCGGTGGTGATTGAACTGCCTTCCCAGCGTCGGCCTCGGTTAAGTGACAAGTCCTCGTAAGCATGGATTGGATTGATGTACGAAGCGTTCTACGGTTTTGATGTGCTGCCCTTTGCCAACACGCCCAATGCGCGCTTTTTCTATCAGTCTGAACAGCATGCAGAAGCCTTGGCCAAACTCGTCTACACCGTACAGAACCGCCGCGGCATTGCGCTGGTCACCGGGCAGATCGGGTGTGGCAAGACCATGCTCATCCGTTCCATGATGCAGCGCCTGGGTAAGCACGCTTCCATGGCATTGATCAACAACACCCGCGTCAACGGTGAACAACTGCTGCGCTTGATCTGTGCGGAGTTGGGTGTGAAACTCGCTGAGAACGCTTCCGGGGGTGCGGATAAGTCTGACATTCTCACCGGCATTCGTCGCTTTGCGCAATCCGAGCATCAGCAGGGACGCACCGTTGCCATCGTCATTGATGAAGCGCAGGCTCTGCCCGTTGAAGCCTTCGAAGAATTGCGGCTACTGACGAACCTGGAGAACGAAACGCAGAAGCTGGTCCAGCTCTTGATTCTCGGTCAGCCGGAGTTAGCCAACGTGTTGCGACATCCAAGACTCGGGCCACTGACACAGCGCGTGAGTATGTACTGTCATCTTGAGCCGATGAGCGAAGTGCAGATGGCGCAGTACATCGCGTTTCGCCTGATCCGCGCAAGTGGACAGCGACCCAACGTTGATTTTTCGACGGCTGCGTTGAAGTTGATTTACAAAAAATCGCGTGGCATCCCGCGCATGGTCAATCTCATTGCGGACAACGCACTGCTGGTGGGGTACTCAGAAGACACGCGGTTTATCGATTCGAAAATAGTGAATCGTGCGATTGAAAAACACATGCCAACTTTTGAAGCTACGGTTGTGCATTTGGACGATGTATTACATGGGACACGTGAAGAGATTGCTTTACGTGCTGGGCTTGATGCGGACGTGGTGATTCCGCAGACCGACGAGGCGACTGATCAACAGGCGTCTGAAACAACCGAGTCGGAGGTGGCCCGTGGGTGATGTCTACAAAGCGATGATGCGCTCCAGTCAAAGCAGTCTGCTTGCTGATCCCGATTCACAGGCTGATCAACAGTCCGCAGAGACTTACCAGTGGCAACCGGTGTCTGAAAATGCCCTGCGTTTGAAGGTTTCACACGAAGGCAGGATTGCTGCCCAGTTCGATGAAGTGCGTATCAAGTTGTTGCAACATGCTGCTGAACACCGCATTCAGATTCACGCCTTTTCCAGTGCGATGCCCGGCCCGGATGAAGGTCGTGCCAGTTGTGCGTTGCACTTGGCTTTGAGTTTTGCGCGCATGCCCGGGACGCGTGTGTTATTGATTGATATGGATGCAACTTCTCATGGCGCATTGCTTAAGTGCTTTGATGGGAAAGCCGATCTTGGTGTAGCTGACTTTGTGTGTGGTGAGGTTTCATCTCTGGATGCGGTGACGTATCCGACGGACGCCCCCCCGGAAGCTCCGAGCCTGCATGTGATGCCACTGGGCAGGACATCAATGGGCTCGACTCTTTTTGATCAATCACGACTGGGACAGATGCTTGATCGCTGTCGTGATTTGTATGACCACATTGTCATTGACGCACCGTCTGTGCTGGGTCACAGCGGCTGTACCAGGTTAAGCAAATTCTGCGATGAGATGCTGTTGGCCGTGGCCCTGCGTTTCACGCCAACGGATGAACTGGAGCGAGCAAAGCGGTTGCTTGCTGATCATGACTGTCAGGTTACAGGGGTCGTCCTGACGGAGAGGAAGTAGGAGGGATTTCGGATTTTGGATTTCGAATTTCGGATTTGCCCAAGCGTTGTTTGGTGATCATCTGTTATCTCCAACCTCATGCAAATTCAATGGCATGTTCCATTGATCGCTTGTGACAATCCAAAATCCGAAATCCAAAATCCGAAATCAAAAAGAGGTTTCACGATGTCCACCACGCCCCGGCCTCGCGTATTGATGTTGACCCATCGCATGCCTTACCCACCTGATCGTGGGGATCGGATTCGCAGCTATCACCTGCTCAAGAAAATCTGCCAACATGCAGACGTCTCGCTGGCATCGATGACCGAAGAAGCGGTGACCGATGAACAGTTGGCGGTGCTTTCATCATTGACCACGGACCTGGCCATCGAGCCGGTACGCCCGCTTGCAAGCAAGTTCCGGGCGCTTGGGGCACTGCTGACCCGCGAAGCGATCACGCCTGCGGTCTTCTACGAAAAACGCATGGCAGACACCATCAAGCAGTGGCATACAACCAATCCCTTTGACGCAGTACTCACGTTCTGCTCTGGGATGGTTCGCTATGCACGTTTGGTCGATGGTGCGCGTCAGATCATGGACTTGGTGGATGTGGATAGCGTCAAGTGGGACAGTTATGCCGTGAACGCCATGCCGCCGCGCCGTTGGTTGTATCAACACGAAGCAACGTATCTCCGCCGCGTTGAAGCGGGGGTGTACGACCAGTTTGATGCGATGACGGTGGTCAGTGAACGCGAGTACAAAACCTATCAACATCACGTTGGTGCCAACCCCGGTTTGAAAGTCGTGGGCAATGGTGTGGACCTTGATTTCTTTGCACCGTTACCCGATGCCCATGGCTCGAAGAAAATCTTGTTTGTTGGCGTGTTGAATTATCGCCCCAATGTCGATGCGGTGAAATGGTTTGCCCAGAATGTCATGCCGGTGTTGCGAGAAAAATGTGCGGACGCGACGTTTGAGATTGTGGGTCGGCATCCTACGCAAGAAGTCACCGAGCTTGGCAATCTTCCAGGGGTCAATGTCATCGGCCCGGTGGACGATGTCCGTAAGCATATGGCAGACGCCGGTGTCGTCGTTGCACCGCTGCGCATTGCTCGTGGTGTGCAGAACAAAGTCCTCGAAGCGATGGCATCGCAGCGCGTGGTGATCTGTTCGCCCCAAGCTGCTGAAGGCGTCGAAGCGATGGACGGTTCGCATTACCTCATCGGCCACGGCCCGGATCAATGGGCCCGTCATATCGAATGGATTCTCAACGACGAACAACGCCGCACACAGATGGCATCCGCTGCAAGACAATGGGTGCAGCAGCAATACACGTGGGACGTGCGTTTGGAACCCATGCTTGATCTGCTGTTGGGTAAAGCAGTCGGCGGTGCGTCGGTCACGCGTCATGCAGCGTAAGGCCAAAGTTTTTGTCTTGACGGTTATCCCCGGTTTTATGATGATTTGCCACAGATACACACAGATGAACACAGATAAGAAGTCTGTGATTCGTTATGCTATTTTTGAATACCGCATTACAGATTGATGTGGGCGGTGTATTTTATCAATGGTTTTGCTGTTTTGGGGGATGGTAGCAATGAGTGAAGAACGATTAAAGTTAATTGCCGATTTATCTCGCCGTGCACGTGGTAGATACGAAGAAAAGAAAATCCAAGAGTGGTTCACTGAAAGATATAGCTTCGTGGATCTCGATTTTGGCTGGTATGTCTTAACACCAGGCTACACACTTTATTGCGACCCACATTATGGCAACAGTGCAGAAGGGGACTCGATTGTACGTCTTGATAGAGGGGATGAACTTGTAAGGCAATGGTTCAAAGACTTTTTTGGTTTTACCCGAAATTACAAGGAAGTTTATTGTTATGTTCCCAAGTTTGATAAGCTTTGTTGGGTTAGGATGACGGGTGATTTTATTTACAATGTTCTGTGCGAAATAACATTTGTTGAAACTGGTGAATATTCACAGTTTGGTGTGTACATCCCAGAAGAGGACTTGTTTTTATACAACAAGTATTGTTATGGTACGAGGCATGCCTACAAGGTTGAGAATACACTCGAAGATCACCCGATTCGATTTGTGAAACAAGGCGTTATCAAACGAGGCCAACCCTATATTTTGAGAAATGGTCTTGTTTTGCCTATAGAAAAACGAGTCGGGAACGAACGAATCTGGAACTGGGATGATATCGGATAACGAAACGGGGTCAGACCCCGTATGATGTCAAGATGGAACCCATGCTCGATCTGCTGTTGGGTGAAGCAGTCGGCGGTGCGTCGGTCACGTGTCATGCAGCGTGAGTCTCATCTCGATTTAAAACAGTTAAAACATTCATTCAACGGTGGCAAACACACATTGCTGTGTTGATCTACCCGTCCGCGCCCTGATCGCAATACATCCGACGAACCCTAAGCAACGCCGGCCACTCACCGGTGATTGGGACCAGAACTGTACGCCATGGACATCACTTTTAACGTGTAAGATCAAATTCAGCCGGTGATTTAATATTGGTCGTTAACCTATAACCTTCATCGAGTTTTTTAGCGGCTTCATGATCAACATAGTAAGACTGTATTTTTGTAAACCTTTTTTTCATTGATGAAGTGATACACATAAACAAAGCGATCGACCATTCATCATCAGAAATCGTTCCAACTTGGCCTGCAATAATACAAAGCGAATTTTTAAGTAATCCTCCTGCCTTTAAAGACACGCTTTTAGGGTGAGACAGTTGATCATAGAATTTTCTTGTGTCTCCGTTTCGCTGTTCTACAGTTCTTGTTTGGGGCGCATCATCTGGTGCGATCAATAAATACAATCTTGAAAGGTTTTGATCACCTACAGACATAAATCCAAAATCTTCAATCTGTTCAGAGGATGGATAGAAGCTAGGTTCTTTGCCTTTTTCCTGAAAAGAAAAAGCGTACAGAATCTTCGATTGAGCATCACTCAACGCTAACAACAAATCATTCTGTGTCACAAAAAATGAAAGCTGGTTCTTTACCATGGACAGCCTTTTTGTTTTCGAGGCGTGCAGGTCTCGGACGATGACAGGTGAGTGGCCGGCGTGACTGACGGTTGATTGGAACGAGCAAGATGCATGGCGATGGTGTGGGTGAATTGCACAGTATCGCTTACTCGCCACCCCTGATCCGCTGTCTTGATTTCATGCTGCAAGTGCATACGGTTGACCACCACCCGCGATCGCGCGGAAGTGATCGAGATTGGATGACATCGTCGTCCACTGTCGCCCCGGCAAGCTCAGAATGTGATCGAGTTTCCGCATGGCAGAGCGCAGACCAATGTACGTCCGCAGTCGCCCCGTCAATGGCAAAGGTAAACGCGGGATGTCCGGGTCGAACTCCCAGGGATGAAAGTACAACACCGCAGGCCGATTCTGACTCAGCGATTGCTTAAGCCCACGCTTCATAAACCACAACGGCAAAAGCCTGAAATACCCACCCCCAGCCACCGCGACATTTTTGCTGGCCACGTGCCATGTCAGCGGCGGGACCTCAAGTAACTGTCGACCCGAAGGCCCGGTCACGTAAAACGGCTGTGTCGGCGCATCGGGAACACCGTAAGCAGGATGCATCACCGGGAAAATCGACGCGTCATAGACAAAGCCCGCATTAAGCAAAACGTCAATCGCCCATGCCGTCTGAGGCACCATGCTGAATGTCGGAGCACGATAGCCAAGCACCTGCTGCCCCGTCTGGTCTTCAAGAATCTTCTTGGAGATGGTCAGGTCCTGGGCGAATGAAACAGCGTTCAGCCGGTGAAGTCGATCGTGATTCGTCCCGTGGCTGGCGACTTCATGTCCAGCATCCACAATGGTTTTAGCCAATCGCGGGCATCTTTTTGCAACATCGCCAAGAATAAAAAACGTGGCCTGACAATGATGTCGGCTCATCAACTCCAACAGCTTGTGAACACTGTTCGCAACGCGGGAAGGCATTTTATCCCACTGGGATTTCGAGACATGGCCGTGTGCAGCCTCAATATGGAAGTATTCTTCCACATCAATGGTCAGACAGGAATGTAACTTCTGATCGGATGATAAGGTGTTCATGCGTCTCAAACTGCTGTGAAAAGTTGGTTTGATGGCCTCGGTCACTCGTACCGAACGCCTATTCGTATTAGAATCTTCGGCGTGATACCCGCTAAACCTTTCATCTTGACCAAAATTATCGCAACTTTGGGTCCGGCCAGTTGCGAAATTCCCGTGCTCACCCGCCTCATTGAGTCCGGCGTGCGCGTGTTCCGACTCAACTTTTCACATGGTGATCCCGAAAGCCACCTGCAACTGCTCACCGCAGCCCGACAAGCCTCCGAGGAAGTCGGCATCCCCGTGGGCGTGCTGGGCGACCTCTGCGGCCCGAAAATCCGGGTGGGTAAGGTCGTCGAAGGCGGCGTTGAACTTCAGATGGGCCAGCCCGTCTATTTCCAGCGCGATCCGATTCTCACCGGCGAAGATCCCGATGCGCCGGTTACCTTCAATGTCACCTACGACAGACTCATCGACGAAGTCGAACCCGGCCAGCGTCTGATGATCAATGATGGCAATATCCACGTGCTGGTCATGGACAAGACCGAAGACAAGCTCATCGGCACGGTGACCACCCCCGGGACGGTGACCTCTGCCAAGGGTGTGAACCTGCCTGAAACCGCGCTCACCGTCCCCTCGGTCACCGCCTACGACTGGAAATGTGCGGACTGGGCGATGGAGCATGGCGTGGACTTTCTGGCCTTGAGTTTCGTCCGCAAGGCTGAGGATGTCATCAAGCTTCGTCAATACATGAAGCGCAAACTCAAGGGCCGATTGCCGCTGCCGATCATCGCCAAGATTGAAAAGCCCCAGGCGATTGATGACCTGGAAAACATTGTCGATGCTTCGGATTCGATCATGGTTGCCCGTGGTGATCTGGGGGTGGAGATGGATTTGGCCTCCGTGCCGATCATCCAGAAAAAGATCATCAACATGGCTCACGACTACGGCAAACCGGTGATCGTGGCCACGCAGATGCTCGAATCCATGATTGAGTTCCCCACGCCCACCCGCGCTGAAGCCTCCGACGTGGCCAACGCGATTTTTGATGGCACGGATTGCGTGATGCTCTCAGGCGAAACCGCAGTCGGCAAGCATGCCACCAAGGCCGTGGACCACATGTCGCGCATCGCACTCAAAGTTCAGGAACACATCGTTGGCGAGAAAGTCCGGTGGGGTAAACCGCCCGCCAAACTCCAGGCGGATCGCTCGCGCATGGCAGCGTTGGCCCACGGTGTGATGACCATTGTCCGCGATATGAACGTCAAGCACATCGTCGTGTGGTCACAGAACGGTGGGGCAGCCAGACATTTGTCCAAGAACCGACCCACCTTGCCGATCCTGGCGTTCAGCAGTGACCACCAGTCGTTGCGTCGCATGACCCCGCTTTTTGGCGTCAAGCCGATGTACATGGAGCAACCCGCTGACACCGAGGATTTCATCTGGCAGGTCGATCAGCTCATGCAGGAATCGAAGATGTGCAAGGTCGGTGAAGCGTTACTCGTCGTGGCAGGCGAACCCATCGGCAAGCCCGGCTCCACCAGCAATATCCACATCCACTACGTCGGTGACTACTTCGGCGAGAGTGGGTAAACGCAGCGCTTTTGATTGTTTTTGCCAATACCTGCCCATGTGAGTTGGGGTTTCTGATCCAAACCAGCCCTGAATCGTTTTGTATGGTCATCCGACAATACATTCTAAATCACTGTACGGCTGTATTTTGTGACACCCTGCCGCAGCATAGGCAAGACTTGTTTACCCTGTTTCAGATTTTTAATTGGTGGATTCGGATAAAAGGATCAAGGCGTGTGTTATCGGCATTATCTTGCTGTCACTGTGTTTAGGTAATTATGCGTAATTGTTGCATAACTTGCTTGGGCCGATAAGAAAGTGTTTTTAACAGGTTAGATGCAGTTTTTTTGTCTGACGTGTTAATTCGGACGTTCCAGTGTCCGATACGTTTGGTGTTGCCGGCACTGATTCACAACGTCAGTGATTGGCAGCCAAAGTGGGGTCCAGGTTTCATCACTCACGAATCGACTTCGATTCAACAAGTGTTCCCACCTTGCCGGTCGTTTCAAGGGGAAGCGACCGAACGAGAAATTTTGTTGGAAGTGATCGAGCACCATTTTTACATGTTGGCTTGGCATCGGCCACAGTCAAATTGTAATTTTGTCTCGTGATCTCATTTGAACTTAAGAGGAACAACTGATGTTGAGCCAGGGCGATTTACTATACATTCAGCGACCGACACAAAATCAGCAGCGGGTGCTCATCCCGTTGGACATTGTGGCCAATGAGCAGGATCAGATCATCATCGAGACCAGTCAGGTCTTCGATTGGCTGCCTGAAGACGGCCAGATTCTCGTCTACTACGACAAGCGCCGCGACTTTCTCAAGCAATCCGCCAAACTCGAAATTCATGTCCACGAAGAAGACGAAGACCAGGTCGATGGCGTGATGCGTTATGCCATCCAACTACTCGGTGAAGCCGTTTCGGCAGAAAGCCGCCAGACCTTCCGCGTCTCCACGGTGATCTCCGGTCGGACTGCGAAATTCGATGATGAAGGACACGTACCACTCGTCGATGTCTCGGCATCCGGCTATGCCGTCATCGCAACCAAAGAGCACAATGTCGGTGAGATCATCAAGACGGTCCTCAGTCACGACGGCCGTGAATTCTCCGGCACCGCGTGTGTCCAGAGCATCTGCAAACTCGATGACCAGCGCATCCGCTATGGCATGTTCTGTGTCGACAAACGTCAACCAGGTAACAATCTGAATCAGGGTCTGCTGACCATCAGCATGGCGGTGCAACGCGAACAGCTTCGCCGTCTCTCGCGAGCCAGCTAACCGGGCAAGTTACAAACTCGCTGAGCAACAGCACCCTGAGATGGGTGTGGCCAGATTGACATGAAGTCAACAGTCATCGGAGGGGGTGACTGTTGACGACAAGTCCATCCAACCCACCCAACAATCCTTCCGACCCGACGCTGCATGAAGTCAGGATAAAACCTGCATGCAGCGTTTTTTTATGCGCAAACACAACAGCTGCATCACTGTGTGATGCTGAAAACGGCGCAGCAGTTTATCTCATGTTACATCTTACCCTTCACGCAACACGATCCGGGGTATGCATCCCAGCCCCAGCGCAACCATGTGATAATCATCGCGCCAGATTCGTGGCTCACGTTCCAACCGAACGTCATACCAATCGTCATCACCCGCCCCGCCGCACGTCCAAGAAGTCCCGCCACCAAAACTCTGCGGGGCCACACGCGTGAGTTCACCATCCCGGTGATGCAACGGCCCCAGCAGGTTCCGCAGTGAATTGACCAACTCAAGTTCGATGCGGTTCTCACCGGCAATCAAGCTTTCGGTGATATCCAACTCCCAGGGACACCATGCCAAGGGCTGAAGTTTCTGGCCATTGACCGTGGGCACGACGACGGTGACATCAGGTCGATCCAACTCCAGCCAATACCGTTTACCTGCTTGAATCTCCGACAAATCAATCGTCCTGCTCAAGCGCATCTGCCCTGCAAAAAACGGGTATCCGTGCAGCGTCAGGTCTGCAGTGACATCTGTCATTTCGCTGATCTCATCGCCAATCGAAAAGTCACTGAAACGTTGGATCTCAACATCCGGGAGCATCGTGACTGTGCTGCGCTGCGTTGGCGTTTTGGGTTTGTCCGACACCGTGGCGTGGACGCCAAAATTGCCAATCAGGTAAACGCTTTCAATCTCCGTACCATAGCGCTTCACCGCATCAAGCGAGGTTGGCATCGGTGCGACATAGGCAACATCAAGCTCAATGAGATTCTCTCCCACCTGTAACACATCGGTGATGCTTTGACAGTGCATCGTGCGATCGATCCAGAAGGTTTGATCACTGGTGTTGATCGCCTTGCCATTGACGCGAACCTCTGAATAGATTTCCGATTGCTCAATCACCAATTGGCAGTCATTGGGCAGGGTGTCGATTTTTGCCTTGTATCGCAGGGTTAAATCGCCCGACCATTGATCGCGGGTCATGCGTTCGTGAATCGCCAGCACCGGCTCGTATTCGCTGAATGTCTTGCCACCGTCTTTGGAGATGCTGGCAAAGTCGAGTGTGAGGCTGTTGGGCGAATTGCGTTTGAGCTGCCATTTTCCAGCAAGGTCCATGGAGGTGATGGCTGCACCTTTGCTTGCTGGCATGGAGTCACGTTGCTCATCAGGACACAGTGAACCGTCACCGATGAATAACGTCTGCGCCGGTGCCAGTTCAAGTGCGATGGGCTCATTGACCGCGTGGACTTGATTCGTGGTCGGGTTAAAGCAGATCGGGTCGGTGAGGTTCTGGATGGTGACGGTGATATTAATCGTATGCAGACGATTACGGTTGAGTAACATCACCAATGGCTTGCCGTCAACGATGCGTCGGTGAATCCAGACCTGGTCGGACATCTGCCCTGCGAGTTTAACCGCCGGTGTTTTGATTTCAGCAAGTTGTTGGGCCAACGCCGTGACGGGCGTGAAAATCGCCTTGTTTTTCAGGGTTTTGAGCGTTTCGTCATTGGGCAGACCTTCAACGCATTGGGGCAGGTGATCAGCGATGATGACCTTGCCACCTGCATCGATGAGTTGTTCGATGAGCGCGAGTGTGGTGGGTCGGATCGTTGCCATGGATGGGATGACGATGCAGTCATAGCTCATTTGCCCGACATGCAGTTGGCCATCGGTGACCTTGCCGATGTCAGCCAGGATTTGTTCATCGCCAAAGTCGTAATCGCGGTGATGGTCCTGGAGAGTCTGAATGATTTTGAGCAAGTCTTCATAACGTTTGACGTAGGTTTCCTGCGGACCTTGGCCGCCATGTTGCAGATCGATGTAGACACTTTCCTGCGGGTGGATCACCAGGAGTTCAGCGCCATACCTGCCTTGCGATGAGAGCATGGCCGATCTTGCCATCCGGTCTTCTGCAGGTTTGTTGAACTCCCACCAGGGTTGTTGGGGTGAGATGGTGGGCGGGTAATCGCGTTTGCGACAGCCCTTCATGCTGTAGAGCGTCAGGTGTGGGCAGATGTGATTAATGCCCATGATCGCGTGGCCGTCAGCGATCCAGCAACGGTCTTCAAAGCTCATGTTCTGGCCGCTGATGCCGAACATTTCCGAGAGTCGGCGTTGTTGGCCGTACTGGTTTGCAACACTGGATAAGCAGCGCATCGCGTGTGTCGATTGGGGATGCCCGAAGCTCAGCCCCAGGTGATCGATGCCTGGTTGCTGCATGTGTCGGTACTGGATCATCATGTTGCCGACGTTCAGGAGCACACTCATGAACGACTCTTCGCCGTTGTAGTGTCCGGTCCAGGTCATGTTGGTTTTTTCGCAGTATTCTGCAATCTGCCTGGTGAAGCTTTGCTCCATTCGCCATGCCAGTGTGCGGAAATAGTCCAGTCGGACCTTGGCGGATTGTTCATCGACATCACCAAAGAGCGAAGCCATGTGATTGGTCAGGTCATAGCCGCATCGCGATTTGAAATCATCCAGAACGATCGGGGAAAACGGCAGGATCGCATCGTTACCCACCGGCCACCGCGGTTGGAATTGCGGTTCGTCGGTGAAAATGCCACGCAGGATGTTGCGGTCGTTTTTGGCATAGCGCTCAGCATAGGGTTGGTAGGTGCAGTCGATAAACGCCTTGACCATATCGGGGTTGAGCAGGTCCACCCAACACGTGCCGTTGAACCAGGCGTTACCCATCTGGACTTTGCAGCAGACGTATTGCCAGTTTTCGTCCTTAGCCAGCAATGTTGCATCGTCGGGCAGGGTGCGATCCAATGGCATGCGCGCCATGTACCTGGCGTGAAAGTCTTCAGATTGTAATGGGACGATGCCACCTGCAAAGCCGCTGGGCCATTTGTCTTCGTCGTAGAACCAGGCTTCGATGCCGAGCTTTTCGCATTCATCGACACCGACGTCCATGGCATCCCACCAGTCCTCACCGAGGTAAGGCGTGAGCAGTCCGATGCGTGAATGCAGATAGGCTCCGCCAAACCCGCCGCGTTTGAAGGCTTGGAGTTGGCGTCGGATTTCATTCAGATCCAATCGGTCATTCAAAGACCAGAAGGGGATCGCACGCCATGTCGGAGCGGGGTCAGAAAACGCTTGTCGAAGGTGTCCATGCATTTGATGAGCATAGGCATTGCATGAGAGGTGGACAAGACCCGGTTGAAAAAAACACTGTAAAACAAGGTGTTTTTAGAGAATCTTGCGATTTGGTTGATCTTGCGCGTCTGCCTGGGGAAAGCCTGGTGATTCATGGCTACAAAAAAGCTGCGACCCGTTTTGCAGGTCGTAGCTTGCTTGGCAATGTCCACAGTCAGGATTTAAGGTCAGGCGATCTTGAATCGGCCGACCAGTGTTTCAAGCTGGCGTGAAATCTCACAGAGTTCGCTGGTGGAACGTGCGGTCTGCGAGACGGATTGGGCGGACTCGCTGGTGACAGTGTTGATGTTGTTGATGTTCTGTGAGATCAGTTCGCTGGCTGATGATTGCTGGTCAGCTGCAGCAGCGATGTTCTGGATCATGGCTGCGACCTTGCTGGAGCTATCCATAATGGATGCCAGCGCCTGGTCGGCCTGGGTTGCCAGTTCAACACCTTCGTCGACGACGTGGGTTCCGTCGGAGATACGTTTGACGGCCAAGCCGGTTTCACTCTGAATTGCAGCAATGGATTGGGCGACTTCTTCGGTGGCGGTGGTGGTGCGTTCAGCAAGCTTGCGTACTTCATCTGCGACGACTGCAAAGCCGCGGCCGTGTTCACCGGCTCGTGCTGCTTCGATGGCAGCGTTGAGCGCTAAGAGGTTGGTTTGATCGGCGATGTCATTGATGACGTTGATGATTTGGCCGATCTGTTCGGAACGTTTACCCAACTCGTTGATGGCCGATGCCGAGTCACTGACCACCTGGGAAATGCTCTTCATTCCTTCAATGGTCTGTCGGACCACTTCGCCACCTTCACGTGCATAGGTACCAGCTTCAGAGGCGTCGGTTGAGGCTTGAGAAGTTTGCTGAGCCACCTGCTGAATGGAGGCGCTCATCTCTTCGACCGCGCTTGAAATCTCGGTGGACTTCATGGCCTGGGCGCTCATGCCACTGGCTACGCTGTCGGAGGTGTTGGCGATCTCGTTGGCCGATTGACTGACGAGATTGGTGGTCTTGGCAACCTGTTGAATGAGTTGCTGAATATGTGCGACGAAGGTGTTAAACCAATGACCGAGTTCCCCCAGTTCGTCTTTGTTTTTTTCGTTGACACGTTGTGTCAGATCGCCATCGCCCTGGGCAATGTTCTTGAGCATGGCAATGGTATGATTGATCGGGCGGACGATTTGTCGGGACATGAAAAATGCCATCACCAAGCCGATTACAATGGGGATGAGAATCGCGAGTATTGCCAGATTCTCCGCTTCTGTGATGATGGAAGAGGTTTTGTCTGCTTCGATATCAACGCCAGCTTCAAATGATTCCTCGACATTTTCAAGCACATCTACAAGTTTGCAGGCATTGGCGTAGAAAGCTTCGGCTCGATCACCTTCAACCACCTGATCCAGATCGGCAAGCATGGACTGCATGAGTTGTTGCACGTTGGTAATCAAGTCCGGTTTGTGAATGGAAGCGGACCATTCTTGGCTGAATTCGGTAATGGTTTGTTTGGCTTCTGAAATGAAAGCCTGTTTATCAAGATCCGCAGGGGGTTTGATGATGGTTCGCGCAATGCCTTGCATCTCAATGTTCGTTTCCATGATCAGGTCGGCGGCTGGCCAACACACGTCCGAAAAATACTGAATCTGTGACGTGGCGCGACTGAGTTTGTGAATCACCAATCCACCACCGAGTCCGAAACACAAGGTCAGAATAAGCGCAATCCCAAAGATTTTGTATTTGATTTTCATGGTCCGTCGGCCTTATTGGCTGCTGATAGGTTCGTTACGGAGTAGGCACCGTCTTTTTATCGTGGGTATTGCAGTTCTGCTTTAGGTGCGAAACAGGTTATTAATCACAACAGACAGCCTTTGGAGCTGCCTGCTGGTCAGATGGTTGTTGTATGACTTGTTATTGAGACTCCAGCAATCGCTTATGGGTCGTTAATCGACCTTGAAATGACCGATGAGGTTTTTGAGTTGCGTGGAGCGTTCGCTGAGTTGTTCAGCAGCAAGGGCGGTTTGGCGGGTGCCTTCAGCGGATTGCTGGGTGACGGAGTTGATTGCGGTGATGTTCTGACTGATCAGTTCACTGGAGGTCGACTGCTGCTGCGCTGCTGAGGCGATGGACTGGATCATGCCAGCGACCTGCGTGGCCGAGTTGACGATCTGTTTAAGCGCGTCGTCCGCCTGATTGGCCAACTGCACACCCTGCTCGACGGTGTCGGTGCCCTGGGAGATGCGTTCGACTGCTGCGCGGGTCTGGGTTTGAATGTCCTGGATGGATTGGGCGACTTCCTCGGTGGCGGTGGTGGTGCGTTCAGCAAGCTTTCGGACTTCATCGGCGACGACTGCAAAGCCGCGGCCATGTTCACCGGCTCGTGCTGCTTCGATGGCAGCATTGAGCGCTAACAGGTTGGTCTGGTCTGCGATGTCATTGATGACATTGATGATCTGACCGATCTGTTCGGAGCGTTTGCCCAACTCGTTGATGGCGTTTGCCGAGTCGTTGACGATGAGGCTGATGCTGTTCATCCCGTCGATGGACTGCTGGACCACGCTGCTGCCGTTGGTTGCGAATTCCCCTGCCGATTGAGCGTTTTCGGATGCGTCATGACTCTGCCGGGCGACTTCGATGGTTGAGGCGCTCATCTGTTCGACTGCTGAGGAAATCTGCGATGCCTGTTGGGCCTGATCGGTCATCCCCGTTGCCATTTGCTGGGAGGTTGCTGCGATTTGGTCCGCTGCCGAAGCTACGTCATTGGTGGTGTGCACCGCCTGGCGGACGACTTGTTGGATGTTGCTGATGAACTGGTTAAACCAGTGGCCCAGTTCACCCAGTTCGTCTTTGCGCGTTTCGTCGATGCGTTGGGTCAGATCACCTTCACCCTGAGCAATGTCCTTGAGCGTGTCGATGGTGCGATGGATCGGTCGGACGATTTGTTTACTGAGTAGCCATGCCAACATCGGCCCGACGATGGCGGTGATCAGCAGGGAGACCATGCCAACCACACTGGCATGATGCAGGATCGACCGCGCGGACATCGCATTGGCCTGACGGGTTACATCGTAGGCTGCTTCGACCGCTTCAAGCGTTTGAGACAGTTCGCGGCTGATGGCCATGTAAGCTTGCGTATCCTGCCCGTGAACCACCTTGGGCAGCAACGCCGCAAGCTGGGTCAGCATTGCCTGGACCGACTGGATTTCATTGGGTTGGTGGACCGATTGTTCCCATTCCTGTTTCAGCTCGTTGAGCGTTTTTTGGGATGTATGGATGAAGGCTTCTTTGTCGGTGATGCGATCGGCTTCGAAGACCTCGCGCAGGATGTCCTGCTGCTGGACATTCGTCTCCATGATCATGTCCGTTGCCGGCCAGCAGACGTCCGCGTAGTAGGCAAAGCGCTTCTCGGCCTGGAGCATGTCATAGACCACCCAACTGCCACCGATGGCAGAGAGAATCACGATGATCACAGCCATACCGATAATCTTCAAACGGATATTCATGGAGTGGACCCTTGTGGTTAGGTAAAAACAAGTACCTTCCTGTTATCGCATATTCCTTTGGTGCACTTAACAGGCTGGGTCTGAATATCGGGGGTTTTCTCTCTGTGATTTCTTTAAATCCAATTGCTATCAAGCTCAATCAAAAAGCAAAAAACTTTTTGTGATAAGGCAGACCTGCATCAGAGGAGCAGCATGGATGTGCCTTAAGCAGATTGGAGAGCGATGTGAGTTTGCCCGATAAGTGATTTTGCTGTTCAACTCAGCTTTGGCGGACAAGACTTGCATGGTCGATTTTCAGCACCGACATGAGCCCTGCAATGTCGTCGAGAAACCGCTTACCGTCCTGGGCGTAACCGGCGGTGGGCTTGAGGTCGGATTGATGCCCGATGAACCAGGCATTGAGTCGATCCATGAACAGTTCGCGGGTGTACTTGCTGAGCATCGAAGCCATGGCAACGGGCATGTGATTTTCTTCCGCATCGACCATGAACCGCACCTGCATCTGCCTGGCCCCACCATCGAGTTGGTAGTGACTGACCTTTTTGGACTCCTCAATAATCGAGAGCCTGGCCTGCGGGAAGATCTGGCGGAGCAGGTTCAGGTAATGCGATCGGCCGGACTGGCGGTCGACGACCACCTGCGGATGATGTTTGCCCCAACGGTCCCAGATGTGCTGAAGGTGACCGGCAACGAAGGTGAAACTCAGCGATGCCTTGGAGCGCGTGTTGGCAACCATGTGGTTAAACCGATCCTCAAGCACGACCGCTGCGCCCATGTCCAGCACCTTCACCGCTTTTTCCTTCATCTCATGTTTGAGCATGTTGGCCGCGACGCCGATCTGCGCATCGGTGTTGGCGGTGGGAAGCGCTTGCCAGGGACCGTCATACCAGGGCAGGTTGTGGCGTTGGTGATGCGTGGTTTCACCCAGTAAATCCAGCCACTGCCCCATGTCCGCAGGCCGGTCGGTAAAAGTAGAGAGGAAGCTGAGCACCCCCATCTCCAGATGTTTCACACCAGCAGCCTTGGTTTTGAGTTTTTTCGAATCGTTCACCGGGATGCGGCCCGTCTTTCGATCCGCGAGTTTCTGACAAACACTGCCATGAAGCACATCCCACAGGTTGGGCGTCTGGTCCGGTGTCGCATCGCGCATGGCAAAAACCGACCGACCGATCACCAATGGACCCAGAATCGGGCCGTAACCTGCTTCGTCAATGCCTGCGTAGATGAGCATGAATGTATTACCGGCGTTTCTTGTGAATCGTGTTCAGTTAACGTGATGTCAGTATAACGTGATTGATGTGTGTTGACTTGGTTCGAGGGCAAAAGCCGTGTCGCTCCCGCGGCACGGGTTGTCTTGTCATCTCAGTTGCATATCGCCCGTGACCCGGGAGGATCACGGCTTTGTGTGAAAACGATAGCAACGTCTTAACCGATCGCTTTTTGCTAAACTATCCCGATGGCACAACAACCCATTCTCATCACCGGCGCCGCAGGATTCATTGGCTCCTCGCTGGCGGATCAGTTGCTCGCAGCAGGAACCCCCGTGGTCTGTCTTGATAACTTCTGTGACTTCTACAATCCCGATATCAAACGCCGCAACATCTCCGGCGCATTGAAGTCCGATCTGTACACCTTGGCCCAAGTCGATCTGCGGGATCGGCAGGCTGTTCTCGACACCGTCGCCAAGCACAAGCCTCAAGCCATCATTCACCTTGCTGCCATGGCAGGGGTCCGACCGAGTATCGAGAATCCCGACCTCTACACGCAGGTCAATCTCAACGGCACGGTGAACCTGCTCGACGCTGCCGTCGCCAACGGGGTTGAAAAATTCCTCTTTGCTTCAAGCTCCAGCGTGTATGGCAACAACGAGAAAACACCCTTTGCTGAAAGTGACAACGTCGACCATCCCATCAGTCCCTACGCAGCCACCAAAAAGGCTGGCGAACTGATCTGTCACACGTATCACCATCTGTATCAACTGCCGATCACGTGCCTGCGGTTTTTCACGGTCTTCGGCCCGCGTCAACGACCGGACCTTGCCATCAGCAAATTCCTGCGCATGGTTGGCGCAGGGCAGGCGATCCCCGTCTTCGGTGACGGCAGCACCAGCCGTGATTACACGTTCGTGGCTGACATCGTCGATGGCATCCGTAAATCGCTAGCCAACTGCTCGAGTTATCACATCTACAATCTCGGCGGAGACTCGCCGGTGACATTGGCCCAACTCATTGCGACGATTGAGAAAGTGGTTGGCAAAGAAGCCATCATCGACCGCAAGCCCATGCAACCCGGTGACGTGAACATCACCTGGGCGGATCTGACCAAGCCCCGTGCGGAGTTGGGTTACGCCCCACAAACCAGCCTCGAAGCAGGCATCACCAAACAATGGGAATGGATTCAGGCGCAGGGATAAAGATCCGTTGACATTTAGCCGCATCGCAAGCGATGCGATTCAACGGCCACATTCACGGTAACGCGCATCGCAAGCGATGCGGCTAAATTGCCATTTGCACCCATGACAACCCTCCATGATTCACCCCATACCCTGATGACAAAACTTGTGCTTAAGTCCCGGTATGGACTGGTCAAATGACCGTCTGAGCATGTAGAATGTTTTTTCGACAGAAGCGATTATTCCTTCCTCAAAAAAAGTGACAGGGGTTTGTCACTGACTCACCTGATCGGCATCGGCCAATTTTTGCCGGCTTGATGTCCTCGAACAACATGGGGGCCGATTCTCCCAGTGCAAGCACGCCTTGGATCCATTCTGGCTTGCGCCACCACGCTCGGCAGTGACCGGGCAATCCGTCGGATGTCTGCGAAGCTTGTGACCGTAGCCATGTTCGTGGGGCTGTCCTTCGCGCCATTTTCGCCGGTGATCGCGCAGGTCAAACAGGTCCCGCCACTGCTTGAAGAAGCGCGTCAGGCTGCGTTGGACCTGAACCAACTGCCGCTGGGTGATGAGCGTGCCAGCGCGTTGCTGACGCATGGTCTGGATGTGCTTCAGCTTGCCAATCACATGGTCGAGGAGCATCTGGATGTGCTCGGTGCCGCCCAGGGGCCACTCTCCAAACAGGATCGCCGACTCACACGCTTACAGCAGGCCCGCATTGCGTATGTCCAAGGTGAACTCTACCGACTCACCGCCATGAAGCGCGGGATGGATGACCCCACACGTGCAGCATATCTGGATAGTGCCGTCGCCATTTTCACGGAGATGCGTTCCAGGTTTCAATCCATTGATGATGCGGAACTGGCCCGTGTCGGTCTGGCACGTTGTTACCGACTGCAGGGCCTCATTGACGAAGCGGACAAAATCCTCGAACCGCTGCTGCGTCACACCCCGGACTTGGCGGACGCTTCAGCAGCGAATCTCTGGCGCGTGGCGGTGATCGAACAACTGGAACTCGCCCTGATCACCGATCCGCAACTGGCCATGACAACCGCATCGCAATGGGCAGACCACAACGCCTTTGCCAACCAAGGCAGTTGGCAGCATTCCCTCTCACGCATCGGTGCTTTGGCTGCGGTCCAACTCGCCCTGGAAACGCCTACCGCAGCAACCGTCGGGTTGGCTGTCGAAAAACTCCATGAGTCGAATCTGCCTCAATCGCTGCAACTGCAATATCTCGTCCGTCTGGAACTGGCTTCGGATATCCCCGTGGTCACTGCGCAGCAGCGTAATGACTGGGTGCTCCTGCTTGTCGATACACTCTCCTCACAGCAGGCCGTCGACCGCATTGCCAAACAGGTTCCCGATGTCTCGGTACTCAATGTTCAGGCACTACTGGCCTACGGCAGCGCGCTTTGGCAAGTCGGCCAACTGCCTTCAGCGGTCAACTGTTTTGATCATGCCATGCAAAATGTCGATGACAGCAACCCGTTGCGACACACCGCTGCCCTGTGGTACGCCCAGTGTCTCTATCAGCAGGTCATCCAGACCGGCAGCAACGCCATCCGCGCCCGCGCCCGTGCAGCATTAGCCAGACTCGTCCAAACCCATCCGGCACGCGATACCCGACTCACATCGCTTAAGCAATGGGTCAGCCTCGAACAGGAAGACGAAGGACTCGCAGCAGCTGCCAAAATCATCACCCTGCATCAGGATTTGGCAGCCGACGATCCCTACCTGCATTACATCCTCGCGACGCATCACTGGGAAACCCTCAAGCAAAACCGACAGGACGGGCAACTCAAAACCGATGCTGCGGTCACCTTGGCCAAAGCCATTGCCGATGACGCCCAGAAAATCGTCGAGAAGTCCGGCGTGGATCAGCAGGTCGCAGGTGGTCTCTGCCAACTCCTTGCACGGATTTACGCTTCAGACCTCATCAAGCAACCCGACACCGCCATGGCTTATCTGGATCAGGCGCAGACGCTGCTCGGTCAATCCCAGTTGCAACTCAAAGCCTTGATTCTCATCCAGGCCGGCCAGTCGCAGCAGCTTTGGGAACTGTTGGAAAACACGCCCCAGACCACTGCGATTTCGGCTCAGGCATGGGTACTCATTGTCGATGCCATCACCGATCTGGCGCTACGTCGACCTGATGACAAACTCATTGCTGACCGTGCTGCCCAATTGGCGATCAAGGCATGGAACGCGTCACCTGACGTGGTGGGTAGTGTCCACATTGGTCAAAGTCTCATCCGACTCGGACAGTGGGATATCTGCCTGACCCTCTTAGGCAGTGAGTATCTGCCCAATACCGACCCGCAATTGAACCTGATCATCGGCCAATCCCTGTTGGGTTTGAATCGTGATATTGACCAGGCAGCCAAGGTGCTCTCCGAGGTGGTCAAAGACCTGCCTGAATCACCGGCTGCCCATCTCTGGCTGGGTATCGCCTACGCGCGCTCCGAACGCCATGCCCAGGCCTGCGAACATTTTCGACAAGTCCGATCCCTGGAAAAACCGGCCACGCTCCCATGGTGGCAGGCAACGTTGGGATTGGCTCAATCCCTGGCAGCAAGAGGACAACTCGCCGCTGCCAGACAAATCCTGCAAGTCACGTTGACGCTCTATCCCGTCATCGGCGATGATGCACTGGCTAACGACCTCGTCCAGCTTTTGGGGAGACTGCAAAAACAATGAATACACCCACATGCCAACTCGCACGCCGCAAACGCAAGCTGCCCATTTCATGGCTCAGACTTGCGATACTCGGCTTTGCTGCACTGCTGATGATCGGTCAGGTATCACCCGCTGCCCCTGGAAGTCCGCCGGATACATCGGGGGTGCCCTCAAGTCTCTTTGCCTTCATCGTCGCAGGCGGCTGGATCGGCGTGGTGATCATTCTCCTCTCCTTCGTCGGACTGGGGTTGGTCATCGATGCCTTCGTCAAGATCCGCCAGGATGACCTGCTCCCCGAAGCGCTTTCCAAACAGGCCGTCTCTCTTGCACGCCAGGGTCAGTTCACCGAGTTGAAAAACACATGCAAGGAAGACGATAGCATGCTCGGCCAGATTCTCTCCTATGCCATCGAAGAAGGAGAGTTGGGCCTTGATGCCGTGCGCGAACAGATCGAACACGAAGGCAATCGCCAACTCACCCGACTGCACCAACGTGTCGGACTCATCGGCTTGATTGCCTCCATCACCCCCATGCTCGGTCTGCTTGGAACCGTCGTCGGCATGATCGACAGCTTCCAGGTCCTCGGACTCTCCAAGGGGGTTGCAGGTCCTGACGACCTGGCGGTGGGTATCTCCAAAGCGCTGGTCACCACCTGCATGGGTCTGGTTGTTGCAGTTCCGTTGATCTTTTTTCATGCCTACTTCCGCGACAAGGTCACCCGCATCAGCAACGAAACCTCCGCCATCTGCGAACGCATTCTCCGCGTCATCGCCGTGGTGTTAACGAGACAGCAACAGATGATGCAACAACAGAAGAAAGTGTGATAGAAAGGCAGATTTCGAATGTGTTAAACCGCTTGCGGTTTAGCGGTTCATGAATCAAACGTATCTCAACCATCTTTTTAAATCTTGCGAAACGCGCTAAACCGCAAGCGGTTTAAAATCCGAAATCCGAAATTCCACTATGCAGCATATGCAGCTTAAATCTCGAACCGCCATTCGCTTTAATCCCAAGATCCCGGGTAAACCGGCGACACCGGGTGTTGCGCCGTTGGTGGACATCGTGTTTCTGCTGATCTGTTTTTACCTGTTTGTCACCCAGTCCCTCCAATCGCTGGATGAACGCAGCGTGGCGTTACCGATTATTCAGCAGAGTCAATCCCAGGAGTTATTGCCTGCTGAGATTGTCATTAACCTGCTCGAAGATGGCAGTGTCGTCGTTGCGCATGAGCCGATGTCAATGAACGAACTTGCCATGCATCTGCGTGAGTCCAAACGGTACGCGATGGATATTGGTCAGGAACTACGCGTGGTGATTCGGGCGGATCGCAATCAGACCTTTGATAAGCTTGATACGTTGATGGACCTCTCCCGTCGCGCGGGTTTGGACATGATTATTCTCCGTGCCCAGGATCAGGACAGGGGGGGCTCGCGATGATGTTCAAACAGCAAAGCGAGATGCACACCGACGAGCCGTTTGAGATGACCGCGATGGTGGACGTGGTGTTTATCCTGCTGACATTTTTTATTATCAGTTCGCAGATGTTCGGCGCGGAGCATGATGTGGCGATGCATTACCGCACGAGTACGCAGACGCAGGGTTTGGCGCAGGGGGATTTACCTCCCTCGATTGTGATCACGCTGCATAACCTCGATGAAACCACAGTGGGCATCACGCTGGGGCAGCGCGAGTTGTTACCCAATGAGTATGCAGCCATCACGCAGATGCTTGAGCAGATCAACCTGCCGGACTTACCGGTGGTGGTGCAGTCGCAGGGTGATGTGCTGATTGACAATGTCACCAAGGCGGTCGACGCGGTGTTGGCCAGCCCGATGAAGAAGGTGAGTTTGGCCAAGAGTCCGTTGCCGACCAAAGGCATTGAGAAAGACAATTAATGAACCACAGAGTCACAGAGACACAGAGATAAAACAATACGCGTTTATTTTCTCTTGCCTTGTTCGGGCTCTGTGACTCTGTGACTCGGTGGTTATGAAATTCAGCATGAACGATAACAGCAATACAACCCAGAGCAATTGGCAGAGCTTCCGCCGAGACGGTTTGAGCTGGGTGCTGTCGTTGGTGATTCATTGCAGTCTGTTGGCATTGCTGGCGTTGGTGACGGTGACGCAACCGTATCACGCGCCCGAGGATTTGACAGTGTCGATCAGCAAGGAAGTCGAGCCGGTGAGTAGCTCCGATGCTGCTGAAGGAGATCCCACAAGTCTTGATCCGCAGCAGCAGCTTAAGCGCATGCTCAGTGAATTGCCGATGGTTAAACCGCAGATGGTCACGCAGATCAAGACACCGACGGTGATGCTGCCTGAGCATCTGACTTCTCCTGCCGTCCAGGCTGACATCCTCATGCAGCAGCTTTCGGCGGGTGATACCTCCGCAGGCAGTGACGATCAGCAGATCATCCCGATGGGTTTACTGGAAGGCACGACCGAAGGCTTTCAGCGTATGGTTGGTAAGTGGCGGGGCAGCGGGCTTGATGTCGTTCTCGTTATTGATGTCACCGGTTCGATGGGACCGTACCTCGAACAGGCCAAGCGTCGACTCCGCCAGATCATGGGTGTGATCACCGGCATACTCGGCGACACCGTCGACCCGATGCAGATCGTGCGTTTTGGTGTCGTGGCCTACAAGGACTACGGCGATGACCGGACCTTTGATCCGACAGCTTGTCGTGTTTTGCCGTTGACGACGAATCTCACGTTGGTCCAGCGTTTTCTGGATACGCTTCATGCCAGTGGTGGGGGCGCCCCGGAGGAACCGATCCATCGCGCGATGCAAAAGGCGACCAGCGATCAACTGATGGATTGGAAAGAGGGGCGTCTGTCAGTGATTATTCTGGTGGCTGATGCACCGGTCCACAAAGGCGCCAAAGACCAGTTGCCACAGATTGCCAAGCGCTTTGCCATTACCCAACGCGGCAGGATCAATACCATCGACACCGGGGATGGCAACCGTCTGCAGGTCCTTGAAGATTTGCAGGTGCTGGCGGACAATAGTGGCGGTCAGGCGTTTCTGCTCCGAGATCAGCAGGCGTTCTGGGAACACTTGATCGTCTCGATCTTCGGCCGCGAATACAAGTCCGACATCGATCTGATCCTGCAACGGTATCTCAAAGATCAACGGTGAGCAGCACATCCGTGGACCTTGTGTTTTCAAGGCAAATTTCGCCACAGATGCACACAGATCAAACGGCTTGCGACATTGTTTGCCAAACAGAAATTCGATTCGTCATTCCCGCGCCTCCGAAAGGCGTGAATCCAGTGGCATTCTGTTGACGCTTGCAGGTTCCACTGGACTCCCGCCTGCGCGGGAGTGACGAAAGTACGAGTTGCTTTAAAAAAACGAGCACCGCAATTGCATGCGATGCTCGTTGTTGTTTATGAACTTGGTTGTTTTGAAACGCAGATTCTTATCTGTTTTCATCTGCGTCTATCTGTGCTTGCATGTCTCTTAACCAGCGGAATACGTCAACACCGGCGTTCGCGCAGCAGCGACTTCGTCCAGGCGGTCAATGCAGGCGTGATGCGGGGCAGCGGCGACAAACTCGGCGTTCTCTTCGATTTCATCGGCGATGGACAACATCACTTCAATGAACCGATCGAGTGTGGCTTTACTTTCAGTCTCCGTCGGTTCGATCATCAAACAGTCATGCACCGGCCAGTGCATGGTCGGGGGATGCACGCCGTAGTCGATCATGCGCTTGGCAATGTCGATGAGGGTCACACCCTTGGCAAGCAAATCCTTGGGCACGGTGATGAACTCGTGAGCACAGTACTTCTTCTCTGCCGTGGAGAAGTAAGGCATGGCAAAGCGGTCTTCCATGCTTGCTGCCAGGTAATTGGCGTTGAGCACAGCGGTTTGACCGATGTTACGAATCCCATCAGGACCGGCAGCAGCGATGTACGTCCAGCAGCGGACGAGTACGCCGACCTGCCCGAAGAAACTGCGGACCTTGCCGATGGACTTGGGGCAGTTGTCGATGAGGCTGTAGGTTTCGTCTTCGTTTTTCACAACCTGTGGGACCGGCAGGTAGGGGGTCAGGAAATCCTTGACCGCGATGGGACCCGAACCCGGACCGCCACAACCGTGGGGTGTGCTGAAGGTCTTGTGTGTGTTGTAGTGCATGATGTCCACGCCGAAGTCTCCGGGGCGGGCGACGCCGGTGATGGCGTTCATGTTCGCACCATCGAGATACAGCAGTGCGCCAGCATCGTGCATGATCTTGGCGATCTCACCAATCTGACCATCAAACAAACCAGCTGTGTTGGGGTTGGTGATCATCAGGGCAGCGGTTTCGTCGTCGACCATTTCACGCAAGGCATCAAGGTCAACATAGCCATCCTTGGAAGGGACGCTGATAACGCCAGCACCGCACATGGTGCATGACGCAGGGTTGGTGCCATGGGCGGTGTCGGGCGCGAGGACTTTACGACGCTGCGGCGCGTTGCCACCTTCTGGATCGTTGAAGTAGGCACGGATGACTTTCAGTGCGGTGAACTCACCGTGAGCCCCTGCTGCCGGTTGCAGCGAGACGTTATCGAGTCCAGCGATTTCAGCTAACCAGGTTTGCGTGTCATGTAACAGCTTGAGGACGCCTTGTGCGTCGTCGTCATCCTGCAACGGATGCATGCCGGTGAACCCTTCCAGCGCAGCAGCAGCTTCGTTGATCGACGGGTTGAACTTCATGGTGCAGCTACCCAGCGGGTAGAAGTTGGCATCCACGGAGAAGTTCCGCTTGGCCAATGCCGTGTAATGGCGGACCACATCAAGCTGCCCGACTTCGGGAAGGTCAAGCAGTTCGTCTGCCAGCAGCGCTTCGTCGATGTCACATTCGGGGACATCCAAAGCGGGCAGGTCGATGCTCGGGGTCTTGGGAGCAGGATTGTGCTGTTCGAAAATCAGTTTGGGGGAAGCTTTGGGATCAAACATCTCACTTCACCTCCTTGAGCAATGCGACCAACGCGTCGAGTTCTTCGACGGTGCGCTTTTCGGTCACTGCAATGAGTAGTTGATTGGACTGGCCGATACCGAGTTTTTCACAGGCAACACCCGGAAGCATGCCTTTGGCTTTGCCAGCAGCGATCACGGCTTTGGCGTCGGTCGGGCAGTTGACGACGAACTCATGGAAGAAGCTGCCATCGTAGGCAAGCGAGTAACCCTCAAGCTTGCTGATGGCGTCCGCCAGGTAATGTGCCTTGTGGTAACACTGTTTGGCAACGGTCTGCATGCCACGCGGACCCATCGCTGACATGTACACGGTGGCGCGAACCGCCAGCAGCCCCTGGTTGGTGCAGATGTTACTCGTGGCCTTGGCGCCACGGATGTGCTGCTCACGGGTTTGCAGCGTCAAGCAGAAACCGCGGCGACCGTGCTTGTCAGCGGTTTGACCAATCAGGCGACCGGGCATCTTACGCATGTTCTTTTTGGATGCTGCGAAAAGTCCAAGCCACGGGCCACCGTATTGGAACGGGATCCCCAGGGGCTGACCTTCACCCGCTGCAATGTCCGCCCCACAACTTCCCGGGCGCTTAAGCAGCGAGCAGGCGATGGGGTTGAACACCGCGATGGCCATGGTCTTGTCCTGTGTGTGAGCGATCTCAAACTGCTTGGTCCAGTTTTCGATCTGGCCAAACACGTTGGGTGATTGGATCACCAGGCAGGCGGTGTCCTTGTCCATCGCAGCTTCGATGGTGGATTCAGCAATCACGCCACCGGTGGCAGGCAGTTCGACGTACTCCGCAGCCAGGTCGGTGAGATAGCTTTTGATGACGGTGCGGTACTGCGGGTTGACCGTTTCGCCGACGAGGACGCGACGCTTGCCCGTGGTGTTCAGTGCCATGAGCACGCCTTCGACGATGGCGGTTGCCCCGTCATACAGCGATGCGTTGGAGACATCCAGATCGGTGAGTTTGGTGACCTGTGTCTGGAACTCAAAGAAGGCTTGAAGTGCTCCCTGCGAGGCTTCGGCCTGATAGGGGGTATAGGCGGTGACGAATTCGCCCTTGCCAGCCATGTTGTTAACCACCTGTGGGATAAAGTGGTCATAAGCACCGGCGCCCATGAAGCAGGCCTGTGATGATGCGGTGTTATTCATCGCGGTCAGGCTGGCCAGGTCGCGCTGAAGCTCAAGTTCCGAGCGAGCAGGGGGCAGGCAGAGGTCGCGGTCGAGTCGGTACTGCGGGGGCAGGTTGGCATAGAGGGCTTCGACGCTGGGAGCACCGATCTTCTCAAGCATTTCCTGCCGATCCGCCTGGGTGATTTGGACATAATCCATGTACTTTGGGTCCTGTTTGAGGTTCCTAAGCGCGGTTGGAGGGACAAGGGGGCATATGATACCGCAGGGGCTTGTGTTTTGCGATGGGCAGGTTTCGTGATCAAAAGAATTGTCATTTAGCCGCATCACTTGTGATGCGCGTGAAGGTGGTTAGATGCCGCGTCAAAGCGCATCGCAAGCGATGCGGCTAAATGGGGGAATGACGTATTGGGGCTTGGGCAGTGATTTGATGAAGAAATGGTGTTGCATTTGGCCAAAACCCTCCACTGCGGTTAAAATCCCCCTCTGTCCATTTTAGATTGATACCTCAGACGGAAAGCCGCTGATCATGATCACGATGCTGGGTAATGCCGCGACCGATGGTTCCTTGAGTTCCCTTGCAGGAATCATGGAGCTGATTCAGAACAATATATGGCTTGAGATCCTGGTGAAGCTGACCATCATCGGCACGGTGTACACCGGCGGGATCAGCCTCATCGCCATGTTCAGTATCTGGTGGGAACGCAAAGTCGCAGGCCACATCCAAGGCCGCCTGGGTCCCATGCATACCGGTGGTTGGCACGGTTGGTCGCAATCCCTGGCAGACGGCGTGAAGCTGTTCCAGAAGGAAGATCTCATCCCCGATGGTGCGGATAAAATGCTCTATCGCATCGCACCTTACATCGCTTTTGCCCCGATTTTTGCAGCCTTTGTCGCGCTGCCGTTCGGCCCGCAACTCTGTTTTGAAGGCACGCTCAATAACGGCCTACTCTACATTCTGGCGGTCCTGGCCATCGAAGTGATGGCCGTGATCCTGGCAGGGTGGGGTTCCAACAGCAAATGGGCGATTTACGGTGCCATGCGTGAAGCCTGTCAGATGGTCAGCTACGAAGTCCCGCTGGGCCTGAGTCTGATCTGTGCGATTCTCGCTGCCGGCACGCTCAACCTCGTTGAACTGGGATACCTCCAGGGCGGCGGCATGCAGGACTGGTTCGTCTTCCATAACCCGTTCCTGTTTTTTGCCTTTATCCTGTACTTCATCGCTTCGCTGGCATCATGCAAGCGGGCTCCCTTCGACCTGCCCGAATCCGAATCCGAACTGGTTGCGGGTTTCCACACCGAGTACTCCGGCCTGCGGTTCAGCTTTTTCTTCTTCGCTGAGTATGCAGGGATGTTCGTCGTCGGCGTGATCAGCACCTTCACCTTCCTGGGCGGTTGGAACAGCCCGCTGGGTGCCTGGGACCCGATTTACTGGGACCTGAACTACAACCCGATCTTCGCTGCCCAAGCCTATGGCAACGGTTCGATCTCGGCGGCGACCGGCCTGACCGGCATCGCGGATGCGATCAACGCTGCCAGCGGTGCGACCGGTGACAGCGCTTTGACCGCCGGCCAACTGGCGATTGTCAACGCCTACTGCTTCGGTTGGGTGATTATCAAGACCTTTGGCTTGATCTTCATTCAGATGTGGCTGCGTTGGACGCTGCCGCGTATTCGTGTGGATCAAGTGATGTACACCTGCATCAAGGTTCTTCTGCCGATGAGTCTGGTGGCTTTGCTGGGGACGGCTTTCTGGATTGCCCTGGTTCCCCCGTCTACGATTGATGCGGGTCTGGGCTTTGAAGCTGCCACCGGCGCCAACTGGGCACACATTCTCGGACACACCTCGGGCCTGCAGTTGGTAATGCAGTTCGTGCTCATGTTCCTGGGGCTGGGCATTCTCGGTGCGGCCGGTTTGGTGGTGCTTTACGCCAAGATCACTGCCCCCAAGCATCCGCCGCAGAGTTTCTTCAAGGAATTGCCGGTGGGCAACAAGGTTTCCTGGGTCAGCAGTCAAAGCTGATCGCAGACCGGTTACCGCGATCAGCCAACACAACCAAGACATGGACCAAACCCCGTTACAGCAATTGCGACGGGGTTTGTTTTTTGCTCAGGTGGAATAGAGCGTGCTTCAACAGAGCGCTTCATTCAATTAATCTCCAGGCTATCTCTCATTTCGTCACTCACCCCGCAGGCGGAAGTCCAGTGGAACCTGCAAGTGTCAACAGAATGCCACTGGATTCCCGCCTGCGCGGGAATGACAAAATCTCAGACGACATGAGGATTAATTGTTTGAACTGTTCTAGCCGCGAGCTGAAAGTCCGCACGTCCTTCGATAAGCCATTCGCACAAAGATTGAACAACTGTTCAATCATCTTGAGACAATTCTGTGATTCTGTGATGTATTTTCTAATTTTCACAGCAAAATCAGGTGTTTGCCGGAGTTCCTTCAGGGCAGCGCATGGGTTTGGGAATCGGTCTTGATGCTGATTTTTATCAGACAGTCCGTCTGTAACGTGCTTTGATGCGAATTTTGCGTTTTGCATGTCCCAAACACTGAATCGGCATTGTTTAATTGACGAACAAAAGTACATGAAACCAGGTAATTGACTGGATCACCCCGTTCAAGATGTTTCGACGGACCCGGTCAATTAAAAAACGCGTAAAGGTCACCGAAGATGCAATTGTCGGCCAAGGGGGGCCCATTGGATAACGAAAACACGCAAACCATGATGCTCAGCGCCATCGACCAGGAAGACGAACTGGTCCGCCAGACACTTACCCGTCTGGGTCCGGCCATGGTTCAGTCGGGCGCGCTGTTTGCCCTGATGGAATCGGATCCCAAGGATCTGGTCCGCGTCCGTGATGCGATTCGCTCGTGCCCGACGCTGACCGCCCGTGTCCTTGGGGTGATCAACTCCGCTGCCTTTGGCGTCTCACGTCAGATCAGCAGTGTCGAGCGTGCCGTCACGCTGCTTGGGCCGAATCGCGCCCGTGCCGTCGCCATGGCATACGGCCTGCGGATGCTCACCGAATCGTCCTCACTTCCCCGCGATATTGCAGACAGTCTCTGGGCCAACAGTCTCCAGAAGGCCATCGCAGCGCGCAAATTCTGTGAACTGACCGAACCGCAGGAAGCGGACGATGCCTACAGCATGGCATTGATCCAGGACATCGGCCTGCCGATGCTCATCTCCGTGAACCCTGATACCTACACCGAACAGGCTTTCATTTCCAACTCGCACAGTGGTTGGTGTGAATGGGAGAAAAAACAGTTCGGCTTTGATCACACCGCTGCCGGCCAGGGCTTGCTTCGTGAATGGCATGCCTCGCGTAAACTCCAGAAAGCCGTGATCAATCACCATGATGCGCCCAGACAGATTGCTGAAGGCCAGGAACCCACCGCACTGGATTGGGCGGTGTTCATGGCAAGTCTGCTGCCGCATCTCAACGAAGAACCTGACAGCCGATGCATGGATTGGTTACAGAACATTCACGCCCGATTCCTGGCCAAGACCTACCCGACGTTGGATCGGTTCCTGGTCAGTGTGGCAGACGAAGCGCGGACACTATACAACAGCTGTCCCAAGATCGAGTCCACCGAAGTCATCCTTCGCAAACTCACCGCGCAGGTCACCACGACAGCCATCAATCACACCGCCAAACTCTGTCGACTTGAAAAGGATGTCGACCAGACCAAGCAGGGACTCAATGACCTGAAGTTCCAGGCCTTTACCGACCCATTGACCAAGGTGCTCAACCGTCGCGGCTTTACGCAACTGGCTGAACGTCGACTGGAAATGGCGTCCGTCCAGGGTACCGGCGTCTGCTGCATGCTCATTGACCTTGACGATTTCAAGAAAGTCAACGACACATACGGGCATGATGCAGGCGATTTGCTCCTCAAGGGGTTGGCCCGCATCTTCCGCAAGAAACTCGGCCCCAATGACCTGATCGGTCGCATGGGCGGTGACGAATTTGCAGTGCTCATTGCAGGCATCGACCGTGCCCGCGCTTTTGGGACAAGCCAGAAACTTGCTGACAGTGTCGAAGGCAAAGAGCTTCGTCTGCGTGATGATCTGACCTTGCGATCCCACTTCACCGTCGGCTCGGTTTATACCGATATCTGCCTGGACGATCTGACCATCGACATGTTGTTGACCTTGGCCGATCAGGCGATGTATCAAAAGAAAAAGAACGGCAAACACGGCCTGTCCTTTGCCATCTACCCCGACGAATCGCCCGAACAGATCCACCTGGAGAAGAACCCCCAGTCGATCACCCGTGGCAATGACCGCGTCTAAAAACGTCATCAATCACTCAAAAAAACAACCGCTTGCGGTTTAGCGCGACAGTGAATCTTTGATAACCAACTGTTATCGAAAATCACCAAGGCAGGCTAAACCGCAAGCGGTTTTTTATCATTGGGACGAAATCCGAAATCCGAAATCCGTTTATCCGTTTATCCGAGTTTCAACGCGTCCTGTTCCCAAACCAATTCCAACGGTTTGCCACTGGTCATTGCCTGCAGGGGCTGGGTGATCAGCGTCTTGCGCCAGCCGTTGTTCATGCTGTGATCTTCTGGCAATTGATCACTGAGCATGTCTTGGCAGCAGCGTGAGATTTCCTGACGCGACGTGACCAATGCCGGGGCGATGCCTTTGCCGTGACACAGCGCATTGAGTGCCACCCACAACTGTTCACTGCGGTGACGCTGGGCGGTGGTTTCCTCGAACTTGTTGTCCCTGGGCATCTTGTCTTTGGGCATGTTCTTGGCCGTCTGCACCATCTCCAGAAGCTGATCACCGTAGATGTTGATGATCGGCTTGGGCATGTGCTTGAGATTGAAAAGAGATTGGCGGCTCTTGGGTGACTTTTTGGACATGGCAATGAGCACATCGTCTTTGACCACACTGCGCGGCGGCAGGTTCTGCTCCTGTGCAGCATCCTGACGCCAGGCCACCAACAGCTTCAGCAAGGCGGACTCTTTGCGTGAGAAGTTGCGATTCGACCGCACGCGGTTAAACAGCGCTTCGATGTTGGGCTTGTAGATACTCAGCTCTTCCATCGATTCAATACATTCATCACGCATCGCCTGCGCGTAACCGGCTTGCTGGAGTTGCTCATTCAACGCTGCTTCAATGGCAGGCAGATACCGCACATCGTCACAGGCATAACGCTGATGCGTCGGACTTAGCGGCCGGCGGTCCCATGCCGTATACGTCAGGCCTTTACCGAGTTTCACGCCACAACAGACTTCCACCAGGTGAGCCAGCGATGCGGGATAGGGTTGGTTGCAAAAGGCAGCAGCGATCTGCGAATCAAAAATGTTGGCAGGCGCCTTGTCCAGATGACGGGCGACCGGTTCCAGATCCTGCATGCCCGCGTGGACAATTGTTTTGATATCCGGGTCAGCAATGAGTTCCCAGATCGGTGTCAGATCGACTTCACATAACGGATCGACCAGGCCCACCTGTTGATGGGTCGCAATCTGGATCAGGCAAAGCTGCGGGTAATAGCTGGACTCGCCGATGAATTCGGTGTCGTATGCGAAGCTGCCGACTTCGCGGACATGGGCCACCAACGCCGCGAGGTCTTCGTCGGACTCAATGAGGATGCCAGCCTCTTTGCAGATCAGCGGGTGATCCGGAATCCGGGCAGGCTTGCCAGCCGGGGCAGATTGGGCCTGCATGTGATTCTGGTTACGGCGATTCTGTCTTGCGGGCAGGTGTCGGGGCATCAGTCGGGACTTTGCAGTTACAGATTCAGACTCGGGCATTAAACTATCCACCATCATACGCGACAAGCGCTCACCCCGATACACTTTCGCGGGTTCAACCAATTGATTACTTAAGTCATATAAGTATCGGCAGGCTTTATCCGATTACTGCAATCTAAACGCATGTTCTGTCTTTTGATGGCGATAACATGGTGATTTTTCGCAAACTTGAGGTGTTCAACGAGGTAAACATCATGTAACCCCAGTTCGAGACAGTTCCACCCACACAAGCCGTCCCTCTACCGAGAGGCGGGTTGCCTTGCGACGTTACGGAGTATCAACACCATCAGGGCATACGCGCTTCACGCGGCTTTAACCCCAGTTCACTGAGAATCGATTTGTCACCATTGTCATGCAATCGCCAGTAAGGCAGTCGCTTGGACTTGATGAGTTGGCCTTTGTGTCCAGCCGTGCTCTCCCACTGGATGATGGGGCGGTAGGGCGATTTGCGGTCAACGTGAAACGTCCACGTCTGGCCATCCGCAAGCGTGCAGGTGAGTTGATCACAGGTGAATCTTCCCGCAGGGACGGTGACCGCGACGGGCTGATCGGCAAAGGCCAATGTTGCCTGGGTGAATGACAGGGGTTGGTGGCGAAGCCGACTGTGTGCCAGTGTCATGAGCATATTGACCTTGACGGCTTGGCCGGGTTTGAGGACTGGACTTGCCAACCCGCGCGCCCAATGCATGAGTGTATCCTGGCTCATTGCGTGACCGGGCATGCTCAGCTTGTGATTCTGATCCGCCTCGCCGTCAAAGTAACTGTGACTGGTTAAGCGAATGGTGTTTTTGTCAAAGAGCAGTTGGGCATAACCATGTCCGCACCACTCCTGGGCTGAGAAGCTGGCTTTGACCGGCAGGCCACCTTTGCCGGAGTGATCCGCACGGACGAAGACGCTGGTCATCAGGTTGTAATCGTAGAGTCCGGTGGGGAAGTCTTCGACAAGGTTGAGTTTGATCACGGGATAGACCGAGGCTTTGGGATGCTTGCCGGGGTCTGCCTTGACGCGAAGGGAATCGGAGAAATCTTCGGTGACGAAAATGGTCACGCCGGTGCCTTTACGGAGTTGGCCGTAGCGTGGGTAGGTAATGTCGTAGCCTGCCATTTCCGCTTTGCCGTCACCCCAACGTTTCCAGAAGTCACTGCCGAAGTTGGGGGCGGGGCTGATGGTTTGCGCATCACATGCCGAGATACCAAACGCCAACACGCAAAGCATCAGGATGAATAAACTCGGTTTGCTCTCTGTGCCTTTGCGTCTCGGTGGTGAAAGCCATGTGTTATTAACTTGCGATTTGACGTTTGCACTTTTGATCATGTTCGGTGATCCTTATTGCTTGAAAGTTTCTCACTGTGACCTGGAGTGTCCCATGCCTCAGACGACCCGCATTGCCCTGCTTCAACATGCCTGCACGGATGACGTTGCTGCCAACATCGCCAAGGCGCATCAGATGATGCGTGATGCTGCCAAAGACGGGGCCAAACTCGTTCTGACCCAGGAGCTTTATACCTCGCTGTACTTCTGTCAGATCGAAGACCCAGCGCTCTTTGATTTGGCAGTGTCGATCCCTGGTGCCTTGACCGACGAACTTTGCGACATCGCCAAGTCATCCAAAATCAACATGGTGGCATCTCTCTTTGAACGTCGCGATGCAGGGCTGTACCACAACACCAGCGTCTGTATTGATGATACAGGCACACTGGTAAACCGGTACCGCAAAATGCATATTCCCGACGATCCCGGATTTTATGAGAAGTTCTACTTCACCCCCGGTGACCCCCAAAATCCGGGCTATCAGGCAACGCAGCTTGGTGATATCAATGTGGGCACGCTCATCTGCTGGGACCAGTGGTATCCCGAAGCCGCCCGACTCACCGCGCTACGTGGTGCGCAGTTGCTCGAATATCCCACAGCCATCGGATACTGGAAGGGCGAACCCCCGGAAGAGGGCGCCCGGCAACGCGATGCGTGGATCACCATGCAGCGATCCCATGCCATCGCCAATGGCTGCTTTGTCGCTGCGATCAACCGCATTGGCTCTGAAGGTGATATCACTTTCTGGGGCTCAAGTTTCATCGCAGACCCCGGTGGGCAGATCATTGCTCAGGCTTCGGATCACCAGGAAGAAATCCTCATCGCGGACATTGATACCAAACAGATCGAAACCGTCCGACGCATGTGGCCGTTCTTCCGTGACCGCCGCATCGACACCTTCGACGAGCTGCAACAACGCTGGCTCAAGTAACACCGCTGCTAGCACCGCTTGCGGTTTAGCGCGCTTTGCAGTTGCGATAACCGACGGCATTGACCACAGAGACACAGAGATAAAATCCACTTTGTCTTTTCCGGCTCTGTGCTTCAGTGCCTCTGTGGTTCTTCCAACCAAGCCACCCAATCACGCCGCGCAGAAAAAAAGCAACGCGTAACCGTTGCTTGATTAATTTAAATTGAAAAATTCCTTTACCCCGTCACGTCAAGACTGCGGCCGACGTTGGGATTCAATGACTGCTGCTGCACCTGTACGGCACTCTCCAGCAGAGAGATCGCAGCCTGACCCTGCTGCTTGGCGGCGTCCAAACTCTTCTTGGCAACGGCGACACCAATCTGCTGCTGGGTCTGGGCAGCCTGGATCGCCGAAAAGTCCGATGCTAGTGACATGGTCATACTCATGATATCCACAACATCGGCAATATCGTGGAAAGACCTTCACTGCATTTCCAATTTTCTGTATGCTATATTCAACCGTCCGGTCACAGGTTCTTGAGACTTGATTTTATCGGTCCAAACGCACGGGTTTTTTCTGGATCGCCGCCGTTGTTCGATCCTTGCCTGAGACTGTAGACGACAGGAAGTGGAGTTCCCCGTCCATGTTTGAAGTGAAACAAAGCCCGATCCACGGGCGCGGACTGTTTGCAACTGAATTCATTCCCGCTGGCATACTGCTTGGTAACCTCGAAGGTTTTTCCGTTGATGACGATGGACCTTATGTCCTCTGGGTCGATGGTGTCCAGGGTTTTTGCGTGACCAACGATTTCAAATACATCAATCACAACAACAATGCCAACTCCGCGTATTACGATGACCTGACTGTCGTCACCTTACGCGACATCTATCCCGGCGAAGAAATCACCCATGACTATCGCGGTGATGACAAAGACACAGATGAAGAAATGGTCTTCGACGATATGCTCGAGCCGGCCTGATTTGTTGCATGACAGAGAATAAAAAACACCACCGCAGACATCGCTGTCTGCGGTGATGCTGGAGCCCCCCGGGTGCCTCCACCGTTGCTGTTGATGTGACTTGATACTTTCAAAAGCCGTGTCCCTCCCGGGGCACGGGTTGCCTTGTTGTTGTGCTGTCAAAATCAATCCATGCACCCAGTGAGCCACGGCTTTGTTCTCAAACAGCACATCACTCAATCTGCCTTGCTGTGCTTGTTGGACTTCTTGATGAAGCGAATCGCATCCAAGGCATATTGATCGTCAAGCTTGACCAACTTGTACCGCCGGATATCGACAGAGATATATTGCTTATCCGGCTTGCGAACCAAAACGAACGGCAAGCAAACGCGCATCACCAACAAAGGCGTTCCCGCATCTTCGTCATCGTAAAGTGTTGCTGTGCGTTGCAACGTCAATTGCTGATGGCGTTCGGATGCAAAGCGATCAATGAATTCAAAGAACTCATGCGTGATGGCAACGTAGTCACCAATCTTCATGTCATCCGGTGCGACCTGTCGTGTTGTCAATGTCTGTGTGGCCATGATTTTGATCCAATCTACTTAAATGTTCTGGCCAGTCTGCAATGATCGCGCAACCGTCGATTGGGATTCACATATGATAGAACACGCGCGATAAACACGCATCAGACAGATGCAAAACAAACCCACGCTGGGCGATCTGTTTCAAAAACAAATATCAAAATGTCGTGATGGAAAAGTCGGCTTGATCAGCCTTGCGTCAGACCTGTAAAACAGGAGCTGCTACGCGCGGCATCAGTCAGATCGACATGCCCATCGGTCATTGCAATATGTTTGATTAATTGCATACATCGCTCCTTTACGGTCTGCATGGGAATACCAATTATTCCCATTGAAAGCAGGACGTGCGAGTTTACGAACATATTTTGATTCGTCAATACATATTTCGAGATTAAATATAAAAAAACCGCAACATGGCAAAGTATGTTGCGGTTTTCATCATTGATGAATTGATTGTGATTGCCTCTTCAAACCCGTGACTCTCCTGAGTCACGGGTTGTCTTTGTGATGTTGTTTAGAGCGTTTCCAGGAATTAATCTCCATGCCGTCATAGACTTTGTCATTCCCGCGAAGGCGGGAATCCAGTGGCATGCAGTTGAATATTGCAAATTTCACTGGACTCCCGCCTGCGCGGGAGTGACGGAAGATTGAGATTAATTATTTAAACTGCTCTAAGCAGTGTCGTCACAAGACATCCAGCCATATTGCCAAACATCGAATTCTCGCGGCAACTAAAAATGATGTGTCTCGCTTG
>PAIY01000159.1 GCA_002704825.1 Phycisphaeraceae bacterium
AATACCCGAGCACTCTGCATCGAGAAGGGAACGCTTTGCCCGCGAGCAAAGTCAGAGCTAACACGGCCAAAGTCAGTGGCAGGTCAGTAGCACTCTAGAAACGCGAGCGCTTCGGATCGGACGGGGGCGGCCGCGGGACCCGCGCGGTCGCGTGGCGCAGCATGCCCGGGACGTCCCCCGCGCTTTGGTCACTTGCGCCTTGCGCCGACCAGCACAGCACACACCACACACACACCACAACCCACACCATGGACAAGCCCGGGCGCCGCGTGATCAACGGCCGCGATCGCGCGCCGCTCATCGACGGGGGCAAGCCCCTGCGCGGCATGGGCCGCGGCGGCATCCGCAAGGGCAAGCCCTACGCCGTTCCCGGCAAGCGGCTGGTCACGATGACCTTTGCCGACGCCGGCGAGAATGAGCACGGCATGGAGATTCTCGGCCGCGAAGCGCCGCCCGAGGCGGCGCTCACCGTGCCCGAGCTCCGGCAGTGGGGCAAGCAGCTGCGCGACGAGCGTGCACTCGACGCGCGCATGTTCAGCCTGCGGCGCCAGCTGCAGGACCGGCCTGGGGCCGATGCCGAGCGCATCGCGCGCATCGTCGAGACCGACCCGGTGCCCAGGGCCGGGCTGCTCGTTGTGCGCGGCTTTGCGGGCAAGGAGCGCACGCGCGACATGGAGGAGCAGCTGTGGGACATGCCCATCGACACCTGCGCGCTGCAGGGGCGCGGCATCAACCGCTACGTCAAGAACAAGCACGGGCGGCACAACAACTGCATCACCGATCGGGCGGTGCGGGCGCCGTCGATTGCCAACAAGGACCACTATGCGGACGGCATGGGCTCGGTGGTGGCCATGGAGGACTACCCGCTGATCGGCTCGCTGCGCGACGAGCTGAGCGAGCTGGTGGGGCGACCGCTGCCGGTGGTGGAGAACAATTATTACTACGAGGTCGACAAGCGGAAGAAGAACAAAAACGGCATCGGCTGGGTGCGCGCTAGTAGCTTGCGACTTGAACCATGTTAGTGGGTAGCAGCGGGCAGCATGGGACAAATCTACATCGCCGAGTGCACGGTGAACGGAAAGCAATACGTCGGGCAAACCACATTTACGATGAGAAAGAGGAAATCGGAGCACGAATGCGAGGCCAAACGCGGTTGCGACATGCCATTCCATAGGGCGATACGAAAACACGGCAAGAAGTCTTTTCAGTGGTCAATTGTGGTGGACAACTTGGACGATGGTGACTTAGACCAAGCAGAAGAGGCGTGGATTGAACATTACAACACATTGACAGAAAACGGCGGCGGATACAATTGCCGCGGTGCTGGCCCGGGGGGGCGTTTGTCTGCACAATGCAAAGCAAAGCTTGCCGAGTCGCAACGCCGGGCTGCGCAGAGACGGCGCGATAACGGATACAAGTACAAGTCAGTTCCGAAAAGCGCAGAAACTCGTGCTAAAATTGCTCAGACAATGAGAACAGTAAAGCACAGTTCAGAAACAAAAACAAAGATGTTTAGTAGTCGCATGGCCAACCTTACGCCTACGCAACGCCTCTTCAACGAGGGAAAATTGCAAATGGGCGTGGTCTACTTATGCGAAGACGGCAGATTCAGAAAAATAGTTAGGGCGGCCAGTGCGAGAAGCGGGCTAGTCTTTCCGCCATGCTGCAAACACGGGTTTGTGACGCCCATCACATGCGGTTGCACCCGTGCCCCCTGACAGCACGGCGACAAGGAGCGGCGCATCACGATCCTCTACCGCGTCGGCGAGGCGAGCGAGCAGATGCCGCTGCGCTTCCAGTGGTTTTACGACTACAAGCCCATCGGCCCCGTCCTCGAGCTGCACCTGCAGAGCGGCGACATGGTCTTCATGTGCGGCAAGGCCAACGGCAAGGACTGGGACGACGGGCCGAAGAAGCGCTGGACGCTGCGCCACGCCACGGGCGCCGGCTTTTCCGAGTCCAAGGCGCCCGACAGCGAGATTGTGCGGCTGTGCTAGGCAGTTGCGTGTAGATGTGTGGGTGTGAATATGGCGTCTTTACGACACAAACTCGCCAGCCTTCCCGGCACCCGATACTCTCTCCTCCTACCCGCACGCGCCTCCCGTCGCATTCGCTGCCGCTTGCCCTTCTCGGCGGTTTGTGTCTTCTCCTTTCCCGAGCGCGGCGTCAGTACCTGCCGAGGAACTTCATGTTCGACTTGGCCAGCTGGTCCTTGCCGTCCACCTGCAAGAGCTTGTAGTAGATGCCCGACATTGGCGTGTAGACGCTGGTGATCAGGATGTAGCACTGGAAGAGGAGCGCCGCAAAGGCGAGGCCGTCGGGGTCGTTGTTGCCGGCGTGGTTCATCGCCTCGTTTTGGTGGTCGGTGCCCCCGCTGTTCGCAAGGTAGTGCGAAATCTCCAAAAAGTAGGAGAGCTTGATCGTGCAGACAAAGACGAGCAGGAAGATGGTGCCGCCAATGGTCGCAACAAACGGCGTCTGGAACGAGCGCCGCACGCAGCCAAACCAGATGACCCAGAGCAGCACGGCGAGAATGGGGCCGATGATCATGAGCCAGCACCAGACCGAGATCCAGTCGGTCTCGTTCATCTTGTGCGTCAGGTGCTTGGAGTCCTCGCCCGTCTGCACGTGGATGGCGCCCGCCGCAATGGTGAGGCCGGCCGCAACAAGGTGAAGGATGATGTTGATGCTGGTGTTGCAGTAGCCCTCAATCCCCTTTGTGGGACCACCGGCCAGGGGCGAGGGCTCGAAGATGGCGTCCACCCCCTTTGCCTCGACGTCTGCGTGCGGGTCGATCCAGTCGGTGAAGGCGCCCTTTGTCTGCATCGGCTCCCGCTTCTCTTGGGGTTGGTACTGCGCGGCCCTCGGGGACATGGCCATGGCGCTCCGCGTCTGGGAGTCGCGGTGGCTTGCTTGCTCTGACGGGGTCGGGCAGTGGCTTATCCAAACGATGGCGGGGCCTTCCGCAGCCCCTGCACTCGCACTCGAAAAGTGTACACACGCGCACATAACAGGGACAAGAGCAAACAGGATGCGTTTACGCCCCCAGCAGCAGCACGCCCCCGCGCACGCCCAGCCACAGGCCGGCGCGGTTCCAGCGCATGCGGCGCGGCAGCAGGTCGCCGCGGCACTGCACCCAGCCAAAGTCCACGCGCTGCGGGCTGGTCTTGCGGAGGCTCAGTTGGGAGAGGTCCAAAAAGCACATGCCCGCGGTGACCTCGCGATCCCAGGCGTTTGTGTCGAGAGGGCAGGGTCCGCGTCCAGGCGGAAACCGCATCTCGACTCGCTCGAGCGCAAAGACCGCAAAGCGGCCGCACGACGAAAAGCAAAAGCACGTCGGCGCTGGATGCACTCGGACGCCGTCGCACTCGGCACGGCGGCTCGACGGAGCGCGGCGGATGGCGTGTTCGATGTGCACGGCGTGCACGAGCTCAAAGGGCTTGATCAGCGTCCGGCCCTTGCCGAGCGACTCGCCGACGTCTTTGCGGTACACGTGCGCATGCAGACGACGGCAGTCTCCCACCAGGCGCGACCCCAGCGCCACCACGAGCGTCTGGCAGGGCGAGGCCTTGGCGCTGTAGGGCAAGAAGCGCCGCTCCACGTCGCGGGTGGTCGGTTCGCTTTTGAGAAAGGGGTCCAGACCCGTGACCGCCTCGGTGATGCGAAAGTGGCGGTTGTCTCCGGCCGTGCACGCCACGAGCAGAATCTGCCAGAGCTGGCGCCCGTGCGTCTGGGTCTGGGGGAGGCTGTTCCCCCGCCCGACGAGCGTGCACAAGCACGTGCGCCCGCCGTCGGCATCGGAGGGCTCGACCGAGAAGAGGTGCGTCGTGGCATAGAGTATCATGTTGCGCTCCGAGTCGCTATTGTGGAGTCTCGGGACAATTTCACGGGGCAGAATGCAGTCCTCGCTGTGCCGGAACATTCGCCCGAGGTCGTCGGCACTCCCGGTCAGCTGGCACTGTCTCATCGAGTGAACGCCGGCAGAGCGGACCAGCACGACGAGCACGACTCCGGTGGCCTCGAGCGAGTCGTCCAGCCGCATCCACAGGGAGCGCACCAGAAAGTTTGCGAGCGACACCTCGGACGTCAGCTCCGGAGCGCGGTCCTTGTGCATGCGCCACAGCCGCAGATGCGCGTCGGGAGCTCGTCGCTGGCCCGGAACGCCGCCCGTTCCCCCTCCTTGGGATCCCGAGAGGGCCTCCTCGTCGAGACTCATAAAGCTGGGCGCAGGCGACTCCCGACCGTCTGCGTGGTGGGCCTCGCTCTCCTGATACGCCAGCGCCAGCCACCCTCCGCACGGACTCACCGCCAGGTGCGTCGCGTGGTACTGCTGTTGCCGCTGCGACGACGAGGCCTCCGACGAAAGCGAAATTCTGGCCGCGCCGCACAGCTCTTGCGTCTTTGCGAGCTCCGAGCGCGGATCAAACGCCGGGGCCGGCGCGTTTCGCACTCGAACCAGATCGCCGCCGTCCTCGTCCGCCGCGAGCACCCAGCAGTCGTCTGCGGTGGACGCCGAGCCAAAGCACTCGATGCAGTTGGGCCTCTCGGAGCCCGACCACGCCACCTTGACGCGCGGAGTGCGTTCGCCGCCGTTGAGCACGGCGAGCAGCAGCGGCGTCGCGGGGCGCTGCTCCTGCCGCTGCGTCGCCTCCGCAATCCGCTTGTTGTGCGCCCAGCGCGCCCCTCGGCAGTGGTCCGAGGCGCAGTGCGTCACCATGGCGGTGAGCGCGCTCTCGAGCATGCGCACGTCCAAGCGCGAGCGCTCCTCGCGCAGGACCTGGTCGAGGAATGGGTACTGCGCGGCCACGTTGACGGGCCAGAGCTGCGTCTGGCCGCGCGAGGCGACCTCGAGCCGCAGCATGTCGCCCTGCTCGCGAAAGGCGCTCTCGATGCAGCGGCACGTGCACAGCAGCGACGCAATGTCGGCGATGACCTGCTTGGCCTTGCAAAGGAGCGCGGTCTGCCCGGCGACGGAGGGAATGGAGCGGTACGCTTGCAATCCCGTCTGCGCGAGCTGCTCGGCGATTGCGCAGACGAGATCCGGGTCGAGGGTCCCAAAGAGCCCGGCCCCGGCGATGCACTCCTCGGGGAGCTCTGGCGGAGGCAGCTGGATGCGTCGCTCGCGGCGTGCGAGGACGGCGCCAAAGAGCTGCGAGAACCGCTCTCGGCGGTCGCGCTGTTGCACCGTCTGCAGCATGCTTCCTCCTGACAGTGGCACGGAGGCGCCACTTAATCTACAGATAACACAAGAGGCGAGCAAGCAGCAAGAGAGCAACGCGCGCGCGCGCAGCAGCAGCATGTCGCTCCTCCCGCCGCCGCCCGCGCCGCAGCAGCAGCGCCGGCCCGTGCGCGGCAGCACCACGAGTGCTGCGGCGGCGGCGCCGCGCGGCCTCTACTCGGACGCCGTGGGCTTGCGGGCGGGCCTGTCGGCCGACGCGCTGCGGCACCCGACCGCGTCGGTGGGGCTGCACGACGGCCCCGGGTTTGCACCGCAGCACCGCGCGGTGGCGCAGCACGCGCCGCTGGACATTGGCGCCATGGTGGCCGCGCGGCTGTCGCTGCCCGAGCCGGAGGTGGACACGGGCGGCCTCCTTGGCCTCGGCAAGAAGAAGGACAAGGGCGATGCTGCTGCTTCCGGTCCTGCCGGTCCTGGCCCCCTTCAGAAGAAGGCGTCCTCGATGCTCGAAAAGGCCAAGTCTGGCGTTGGCGACGCGTTGCAAGGCGCCAAGGCCTCCATGGACGCGCAGTGGAAGGCCGCCAACAAGGAGGACGCCATCATGGGCATGGACAAGTACGACTACACGTTCATCGCCAGCAAGGACAGCATCATGGCGTCGGAGCGAGTGAGCATGAGGAGCAAGGCCATGGTCAAACTCAGGAGCAGAGACAAGGAAGATGTGCAGGTGTTGTTTGGAGGCGAGGCGGTGCGCGCGGCTCAGTCTGAAGCGATGCTCAAGACCGACGACGACAACGGTGCGATTGCGCTGCTGGCCACGATTGACAAGACCTGGGACGCAAAGGAGCAGGCGTTTCAGATTCAGTCGGTGCAGGACAAGATCAAGACGTTTGATGACCGGACCACTTACAAAATTCCCGCGGGCGCTGGAGCCAACTCCAACTTGGTCACGTCCCTTCGGGACTACTGGCTCACAACAGAGCACGCCCAGGGCATCGTGGACGCAAAGACCGTTCACGACTATCCGAAGCGCGTGGCTGAGCTGCAGGATGCGGCCAAGATGCACGTCCGGCGCTACGACTCAGAAAAGTTGAAGGACACAAAGGATGACAAAATGGTTTCAGGCTCGCCCCATCCCCTCAGCATGGGGCAAGCGGCCATGGTCGATGTCACCAACGATGAGGCGACCCTTCCTGCGCACATTAAGGCCTTTGTGGGCAAGCCGTTTCTGGACTACATTACGACCAACTACATGCAAGCGGGCCGCAACAAGCGCGCCGGTCAACCGGTCGAGGTGAACGAGCCGGACAGCAACACGCCCTTTATCATCCCGATCGGGTCCATGTACGATACGAACAGCAAGGCGTACAAGACGCTCAGTGACGCTGGGATCGCGCCCGCCGGGGACTTGCACTGCGTGAATGCGCTGCTCGTCGTCCAAGTGCCGCCCGACTCGGACGATCGGCTGAAGCAGGCATTCGGCCTTACGGACAGCAACGATCTCGAGATTGAGTGGAGCCGCATCGCGCCGTACCAAGTCAATCCAGGGTTCACAGGCCAAGACGAAAAGGATGAGTTCACGGACCCGTTCCAAGCAACGCACCTCACCGTTGTCAAAGGCGAGAACTCTGCGGAGATTGACAAGCTGGTTGCAGAGGCGGAGCGAAGGAAGGACGAGAACATCGTCACGAACACGAAGCTCACGCCAGAAGAGAAAACAAGGCTGGCTGCGCTCAACAAGGTCGCAACGGACGAGTTCTACGAGAAGCAGGACAACAAGGCCAAGGCCACTTGGAAGGAGACGGTGAGCGGCTTTGAGAAGAAGAACAACATTGCCATCTACGGGCTGCACTTGGACTACCAGTGCTTTGAAAACACGACCACGCCAAAGGCGGATTGCGCGCCGAAGAAGATCATGATCTCAAAGCATCCGCTCTTCATTCGCCCGTTTGGCGGGTCGGACGTTGCGGACTTTGAAGCCCCGTCGCCGAAGGACCTGATGCGCATCTGGACCATTGGCGAGGGGAACAAGCTGCTCAACGCGCTGCCGCTCGCGCTCAAGGGCCAAGGCTTCGACTGCCGATTCCTGTGGGCGGCGCTGAAGCTCGCGCAGCGCAGCTTCCGCACCGCCCAAGGCAAGGCCAAGCCCGGCGTCAAGCAGGTGCTCAACATCAAGGGCGGCAAGGTCACGACTGCGACGCGCGCCAAGCACCGCTGGCTCAACGGCTTGAAAGCCAAGAAGTCGCAGAAACCAGGAACCCTGGCGTCCTTTGAGGGCGACTACGACGACGTCTTCGTGGGGTGCTGCTTCTCCGACGACGAGGAGGAGTGAGCGCGCGCGCACGCACATCCCTCGCGCGCGTAGGGATAACGAAGTGTTGCGTTGCGTCAGTTTAAAACGAGACAATGAACGCCGCCGAGCAGCAGCGGCTGCTCGCGCTCGCGGGCGTGCTTCCCACGGGGAACACCGCCCCGTCGGCAGGCGTCGGCGACAAGCGCGAGCGCGAGCAGGCTCCGGCGGACACGAAGCTCCACCACTCCAAATACTTTTTGCGCTTCTCCGTCAAGCGCACCGAGGCGGACTTGGAGTCGGTCTTCCTGGCCAAGGGCGGCTCGCTCGGCGGGGCCGCCGCGCGCGCCGAGACGGACTTTGCGCTCAGCTGCAGCGACGGCGCAACGCCGCAGCTCGTGACCGAGGGCTTGGTGCAGGGCTTTGAGCTCGAGATCACCGAGAAGCTGCGCGACAAGATTGGCGCCGACGTCCGCGCCAAGCTTGAGGAGCAGCTCTCCCAGGCGCTGCCCGAGGGCATGACCGAGGTAGCGGCCGGCGAAACGGACGTGGAGGCGGACCGGCTCTTCCTCACCGATCGCGCGCGGCTGAACATGACTGCGTCGCGCGTCGGCGCCAGCATCAACGGCACCCTGGTGGGCACGCTCTCCGGGCAGGCCTCGATCAGGCTGCAAGACCTCTTCCAGGAGAATGTCCCGCTGAAGCGCATTCTCGACGAGACGACAAACGCGAGCACCGACAGCGCAAAGGACGTCACCCAGCTGCAGGCGCTCTCCCAGATGCTGGACGCGCTGCCCGTGGCGCCGCAAGTGCGCATCAATGCGCCGTTTGAAAACGTCCCCGTGCGCTACAGCAACTGGGGCACGCACCAAGCGGTCATGGGCATCTACGAGCCCACCGTCTACAAGCGCAACTACAACGCGGCAGGCGAGCAGATCGGTAGCCCCCACGGACCGGTGTCCGTGGCGTTTGTCAGCAACCCCAAGGTCGACGCCGAGATCAAGGCCGTCGAGCCGCTGCTGCAGGGCATCTACAATGCCTCGTGGAAGATGTGCACCGACGTCACCTTTGAGCCGGCCGCCAACCTGACCAAGAGCGTGATGCGCGTTCCCTGCGGCTTCAACGGCTCGGGATACGCGCTCGCGGCCGCGGTCAACGACACGCCGCCGTCCTTTCCGGACGCGACCCTCGAGGCCATCTTCTCCCGCTGCGTGCGCGCCGAGTGCGACGCCGACCTCTGCGTCGAGGGCAAGTGCGAGTACGAGGACATCAAGGCCAGCCTCGAGCATCCCAGCCCCGACGCCACGCTCAGGTACGCGGGGGTGCTCGCGTCGGCCATGTCGACCTTCTCGGCCTACACGATGCCCTACCGCGTCGACGGCACGCCCGTGGTCGAGCCCACGGGCATCAAGATGGTGCAGTCCGAGTCGTGGCGCGCCGAGGCCATCCGCAGCATCGTGCACGCCGACGACTGCGACGGCAGCGCGTGCTCGGCGATTTCCATTCTCAAGCGGGCGACGGCGATCGCGGAGGACGTCGACGGAGAGGCCAAACGGTACCCGTACCTCGCCGCGCTCGGCAACTCGCTGGGCACCCACTACGTCTACGGCACCACCGTGCTCGCCGCCAATGCGGGGCACGCCGACGCGGCCAACGAGCACGCGGCGCAGATTGCCGGGCACGCGATCGCGCTGGCCATTCCCAAGGTCGTCTTCCTCGCCGCGCTGGACGATGCCGCGCGCGGCAACATCGGCGGCAAGCCCGTGGTCAAGGTGGAGGAGCGCGACAAGGTCGCCAAGGCGCGGTTTGACGCCGTCTACCCCGCCGCCGTGCGCGAGCGCATCGCCAAGTCCACCGCGCAAGACGCGAGCACCGTCAGCGACGAGACCAAGGCCTTCCAGAGCTTCGAGCACCTGCGCGCCTCAAAGTACGGCCGCATCGACCACGGCTTCCAGACGCTCTCCATGGAGGGGACGACGCTCGCCTCGTCGCGCATGTACACGCACGACTTGAGCCAGCGCCAGGCCAGGACGAGCGCCTTTGCAAAGGACAAGCTGGTGGCCACGCGCCTTGCGCCCAACATTACCCGCACGCACAAGACGCTCGACTCGGGCGAAAAGGGCTCGCACGCCTTCTACCTGTCGTGCGTGGAGATCAGCCTGTCCATGGAGCACCCGCTCTTCACCGACGCCACGCTGCGCGAGCTCTCGGTCGCGAGTCCGCACTTTCGGTTTGTCAAGCCTCGGGCAGACATGCCCATGGAAAAGTCGGGCGCCAGCCCCGAGGAGATGGCCAAGCACGCCTTTGGCGTCGTCCCGCTGTGGGAGGTGGGCACGCAGGCGGCGCAGACCATCACCACCGCCTTTGAGGAGGCGGCCGAGAACACCATGCCGATGCGACGGGAGCCGCTGCTCCTGTCGGAGGACCACGCTGCCAACCTGGAGAAGAGCTTGGAGACGCTCCGCGATCTGCACGGCCACATTTCAAAGGAGGACCACGACGACCCCACCACCCACCACTGCACCAAGCACATTCTCTCGTTTGCGAGCTTGGTGAGCAACGCCGAGGCCATCCAGAGCTTTGCCGAGACGGTCAAGGCCATCCCCAATGCGAGCGGATGCGTCAGCGGCCTCGGCGAACCCGTTCCCGGCGTGGCGGTCAAGACGGCCAACGGAGCAGACGAGGGCATGATGATTGTCATCACGCTCAACACGCCGCTCAAGGAGGTCACGGGCAACGCCGTCACAACGGAGGAGTAGAGCACGACCCGTCTGCGTGTGTTTGTCATAACCATGTATCATAGCTGCACTGAACAATAGACGCAGCCGATGAGCGTCCGGCCGCAGCAAGTCGCGGAAGAGGCCTCTCGCTTCAGCCTTCGCAGCGTCTTCTCCGGCTTTGCCGCGGGCGCGCCCGAGCCCGAGGCCGAGCCCGCGGTGATTGTGCACGCCCCCACCGCCGCAGCGCTGTCGCCGCCGAGCCCGCCGCTCGCATCGGTGCCGTCGCACCTGCCGGCGCCGGCGCACCAAGGCGGCGGGCTGCGCTTTGACCTTTCCCTCGGAGCCCATGCCGCCGGCGCTCCGTTTGCGAGCCAGCCGCAGCAGCAAACCGCCGCCTCGGCAGCGCAGCCGCCGCTGCTCTCGCTGCCCCTCGGCAACAACAACCCCAAGAAGTTTAGCTTCCAGCTCCCCGAGCTGCGCGGCAACACCAAGTCCCCGACGACGGGCGAGAGCGGAGGCGACGCGGGCGCGATGCTCACGCCCGCCGCCCAGTTTGCGGCGGGCGCTGCCGGCGGCATGGCCTCCGAGGGCACCAAGATGCTGCGCGCCGGCTACCTCTCGGGCGGCAGCACCGGCGGCTCGGCGGGGCCCGAGATCATGCGCCTCAACGGCGTCATCGACGACCTCCAGACCAAGCTGCGCAAGAACGGCGAGCGCTTGGCCACCACCGAGCAGTCGGTGGCGCGCGGCAATGCCGCGCTCCAGTCGGAGCGGGCGACCTCCCATGCGCGCATCGTCGCCCTCGCGGGCGAGGTCAAGCAGGCCCAGCAGCGCGAGGCCCAGGTGCGTGCGGAGATGGCGGCCATGCCCAAGGTCTCCGACTTTGACAAGCAAAAGTTCGAGATGCAAGCGCGCGGCGCCGTGGAGCTCGAGTCCAAGTACAATGACGAGCTCGCTCGCGCCCAGGCGCTGGAGGAGGTGCTCCAAGGCTTGCGCGCCACGCACGAGGCCCAGACGGCCGAGCACGAGGCGCTGCAGACGCGGCTGTCGCAGGCCACTGAGCAGCTGGAGACGGCGCTCATGGACGCGGTTGCAGCCCGCGAGGAGGCGCGGATTGCCGCCGAAACGGTCACGGTGACCACTGCCGCTGCCGCGCCGGTTCCCGAGGAGGATCCGCGCGTCAGCCTCGAGACCATCCACAAGGCGGTGGCCTCGAGCCTCGCAGCACGCGAGCTGAGCATGGCGCCCTCTGTCGACGAGGCGTACCACAACGAGGTGGTCGAGAAGCTCAAGCTCGAGATGGGCGCTCTGCGCGAGCGGCTGGCCGAGACGGAGCTGCACTACGAGACCGAGCGGCACCGCAACGTGGAAGCCGACGTGCTCATCAAGAGCCTCGATCTGAAGATTGCCACCCTCCGCGAGGAGGCGGCCCAGCGCACCGAGGCGGCGGCGGCCGCGCCCACTGCGCACTGCGGAGAGGACCACGCGACCGAGGACGCGCTCTCCGACGCGGACAGCGACCTGGAGTTTGAGCAGCTCGTCGCCACCTATGGCAAGGGCCCGGCCGGCTGGCCTTCCAAGACGGGCAACCCGAGCGGCAAGGGCCGGGACAACAACCCGCCGACAAAGGGGTGCTGCGACGACGACAGCGCGGTCGAGGAGGCGCTCAACGGCGCCGTGGTGCAGCAGTTCAACCGGTACTTTGAGCTCAAGAAGGCGGCGCAAGCGTCCACGGATCTGGCCAAGGCCACCGCGGCGACCGACGCGCAGGTCGAGGACGCGCGCGACAAGATCGCCGCGGCGCAGAGGGCGTTTGTCGAGATCGCCACGGGCAAGCCGCTGAGACCCGGTGTCTACTCGTGCACCGTCGAGCAAGAGCGCGCGTGCTGCGACACCGGCGCGAGCGTCGACCTGGCGAGCTTCTTCGAGCCGCGGCTGGACGACTCGAAGCTGCGGCTGGCGACGGCGTCGTGCTGCGATTTCGACGCTCCCGTGGACTTGCACGCGCACAAGCACTCGCCGCTCGACGAGCAGACGGGAGCGCCGCTGAACATGTCGTCGCACACCGCCGAGGCGGTGAGCCTCAAGATGCGGACGGACGCCTACGTCACGGCCGTGTCCAAGGACATCAAGGGCCGGCTGCGGCAGCAGCAGCAGGCATGGTCGTTGGCGGCGACGGGAAAGCTGCCCGAAGGGCCGCAGGAGGAGCAGGAGGCGTGAGAGCGTGCGTGTGTGTATTCTTCTTTCATGACGCACTCTACACTCCCGCAGCGTTCGGCGGAGGGCGAAAGTGCCTGCCCGAGACGTGGTGCGCCAGCGTGCACTTGCCGTCGCGGCACGTGGCGCACCGGTACTTTGCCGCCGTGTTGCCGCGGCCGTGGGTGCACGGCGTGCCGTGTTCCTTGCACGGGCACGCGTTGCGCGATTCTCCCCTGCCGTCACTGGTGCGCCCGCGCTTCAGCTGCTCCCTGTCGCCGCCGTGGTCGATGCAGCGAAAGAGGCCGGTGACCTTGTCCGCGCTGTAGCCCGCCGTCTTGCCGCAGTAGTGGCCAGTGGTTGCGTCCCCCACCCACCAGTTGCACGTTTTGGTCCCGTTCTTGCCCTTCTTTACGGCGCCGCGCTTGTCCTTCTCGGCCTGGAGCGCCGCGTCGTCGTCCGGCGCGTCGTCCTCGCTCACTGCGTCGTCGCCGCCGCCGACGGAGCGCTCGTCGGCGGCGGCGGGCGAAAACCCTCCGGGTAGGGTACGCCCTCGTGCTCGTGCTGGTAGAGGGCCTTGGCGATGGCGTCGGCGCAGGTCTGGTTGCAGCACCG
>PAIY01000160.1 GCA_002704825.1 Phycisphaeraceae bacterium
CTCCCGCGCAGGCGGGAGTCCAGTGGAATGTGCAAGCGTCAACAGAATGCCACTGGATTCCCGCCTGCGCGGGAATGACGCAATATCAAATTTGTCTTTATCTGTGTTCATCTGTGGTTAAACAATGTCTTGGGCGCGGGGGTGAACGCAATGGAGGGGGAGGTCAAGGCAACCCGTGCCGCGGGTGCGACACGGCTTTTGTGTGATACGGGGTTAGGGAAACGCATTTTTAATCAGGTTGTATAGGAATCAATAACATGTCCACACGTAAGACAACGCGGGCGCTTAAGACTTTAAAACCGGTTCGTTGGGACCGCGTGAAAATCAACGACGGGTTCTGGGGGCAGCGCGTGACGACCAATCGCAAAGTCACCTTGCCCATTGAGTATGAGCAATGCAAAAAGACCGGTCGGATTGATGCGTTCAAGCTGGATTGGAAAGCGGGCATGCCGCATTGCCCGGATCGGTTCTGGGACTCGGATGTTGCCAAGTGGGTTGAGGCAGCAGCTTATTCACTTGCGACGCATCCGGATAAGCAACTTCAAAAGAAGCTTGATAATGTGATTGATTTGATTGCTTCAGCTCAGCAGGAAGACGGTTATCTGAACACACATTTCACGACGGTCCGCCCGCAGGATCGCTGGAAGAATCTGCGTGATGATCACGAGCTTTACTGTGCAGGTCATCTCATGGAAGCGGCGGTGGCGGTGTATGAAGGGCTCGGTGATCGTAAGCTGCTTGATGTGATGTGTCGGTATGCGGACTATATTGAGACGGTCTTCGGGCCACAGAAGCATAAGCTCAAAGGCTATCCCGGGCATGAAGAAATTGAGCTTGCCCTGGTGAAGCTTTACCAGGCGACGAATAACGAAAAGTACTTGAAACTCAGCCAATTCTTCATTGATCAGCGCGGGCAACAGCCGTTGTACTTTGTCGAAGAAGCCAAAGTGCATGGGCGTCATCACCCGTGGTTCAAGGAAGATTATCATCAATCACACTTGCCGGTCCGCAAGCAGAAATCGGCAGTGGGACATTCAGTGCGAGCGCTGTATCTCTACAGCGGGATGGCAGACGTTGCGGCGCAGACCGGGGATCGGACACTACTGAATGCTACAAGGCGATTGTGGGACAATCTCGTCACCAAGCGCATGTACATCACCGGCGGGGTGGGTTCGACGGCGATGGGTGAACGCTTCACGTTTGATTACGACTTACCCAACGAGACAGCTTATGCAGAAACATGTGCTGCGATCTCACTGGTGTTCTTTGCGCATCGGATGTCGCAGATCGAGTGCAAGGGTGAATATGGTGATGTACTCGAAAAGGCCTTGTTTAATGGTGTTTTAAGCGGCATTAATCTCAAGGGTGATCGGTTCTTCTATGCCAACCCGTTGCGATCCAGCCCGTCATTGATGCAGGCGTATCAACCCGGTCATGTCAGTGGCCAGCGTCAGGCATGGTTTGGTTGTGCGTGTTGCCCGCCGAACATTGCACGTCTATTTGCATCACTTGGCCAATACATCTTTGCCTGTGGTGATGATGAATTGGTGGTCCATCAATTCATCAATGCTACAACGCAGGTGATCATGCATGATGTTGATGTGAAGGTGAAGTTGCAAACAACGTATCCGTGGGACGAGACGGTTGAATTAAAAGTGGATCCGGCCAAGTCGGTGAAATTCAAACTGCGTCTGCGCGTGCCGGGCTGGTGTCGCAAGGCAACATTGAAAGTCAACGGCAAGGTTCAGCGCATCGGCAGCAAACTGGCGAATGGTTATGTCACGCTTGAACGCAAGTGGGAAAAGGGTGATGTCATCACGCTGGTGTTGGCGATGCCGGTGGAGCGCATGCATACCCATCCTGCGTGTCGGGTGAACCAAGGGAAGGTTGCGCTACAGCGCGGGCCGTTGGTGTACTGTGTTGAAGAAGTGGACTGTGGGTTTGACCCGATGAGCCTTGTGCTGCCGCGCGGGGGCAAGTTGGCGGTCGAACATCGGCCGCGATTACTCGGGGGAGCGACGGTGATCACGGGTAGCGCCCTGCGCCATGATCCGGGGGCCTGGCAAGACGGGTTATATGCGACGACCGAGCCGAAGCTGAGTCGGACGACATTCACCGCGGTGCCGTATTGCCTGTGGGGGAATCGGAAAGTGGGAAGTATGACGGTTTGGGTAAACCAAGGGTAAAAAAAGGTATCAATTTGGGGAAAGAGCAATTTTTTACCGGTGTCATTTTGTTGCAGAGGCGATATGGGCAGGAAGATGATTGATCCGTGCAAATCAGTGTGCGTGTTTGCGGGTTTTTCCCTTGCGCGGGATTTACACTAAAATGTCTGGTCTGATGATTGACCGCCACCATCTTGATCAAGTTGTTGAAGGTAAAGCGCGACTCACTGCCCAGCAGGCGTTGGAACTTTACCACGAAGCGTCACTGCATGACCTGGGCCGCTGGTCCAGCGCGATGTGCAACCGGATTCACGGGGACACGTATCGCAGCTATGTGATTGACCGCAATGTCAACTACACCAACGTGTGTTCTGCGCGGTGTACGTTCTGTGCGTTTCGACGTGATGTCGATGATCATGATGCGTACACGCTGAGCAAGGAAGAACTCAAGAACAAGTTCACGGAGTTGGTGAATCTTGGTGGGACGCAGGCGCTGATGCAGGGGGGGATGCACCCGGACTTGCCGATCACGTTTTATGAGGAATTGCTCAGCTGGCTCAAGGCCGAGTTCCCGACGATTCATTTGCATGCCTTCAGCCCGCCGGAGTTCGTGGAGTTTGTTGCGGTCTTTGATCTTGATGGTTTCCCGACGACGGCCCCGGGTAAATCGCATGCGTTGCCAGCAGAGGTCTGGGCTGCGAAGCTTGAAGTCATTATGGATCGTTTGCAGGCTGCGGGGTTGGATACGATTCCCGGCGGGGGTGGGGAGATCTTTGCAGCCCCGGTGCGCGATCGTATTGGACGTGGCAAAGCGACAGCCAGGCAGTGGCTGGATGTGATGAAGTGTGCACATCGTCATGGCATGAATACCTCTGCCACGATGATGTTTGGGCATATTGAGTCGATTGCCGACCGCATGGATCACATGTTGCAAATACGTGATGCACAGGACGAGGCGATTGCCAACAACTGGCCGGGTAAGTACACCGCGTTTATCTCCTGGCCGTTTCAGCGTGAGAATACGCCGATGGGTCGGTTGCCCAATTGGGATCGGGATAGCGGCGAAGCATTTCCCGGTGAAGATATCGAGCATCCAAAATATGCCAAGGTCTTGCGGATGAGTGGTGCGACGGACTATTTAAGGATGCAGGCGATCAGCCGACTGTTTCTGGATAATGTGCATAGTATTGGCGCGTCGTGGGTGACCATGGGGCCGCACATCGGTCAGCTTGGATTGTTCTACGGTGCCAATGACATGGGCAGTGTGATGATCGAGGAGAATGTCGTTAGTGCTGCGGGGACGACGTATTGTCTGGATGAGGCCTTATTATGTCGGCTGATTCGCAACAGTGGTTTCACACCCGCCCAGCGTGCCAACGATTACAGTTTTCTGCGGATTCATGACGGTGAGCAGTCGCCGGATCTGATGGTTACCGACTGGTCTGAGCATCGCGTATCGCATCTGCATCAGCATGGTCATGAAGACGAATCGTTGACGCAGTTGACGATCACATCTCCTGAAAATTAAATCGTTTTACTCATCCCGGTTCATGGCTTGATTTATTTCTTCGGCAATTTCGTTGCGTAACAAGATTCCCTCTTCGGTAGCTGGAAACAATACATACAAACGTTCAATGTATAGCGCCTTATCTGACAGAACGGACATCAGTGAGTCTTGTGATTCCATAATAGGCTTCGATGTTTGATTTTCATCGTTCATAATTCGGATTGCTTGATCAAGCGCTTCTGGCTCATCACTTGCGACGGATGCAGATACAGGAATGTGGGAGCCAATTTTTGTAAGCGGAATATCTTTGGTCCATATTTTCCAATGTTTCGGATCAATTCCTTTTTGTTCGGCTATACGTCTCATCTCACTTGTTAATAGCCTTTTTCTTAGTGTATGTTCGGTTGACACATCGGATGCGCTGTTTTTTCGTTCACCCAGATGTTCATTTTGAAAGACTAATTTGGGCGGTGTTCTTTTAATGATTGAAGAGGCAATGCGCTGTATTGTTGGGTTTGAGCCGTCTTTTGATAATGTCTCGATGTGTCGAATAAACAAATTATCGTCATATGACTGCCATGATGAATCTTGTATTTTATCTTTAATCATCGTTGATGATAGGTCGATAATGTCATTCGTCAGCAAGTGATGAATGACTTCTTTTAACATTAATTCAAGGCCCACGACAGTTTTGTGATATGCCACCTGCTGATAGTCGAAATATCGACCGAGTAGAAAATGATCAGCTGCTTTAATTGCACGTTTTGTCAGACAGATTTTGTTCTCTGCATCAATTCTGAGTTGCGTAAGTAGATAATCCAGATCAATTGAACCATAGGGTAAACCTGAATGTCGGGATGTCCTGAGTAGAAAATCAATCCGATCCGCATCCAAATCAGAACTGACTAGGTTGGCGTATTGCGGGGGAGTTTCTCGGTTAAATATCCGGCTTATTTCTAGCGGGTCAATACTATAACTCTCCAAGATGCTAGAAATATCCGGGTCGGTTTGTAATATCTTTGCACCCAATGCTTCATGGTTGTCAAAAGTTTTTTGCTCTTGATTGGATTTGTTATCATCCTCTTGCTGCGTTGTTGTTGTCAGCAACTGGGCTCGATAAAATTCGTTTGCAGCATCTTCTGTGGCATGTGAAAAAGGATAGTGACCGATATCATGCAACAGTCCCGCCAAACGATATTTTTGTTCATCATCTGGAGAAAGGTCTATTGTTGTATTTTTCTTTAATGCATCCAATGTACGCCCGGTCAGATAGCACACACCAAGAGAATGCGATAGTCGCGAGTAGTTTGTTCCGGGATAGACAAGATTAGCCAACCCGAGTTGTTTGATATTACGTAATCGTTGGAAACAGGGGGTATCTGTTATTTTTGATTCGATTTCGGTCAGTTCAATGGTGCCATGCACATTGTCTGCGATTCTCTTTTGGCCCATGGGTTTTTCCCGGAATAAGACTCTTAAGCTGAAATGGCTGGCGTCCTATTTGCTCGAAGTTTCTGTTTTGCCAATTCAACAAACTCCGCTAAACGAGGCTTTTCAAATTTGATTGTTTCTAAGGCCTCTTGTTCTGATTTTCCTGAGACATGAATGAGATAATTCCATGATGCAACCAGTTCGAGCCAGTCAGAATCAGAAAGCGTGAACTCAGCAGGTTTTTGGAGTACAGGTTTGATTTGATTTAACACCTGCTTCGCGCTGTCGATTAAAGTTGCGTCTTGGTTGTGATACATCGGGTCAGAATCTTTGGCATCAGCAAGAGAATAATAGTCTTTTGCCAAGGATGAACAGTATGGCCCCATTAAGTACCAGCTAAAACGATATCCCATATCCAAGCCAGCGCGTTGTGCAAGATAGATTGCTTTTTGAACCGCTTTTCTTTGATCAACCGTTTCGATAGACGGTTCAATTCCAAGATGTTCTAAAATCAACTTTAAAGCAAGGATGTGATTGTCCATTGTGTTATGTTATCTCCCGGTACTTTTTATTAATTGTAACATAAACATTATCCAAACATCGGCATGTTTTACCAATGAACTGTGAAATTTTCACAATGAGCAAAGCTTTGGGGTGCATTTTCGACATTAGATTTAATGAATATCACTGGGATAGGATTAAGGCATACTTATCATCTTATTTTATTAATCGGACACCGGTGCGGGGTTTTGTTGTTCAATTTAAGATGTTTTGTGAAAATATTTTATATTCATAGCAGGCCATGAGCGAACATTTATAAAAAGATAATACTTGCTTTTTAATAGTGGTTGGCTACACTACCCTCTTGTTTTTAATCCGCCAACCCTTATGAAAGTCAGGATTAACATGCATCCCAAACCGTTCGTGTCGTTTTATAAACGAACTGTAAGCTGTGGTTTTTTCACAATTTGTGCAGCCTTGTCAGTTCTTCTTACCTTGACAGCTGTCACCTGGGCCCAGGACGAAAAGCCGGTTGAAGCCGCCGCGCCTGCCCCCAAAGCAGCACCGTCCATTCCGGTGGTCAGTGAGACCTCGCGTCGTATTGCCGTGTTGGTGCCTCAGTCTGGCCCGCATGCATCGACAGGTACCTTGCTACAGCAAGGCTACACCTTGGGTGAAGTGGTGGTCAAGCAGGATATTTTCAAGTCCGTCGAAGTGCAGTACTTTGACTGTGGCCAGGTGAGTAACATCGAGTCGCTGGTTCGCGATCATGTTGCCAAATGGAAGCCGGATGTCATCGTTGGCCCGTATACTTCTGAAGGTGCGATGACGCTAAGCCGCGTTGCCCAGGAACTCAATATTCCGGTTGTGGTTCCGGTTGCTACCATTGATAAACTCAACCAATCCACCGAAACGGTTGTTTACCGCGTGGCTGCCCCGCAGTTTCAGATGTCTGAAACGGCTGCCTCGTTTTTGAAAGATGTCTGGGGTGAATGGGAAGCTGCCAAGGTGTTGATGCTGGCTGAAGACGATCCGTTTGGTCGCTCTGCCGCCAAGGCCATGATTGGCTCGCTGGTCTCCCGTGGCATGAATGAGAATGTGATCGTTGCCTACCGTCCTGAAGAAATTTCCAAAGCGATTAACGATCTGGAAATCGAATCGACCACGGTGGTTATCATGCTCGGTCGTTCGACCAAGGATGCTCAGAAGCTGGTTAATCGTTATGCAGCCACCAATCGGATTGTGGGTCTTTATGGTGCGTTCACCACCCCGCAGTTCCGCATGTTTGCTTCTGCCAAGGCCGCTGATGCTCCCAAGGGGTTGTATGTCGTTTCCCCGTGGACGAATGATTCGAATAACGAACTGGTCAAAGCTTACGACGATCGTTTCCGTAACATGTTTAAGGAATCGATCGACTTTGCGGTTCCCGAATCACACTCGACTCAGGCTTACACGGCCATGCTTGCAGCAGGTCAGGCGTTGGCTGATGCAACGGAGAATAACACGGATGTGTTCACGGCTTTGAACACGTTGAATCTCCAATCCCCGATGGGCAAGATTCAGTTCACCAACTATGCCGGCTACACCCATCAAGCCAGCACGCCCACAGCGGTGGTGCATTATGAAGGCAACGTTGCCAAACCGATCTACCCCAAGGAAGTGGTTGCAAGCAAGGCAGCTCCGGCGCCCAAGAAAAGTGGCACGATTCGCACGCTGCTGGAAAACCAGTTGCTTGCCATGTTCGCGATTCTCGCTGTGGGGCTTGGCTTTGGTGCCATTTCCATCCGCGGTATCTCACTGGGAAGTTCCGGCGTGCTCTTTGCAGCGTTGGTCTTCGGTCACTTCGGCCTGACCATCCCCGCCAAAATCGGTACGTTGGGTCTGATCCTCTTTGTCTACGGCGTGGGTCTTGGTGCCGGCCCCGGTTTCTTCCGCGCCTTTGTCAGTCAGGGTAAAAACCTGGCGATCATGGGCATGGTCCTGGTGTGTATCGGTGCAGTTTGTACCGTCATCTGTGGCAAACTCTTTGCCATCCCCTGCGAACTGTCCGTCGGTATCTTTGCTGGTTCGATGACTTCAACACCGGCACTGGCTGCTGCGGTGGACATGCTCAAGGAAACCGGCCCGTTGGCGTCGGTGGGTTACGGTGTGGCCTATCCCTTCGGTGTGGTGGGCGTGGTACTCTTTGTGCAGTTGCTGCCCAAACTCATGGGCGTTGACCTGGACAAACTCTCCAGTGAAATCGTCTCCCAGAGTTCACAGAAGAAAATGATCATGCGTGTGCTCGTTGAGATCACCAACCCCGCTGCCATCGGCAAGCACCTGGTCGATCTGGACTTCATTCAGCAGAACTCCTGCCAGATTGTCCGTATCAAGAAGGACGACCGCATGGTTCCGGTGACACCGGAAGTGATCCTTGAAGAAGGTGAAAAAGTCCTGGTCGTCGGTAAGCAGGAAAACCTCAAAATTGTCGAAGAGTTCCTGGGTAAGCGTAGCGATGAGCCGTTCTTCATGGATGCCGACCGCGAACGCCGCACCGTCGTTGTCACCAGCTCGGCCTTTGTCGGTCGGAGTTTGCGTGGCCTGGATGTGCTTCGCAAATATGGCGTGTCGGTTTCACGTATCGTGCGTAACGATGCAAGCTTCGTCCCCAATGCCGATACCATCATCCAGCGTGCGGACGCACTGACCGTTGTCGGTGAGCCTGCCAACATGGACAAGTTCTCGGAGGAAGCCGGTCACCGTGCCAAGGCACTGGAACAGACCGACCTGCTTTCACTGGGTATTGGTATTTCACTGGGTATCATCCTGGGCAAGATGCCCTTCGGCTTCGGCACCGGCGCAAGCTTTGCTCTGGGGATGACCGGCGGTCCGCTGTTCGTCTCCCTGATCCTGGGCCACTTCGGTCGCCTTGGTTTCCTGACCGGTTACATGCCCCGCGCTTCGCGTTTGTTCATGACCGAGTTGGGCCTGGTTCTCTTCCTGATGGGTGCTGGTGTCAAAGCTGGCAGCTCGTTCGTGGAAGTGGTTCAGGAACACGGTATCAAGCTCTTTATCATGGGTGTGATTGTCACCGCGATCCCGATGGCCATTGGTTACCCGATTGCCCGTAAGCTGCTCAAGCTCAACCTGCTTCAGACCCTTGGCGGAACCTGCGGTGGTATGACCTCGACTCCGGGTCTGGGCGCCATCACCGCCAAGACCGACTCGGATATCCCGGTGGTCAGTTATGCAACGGCTTATCCCGTCGCTTTGATTCTGATGACCATCTTCGCCCAGTTGGTCATCAGCCTCTTGAGCAACTGAGCCGATGGATCGTGAGAACGATCTGACATTTGAATAAAACAACAACGCGGCATGCTGAGATTCACCTTGGCATGCCGCGTTTTTTTTGTGACTTGTTTTATCGATTCAGGCGAGCCGCGTCGTGTCGCCTTTCCCTTATACACATCTTTATAGTAGTTCAAATCATTAAACTCCATGCCTTGGTATTTTTCGTCATTCCCGCGCAGGCGGGAATCCAGTGGCATGCAGTCGAAAATTGCAAATTCCA
>PAIY01000161.1 GCA_002704825.1 Phycisphaeraceae bacterium
TGAAAGTTCAAAGCATAGGCTCCAAATTGATGCGGTTCATGAACAGTACTATTCTAAGTACAATTACCTTAGTGCAAGTTCGGAGGGATTCTTTTCAGATAATACCCTCTATCATGAATTAAGTCTTGGCTCAATACAAAGAATAACGAATAATTCAAATGACCAAAGCCTTCAATCTTTCCTTGGTAGGATAAACTATGCTTTTGATGGGAAGTATCTTTTAACTGCATCAGTAAGAGCAGATGGATCAAGTAAGTTTAGGGACGGGAATAAATGGGGAGTCTTCCCTTCAGGCTCTTTGGCATGGAGAATTTCAGAGGAGTCCTTTCTTGAACAATCAGAAATTGTTAACGATTTAAAACTTCGTACGAGTTACGGGATTACAGGGAATCAGGGAATCGATGCCTTGGCAACACACTCACCAGCGGTAGTAAGCCCGGATTTTAACTATCCCTTTACTGGATCCACAGCAACAATCGGAGTAGCCCCTTCAAACAGACTTGCAAATCCAGATTTGACCTGGGAGGAAACCGCACAGTTTAATATAGGATTGGATGCAGGGTTGTGGCAATCCAGATTAACATTATCAGCTGATTATTATATTAAAAGAACCACGAATCTTTTGCTCAATAGGCTACTGCCATCATTTGTGGGACCGACTGTCGTCACAGAGAATGTTGGCGAAATGGAAAACAAAGGTTTTGGAGTAAGCATTGGGATCATTCCTGTTGAAACACCCGGTTGGGATATTTCCTCCAATATTACGATCAGTCGAAATGTAAATAAAGTGATTTCACTGGTCACAGATGAGCCAATTATACCTGGTGAAACCTATGGTGATGTTTTACCTGTTTGGATTGAAGCAGGGAAGTCTTTAGGCACATTCAGAGGGCTTTTGTTTGAAGGTGTTTATCAGCTTGGAGAGGAAGTTGAGGCTGCTGAATATGGTAGAGTTCCAGGACAAGCAAAATATGCTGACTTAAATGATGATGGAATTATATCTGAAGATGATATGACTGATATCGGTAATGGAAATCCTGACATCATATTTGGGTGGAATACAGATATTCGATGGAAAAATCTCTCTTTGAATCTCCTATTTACTGGGACTACTGGAAATGAAATATACAATATACAAAGGGCAAAGATGATGAATCTGGGTAGTCTTGTTTTTCATGCATCCCATGCGGATTATAAGGATCGATGGACTCCTGAAAACCCTAGCAATATCCCTTCTAGCAGAGATAATACGGAAATATTATCCACTCAATTCATTGAAGACGGATCACATTTGATGCTTAAGAATATTAGTATATCGTACTCATTTAGTGAAAATCCACTGTTTGATAAGCTTGGGTTAAATGAATTAAAGCTTTATACAAGTATTGAGAATGCATTTGTTCTAACAAAATACACAGGTTACGACCCTGAGGCTACAGCCACTGGTGATCGAGATATACAGGTTGGAATTGATTACAATACTTTTCCACTAGCCAGAACTTTCAAATTTGGAATCAAACTTAATTTTTAAATAATAAAGCGTATACAAGATGAAAAAGACATACAAATTATTATTGTTCATACTTTTGATTATTTCTCAGTCATGCTTTTATGATTTAGAAGAAGATACAAGCAGTATTTTTACTTTGGATGAGCTAAATTCTGAAGCTGATATAACAGCTGCCCTTTCTGCAATTTTCAGAACTTATGAAAGTGAGGTAGCACAAGAACCACATTTTCGACAAATAGTCGGCTTTGGCTCTGATGACATTACAACCTGGTGGGGAGGAAATAAGGCACCACTTAGAGTTTTTGACAGATTTGATTATGGGAATGGTGAAAATTCAAGCATACTATGGCTTGATAGACCATGGGATGGTTATTGGGAGGTTATCTATTATTCTAACTCCCTAATCGACGGCCTTAAAACATCTGAGGCCCCGGAAGATGTTGTTACTTTGGGTGATGGAGAGGCACGTTTTTTTAGAGCGATGTCTTACTTAAACCTTGTCAAAGGATGGGGCAATATGCCCATAATTTTAGACGGAGTGAAGCCAACTGGAGATGAGACCAGGGCTACAGTTGTTGAAAACTATGCACAAATAGAGGCTGATCTAATGATTGCCGAAAATTCACTTCCTGGCCCTGAATCCGTGGCTCCTGGTAGGGTCTCTAGTGCTGCCGCAAAGGTGGTACTTGCCGATCTCTATCTTACATGGTCAGGATGGCCGGCAAAAGATAATTCCAAATATCAAGAAGCAGCGGCAAAAGCGAAGGAAGTAATAGATTTAGGTTTTTTTGAATTATTGCCTATTGATGAGCTGTGGAAGACCGAAAATCAGAATAGTCGTGAAGCTATTTTTGCTTTTCAAGTTTCATTAGAGGAAAATATTTGGAATCCATTCCCGCAACATTATAGTTTTCATGAATCGAGGGGGTGGTCTGACATGTATCCAGAGAGACAATTCTTCTATGATTTTCCTGAGGGGCCAAGAAAGGATATTACTTTCAATACTGAAATTCCTCAATATGGAGTGTCTCAGGGTACAATTACTGTGTTGGACCCCTCATCAGTCCCCTGGCAGAGTTCTCAAAGGGTTCATCCAATGTATGGGAAGTTTACAATATCTGAGAATTTAACACTTTCTGATCGGTTATATGGTGCCCGAGCTTTTGAGGAATATAGATATGCGGAAGTATTGCTTATATATGCGGAAGCTTCTGCAAGAGCTAACGGTGGGATTGCTTCAGGGGAGGCATTGGAAGCTTATAATCAGATCAGGAGACGTGCTGAAGGGTTGCCATTTAATGTGCCTAGTGTATCCGTTGATGCGGTGACAGTTACAGCTGATGAAATATTTGTTGAAAAGGGCTGGGAATTAGCTGGTGAGGGTAAAAGATGGTTTGATCTGGTAAGGATGGAAAAAGTTGCAGAAGCAAATGCTAGTAGAGATCCGACTGAGGAAGTTCCTTTGGCAAGAAGTGTAAGTGAGATAGGATGGGAACAATATATTGCCCCTATTCCATTTTCAACGATTTCAACAAGTAAGCTTGTTCAAAATCCAGAGGGGTTCAAGATAAATCCTTAACTCTTTCATTTGAAACTAAAGGGGCTTTCTGCCCCTTTAAAAATTCCTTTTAAGATCAGCAATCAAAATCTCTGGGTTTATTCAAACATTTGGGGTAGATAAATTGATTACTACAGATTATGTATTTGATATTTAAATCTGACAACTACTTAAAGTTCATATTGATTTCCCTTGTAGGATCTATCTCGTTAGGTTGCCAAAAAACCGGGCAATCGATAGTTGATAGCAAAAATTTATTGCCGGCACCTCAGAAAGTTGAGATGACATCCAGCATATTCGAGCCAGATAAGACTGAGAAAATATATATATTTTCAGTAGCTGGACAGGAGACTCATTCCATAGCTGAAATGCTGGAGGATCAATTTGAAAAGTTGTATGGAAAGGGATTGTCTGTTGAATCAATTACATCAAAAGATGAGATTTCTCGACAGGGAGTCGTTTTAGGTATTTCTGGTGAGAATGATTCTTTTACAGAACTGACTTCTCAATTGCCTTCTCCACTTAATGATAGTGATGAGTCCTATATTCTGAATGTTAGTGAAGGACTTGTAATTATTTCAGGTGCGAGCGATCGAGGGCTTTTTTATGGAGTTCAGACCCTGATTCAGTTATTGGAGGATGCAAAATGGAAAGATGCCACCATTGCGGGAATGAGGGTTGAGGATTGGCCTGACCTTGAGCTTCGTTGGGTGCATTACAATTACTTTTTCCATCTTGATAGATTTGAATACATCAAAGAATCCATTAAGAAACTTGCCAAATATAAGATCAATGGAATTGTATTTGAATTTGAGGATACGTTTGCATACAGGTCCTATCCATTTGTTGTTTCACCTAATTCTTTTACACCAGAACAAATAAGGGAATTAACTCAGTTTGCTCACCAGTATTACGTGGACATAGTTCCCCTCGTTCAGGGATTCGGACACGCGGGTTATCTACTTAAACATGAAGAATTAAAGCACCTTAGGGAGGATCCGGAGATTTACCAGTCATTTTGTCCATTGAAAGAGGAGACCTACGATTTCATTTTTGATTTATTTGAGGAGACAATAAATGCGACACCCGGAGTAAAATTCTTTCACATTGGAGCTGATGAGGTTCGCCACATGGGGAAGTGTGATTTATGCAAAGAAAAAAAGAAGGAGGTTGGGGATCTGGGTTTATACCTTACCTGGTTAGATAGAGTGAATGTGTTCATGGAATCGAAAGGACGAACTGTGGTTTTCTGGGATGATATGCCAATGAAACATGCAGGTCTTTGGCAGGTAATCAGGAATGATGCTGATACAACATTTGAGGAGACATGGAATTCTGGAATATCAAAACTTGATAAGATAATAACCAGATTCCCGGAAGATGGGGTGTTTATGAGATGGAACTATCAATTGGGAAGAGAGAAAGGCAATGTAAATATCCTTGACTGGTATGCAAAAAATAATTTTAAAGCCATGGCTGCAACTGCGGTCATTGGTGACTGGCCTTTGATACCTAAGTACAATTGGATGCCTGCAAATATTAAAAGTTTTGTCTCATTAGCTGCTGAAAAAGGTATACTTGGTGAGTTATGTACTGCATGGGGAGATGACTCAGGAAATCATTTTGAAGTTTACTGGGTAGGTTTTCTTGCTGCCTCTGAGTATGCATGGAGTGGTGCATCTCCAACAACCCTAGATGAATATTGGGAAAAATACGTCTATCGTTTTTTTGGCCCGGATACAAATGGGTTGATTGAGGCATTTCATATCCTTTCTGAGCGTGTCGATTTTTGGGATAGCTCCCTTATGAAAAAGGGGAACAAACGTCGAATAGGTTATGAACATATCACACTTCCGAATCTCGATTCACTACCAGAAGCTGGTAGTTGGGTAAAACATTATAAAGCACTTTTTGATTCTGCCCGAGTAGAAAAAGCCCGATGTATTGAAGCAACGGCAATACTTAAAAAGCAAATTGGTGTGGTAAAGGACAATGCATATAACCTTGAAGTGTTTGTAACAATGGGAGAACTAATGGAATCATATACTGATTTGGTCCTTTCAATTGAACGAATAGCAGTGTACTGTGATAAGAATCTATCGCTGATGAAAGATGGGGAAGAGCCTGTTAAGGAAGAGTATTCTGAAATGACTGATAGGGTAGAAGAAGCCTGGAATGATTATCTAAGTACCTATGAGCGTTTAAAGAAGGTTTGGGAAATAGCAAGGTATCCAAAGGGAGGGGAAGGATATATGCTCAATGATCAAACACATTATATGGCGGGGAGAACTACTGATCTTTCTTATTTGATTTTGGCTGAACAGGAACTGGATTTGGTGGGGCATGTTAGAAAACTTTCCAGATAAATATTTAATCGATTAGGACTAATCTAAATTCAAAGACACAGAAAAAAAACTTTAAAAAATGAATGAATATAATTTCAAAACCGAGTTCCAATTGATTGTTACGGCTATACTGTTGCTCACGCTTAATTGGTATTCACAAGCCTCTGTGAGCGTAAACGAAAAAAAGTTGTTTAAAGCTGGTGCTGCAACAGCCAACATTACCCCTCCACTGGGTATGGCTATTGTTGGTGGTTGGGGAAATCCCGAAGCCATCCACATTCATGATGAGCTACATGCACGCTGTTTGGTACTCGATGATGGTTCAACAAAACTTGTATTTGTTGTAGTAGATAATGTGCATTTGAGATCTGATCTGTTGGATGAAGCAAGAAAAAGGATAATGGATGATACTGATATCCCAGTGACCAATATACTTATATCATCAACACACACGCACTCTGCGGTGAGTGGATCAGGAAAGGGATCTGATTCATTTGATGAATATCAAAAATTTCTTTTGAGCAGATTTGTTGACGTTGTCAAAATAGCAATAAATAACATGGAACCTGCCAAAATAGGTTGGGGATCTGTTGATGTACCTGAGCACCTTTTTGTTCGGCGTTGGAAAATGAAGCCAGGAACACCAATGCCAAATCCCTACGGGGGAGAGGATAAAGTGGTAATGAACCCCGGTCGTAGTCCGAATCTACTGGAGCAAGCGGGTGTCCCGGATCCCGAGGTATCATTTTTATCAATACAATCTAAGGAAGGAAGACCCATTGCTCTTTTGGCAAATTACTCACTACATTATGTTGGTTGGATTCCCACGGGACATGTTTCAGCAGACTATTTTGCCGTTTTTGCAGACAGGATTCAGGGATTAATTGGTGCTGATAGGCAGGATCCTCCATTTGTAGGGATTATGAGCAACGGAACTTCAGGAGATGTCAGTAATATTGACTTTTCCTCACCTCGTTGGGATAAAGAACCCTATGAACAGATGTATTATGTGGCAAATGATGTGGCAAATAAGGTATTTGGTGTCTATGGAGAAATTCAATATCAGGATTGGTTGGAGTTAGGGGCTGCGACGGAAATACTTTCGCTAAGCGTTAGAAAAGTTCCGAAAAGATTAATAAGAAGATCTGAAGAAGTGCTGGCCAGACCCGATACGGTTGAACCGATACATCGACATGAAGTAACTTATGCCAGGCGAATTTTAAGTTTGAATCAAATGCCGGATAAAATTGACATTACCCTTCAGGCATTTCGAATTGGTAGTTTTGGAATTGCTGCTATCCCTTTCGAAGTATTTGCAGAGACTGGGCTAGAGATCAAGGAAAGAAGTCCCTTTGAAAGATCCTTTACAATTGAGTTAGCAAATGGAGCTTTTGGCTACTTACCAACTCCTGAACAGCATAAACTAGGTGGTTATGAAACCTGGTATGGAACAAACAAAGTTGAGGAGGATGCTTCAGTCAAAATTGTAGATAGGCTGATGAAATTGTTTAACAGCTTGAAATAGTTCTTAGGTACTTGGCAAACGAAATTCTCAATCACTACAATGGTAACAAATAAGCAATTGCTCAAAATCAAATCATATATGTAAAGGTCTAAATCTAACTGATTAATTTTTAATGATTTGAATGTACTCTCTGGGGGTTACACCCTTCAATTGTTTAAAATGGCGATTGAAGTTGGATAGGTTTTCAAATCCTGATTCATAAGCAATTTGTGAGATATTGAGCCTTTCTTCTGCCAGGAGCCGACAGGAGAACCCAATTCTCATATTTAACAGATAACTTTTGAATGGCATCTTGTACATTTTCTTGAAAGACAGGAAAAATTGAGTATTTGACATATTTGCTATCTCAAGAACGTCCTTCAATTGAATGTTTTTCTTGAAATTTTTTAGCATGTATTCAATGACATCCCTCAAAGGTTCACTTTCATGCATTTTGTAAGGTTCAAGGAATGCTGAACTGCATAAGAGGCTGTATTCTTTGGTCGTTGCCAGAATTTCAAATATGTTAAACAATGCATATAGCCGATTTATAGGTGTCATTGTTTTCATGGCAAGCATGACCTTGATGATACCTTCTCTTGCCTTTCCCCGGATAAGGCAACCCTGGGAAGATTTAGAGAAGAATTGTTTTAGCTGTAGGTTTTCCGGGAATTCAAAGAAGCGCGTACCCAGAAAATCCCCCAGGAATTGGATGACAAGTCCTTCGCCAATAAAGGCCCCGTCTTTCTGGTAGAATTCTTCATCACACTTCCAAACATGGGGAAGGTAGGATCCTAAAAATACCAGATCATTTTCTTCGAAGTCTTCAATCGTGTCACCTACAATTCTGATGCCCTTTCCTTTGGTAATCAATACCAGCTCATATTCCGGATGATGATGATAAGTAGAAAAATCTTCGGTCTCATGATGATATATAAATGAGCTTTCAGAATCCTTAAAAAGTCTTACTTCAGCAATTTTCATAAATCGGCGATCAAATACCCTATATGATACTAAAATTCTGACGAAAAACTATAAGGTAATAATTATGAAGGGAATAAAGAAGATTAGTATTATAAAATCCATTTTTCGTATTATCTAATCAATTGTATGCAGGATAGCTTTGAATATAACTATTTGGTCAAAAATGATTGTTTTGTTGATCTGGATATATAAGTTTTTTAAAATTCATATGCTATGTATAAAAAGAAAATAGTTCACCCTGACAGAGATGAAAATTTTGATACCGGGGCCTATTCTGATGGTATTATTTGTGATGGTCTGCTTTTTTTAAGTGGCCAGGCTTCAGTTGATTTTAAGACATCTACTTTCGTTCTGGGAACTATAGAGGAGGAGACTCGGCGAACTCTGGAAAACATCAAAGCTATTGTAGAAAAAGCAGGCTCAAGCTTGGATAACGTTTTAAAAAGTACTGTCCACCTAAGCGACATCAGAGATTTCGGCAAGTTTAATGAGGTTTACGCCACTTATTTTGGCGGGATACGCCCGGCAAGAACCACAGTTCAATCTGTCTTAGGAGAAAACATCAAAGTGGAAATTGATGTGATAGTCAAACTACCAAATAAATAGTTGGAAATGAGCGATTACTTCATCACACCCAATATTATTGATACCATTGATTCTCCTGCGCTTCTTATCTATCCGGAGATAGTAAAGCAAAATATTTCAACCGCACAATCCAAACTTGATGTTTTAAAGGATAGCTCACTCCGTCCGCATGTAAAAAGTGTGAAATGTCTTGAGATCATTCAAATGGCAATGCAATGTGGAATTAGAAAATTTAAGTGCAGTACCATCGCTGAGGCTGAATTATTAGGAATGGCCAAAGCCGGGGATATTCTTTTAAACTGTCAATTGTCGTTGGTAAAAGCAAAAAGATTTGAAGATCTGATTGAGTCATATCCGGATTCATCTTTTTCATGTCTGGTGGATAATATGGAAA
>PAIY01000162.1 GCA_002704825.1 Phycisphaeraceae bacterium
ACATCAACCTCGCCTCTTTTCTTAGACTTAAGCGCCTCTATTACTTCATTTCTAGAAGCATCATATTTAGAGGTATCCATCCCAAGTGATTGCATAAAGTCAAATGCGAAATCGGCAAACCTCCTTGCATCACTATCAAACACAGCAATATTGCCGGAAGTTTGATAAGCCACATGTACATCATGACCTTGTTCCACCAATCTCAAAAAAGTACCACCCATTGATATGACATCGTCATCAGGATGAGGACTAAAAATAATGATCCTTTTCTTTGCCGGGGTAGATCTTTCAGGGCGGAAGGTATCGTCTGTATTTGGCTTCCCTCCGGGCCAACCTGTAATGGTATGCTGAAATGCAGTAAACATCTTGACATTGAGCTCTTGCGCACTGCCATAATAGACCAATAAATCTCCCAGCTCATTAAGCTTATAATCTTCTTCCGTCAATTTGAGGATTGGCTTGTTTATCTTTTGACTCAACCAAACTACAGCTCTTTTGGCCAGGCTATCATTCCATTCACAAAGTGATACAATCCAGGGTGTTTTAAAACGAGTTAATTCAAGTGCAGCATTCTCATCTATAATCACCTCGGTATTCGGATGATCCTGAAGAAAAGAGGCTGGAATATCTTCAGAAATATTTCCTTCAATGGCATCTTTTAGAATTGAGGCTTTCTTTTCTCCCCAGGCCATTAGAAATATTTTTTTTGCTTTAAAAATCGTTTTGATTCCCATGGTAATGGCCCGCCGCGGTACAAGGTCTTCCCGGATAAATTCTCTTGTTGCATCTGAAATCGTAATTGGATCCAGTTTCACTAACCTTGTTTGAGAATCTTTAAATGATGGAGGTTCATTAAACCCTACGTGACCTGTTCTACCAATTCCCAGTATCTGAATATCCAGTCCCCCATATGCATCAATTTTCTTTTCATATTCATCACAATATTCCTTTACTTTTTCAATGGGAATAGTTCCATCAGGAATATGAATATTTGATTTTGGGATATCTACATGATCAAATAAATGATGGTGCATGAAATAATAATAACTCAGAATTGACTCCTTTTCCATTGGATAATATTCATCCAAATTGAAAGTGACCACATTCTTAAAACTAAGCCCATCTTCCTTGTGCTTTCTAACCAATTCCCTATAAACCTTTATTGGTGATGCGCCTGTGGCCAATCCTAATACTGCAGTTTCATTCGATTTCTGCCTGGCAATAATCAGCTCCGCAATGCTATCGGCAATTTCCAAACTTGCTAATGAATCATCTTCGAAAATTGTAACAGGTAAACGTTCAAGTGTTTTGGCGGAATGATCGAGAGTATGAGGTGTCATATGATTTATTATTTAGTACAAAATAAGCAATTATTAGAAGACCAAACAAGAATTATAATAAAAATGTGTTCGAACACAATCGTATTATGTTCGAACACACATCATATTTTAAAATCTTTTATTTATTTTGGCATCATCATTTAAGAATTAATGGCATCTAAACAAATTACGATAAAGGATATTGCCAAAATGGCCAATGTCTCCCCCGGCACTGTGGATCGTGTGATTCACAATCGAGGGAAGGTTTCTGATAAAGCGATGGCCAAGGTCAGTGTGATATTAGAGGAAATACAATACAAACCAAATGTTTTTGCACAGTCTCTCAAGAAGCAAACCTCATTGCGGATGGCAGCTCTTGTCCCCTACCACTCATCAGACGGATTCTGGAGTAAGGCGTATGAGGGAATTCAAAAAGCATTTGTTGACTTTGAACACTTGGGAGTCAGTATAGAAATTGAAGAGTTCAACAACAAAGATGTAAATGATTTTGTGAAAAAGGCCAGGACCATCCTGGCTGAAAATCCAAATGGACTTTTGATTACACCTGTCTTTTTAAAGGAGTCATTGGAGGTACTGAAAGAGTTTGAAAACAGTGAAATTCCATTTGTCACTTTTAATACTTTTATTCCTGAACTCTCTTCAAAAAGTGCCATTGGTCAGGACCTAAAACAAAGTGGAAGACTAGCTGCCAGCTTGATCGACCAGTGCAGATCAGACATCAGCAATGTCCTGGTCATTCATCTTGGAGAGAATCCTGGCAATGCTCCTCACATGATGGAAAAGGAATCAGGGTTTAGAGAATACTTTAAAGAAAGCAACCCCAGCATTAGGATACAAAGTATAGAAATACCTCAGACGGATCAGGAAACAATCAATCGCATATTAAATAAATGGTCCGGAGACCTTAGAAGTGTTTCAGGAGCCTACGTTACTACGGCGGGAGCACATCATGTGGCCTTTACGATCAAAAGCAGATTTGAAGATTCCCTGGTAATTGGGTATGATTTAATAGAGGAGAACATCAATGGACTAAAAGCAGGAACCATAGATTTTCTGATTAACCAGAACCCCTTCCAGTCAGCTTATGAAGGAGTATCAAAACTTGTGGATCTCCTGGTATTTGATAAAGAGGTTGACAAAAGAATGTTGATGCCACTAGATATTGTTAATAAAGAAAATGCTGCTGCATACTTAAACAAATAGAAACTATGAAAAGACGAGACTTCGCAATCAAAACTGCCTCCGGTGCAGCACTAACAATGTTTGCTCCCACGCTGACTTATGGCTTCAAAAGTCAGGCTGATAAAATTAAACTTGGTTTCATAGGTGTTGGTGCACGTGGAACCGGTCAATTGAGGTTAGTGCTAAACAGAAGTGATGTTATTGTTACAGCAGTTTGTGATATCGATAATGAGAGAGCAACGCAGGCAGCAGAATATGTTCAAAAAGCTGGAATGAAAAAGCCGGCCATCTATGGGAAGAATGATTACGATTATCGCAATCTACTTGAGCGTGAGGATGTGGATGCGGTAATCATTTCAACTCCATGGATTTGGCATACACCCATGGCGATTGATGCGATGAAGGCACGCAAAGCCGTAGGTTGTGAAGTAGCAGGCGCCTTTGATATTGAAGAATGCTGGTCTTTGGTAAATACCTACGAAGAAACAGGTACTCCCTTTATGGTAATGGAAAATGTCATGTATAGACGAGATGTACTAGCAGTCCTAAACATGGCTCGTCAGGATTTATTCGGAGAGATTGTTCACCTCCAGGGTGGGTATCAACATGATCTAAGACATGTGAAATTCAACAATGGAAAACAACTCTACGGTGGTGGTGTTGAATTTGGAGAAAAAGGGTATAGCGAAGCAAAATGGAGAACAGGGCATTCGGTAAATAGAAATGGTGATCTGTATCCTACTCATGGCTTAGGGCCAATGGCAGCCTTCGTTAATAATACAAGAGGCAATAAATTTGATTACCTCACCTCCATGGCATCAAATGCTAGGGGATTACATGATTATATTGTGAATCACCCAAGTGGAGGTCCGGACCATCCAAATGCGAAAGTCGATTTTAAGCTTGGTGATATTGTAACTACCAACATTAAATGCGCAAATGGTGAATCCATATTACTCACTCATGACACCAACTTACCAAGGCCTTACTCTCTTGGCTTTAGGGTTCAGGGAACCAAAGGTATTTGGATGGACATCAATGACAGCATCTATATTGAAGGTAAAAGCCCTGAAGAACACACCTGGGAAAGTGATGAGGCGTACATGAAGAAATATGATCACCCACTATGGAAACGTTTTGAAAAGGAAGCAAGTGGAGCAGGCCACGGAGGAATGGACTTTTTCGTCTTAAATGCATTTATTGAATCCCTTAAACGAAATGAGCCTACTCCATTGGATGTGTATGATCATGCATCCTGGGCAGCTGTAACATGCCTTTCCGAGCAATCCATCGCCAATGGAAGTGAGTCGGTACCTTTTCCTGACTTTACGAGAGGAAAATGGATGAATAGAAAACCTATTTTAGGGTTTGATGACCAATACTGACTCATGCCTATTTAGCATGAATAGTTTGTACACCGGCACTAAGGATTAATTCTTTACCATTCCACTTAAATACAGCCTCAGTTTGTGGAGGAATATCAATGGTTCCTTTCACCTTATCGCCGTTTCTGCTAAGGTTCAATTTTATTTCTCCTAAAGGATGGGGTATTGATGATTTCATGGTAGAAAGGTCACCAAAAGACGGGGCTATTTCTATGGTCTTAAAACCGGGAGCCGTGGAACGAATACCGCTTACTGTTGCTAAAAACCCATGCATGGGATGAGCACTCCATGCATGACAATCTGACCTTGCGTTGTCTCTATGCTCAGCAAATGTGGTAAGCCCTTTGTCCAACATGATATACCAATCATCCAATAGGCCGACATACTTATCGGCCATTCCAGTCTTTCTCAATGCTTCAAAAAGGTAAAACTGAAAGTAGATTTCAACTTTAGTCAGAGATGGATCATCCAGTATTTTCTCCATTAAAAGAGGTTGCTCCTCAACAGAGATTGCATCAGTTAAAATGGCTAGAATATTTGTATGCTGGGTAAAGTATTGTCTAGCAGGGGTTTCAGCAAACAGCCTTTTTTTTTCATCGTAACATTGACCATAAACCTGCCCAACCAATGATTGATAGTCATTCATATATTTTTTATGCTTCTGATGGTCACCGATGTATTCAAAAAGTTCTGCTGCATGTTTTGCTGCATAAGCATATAGCAAACTAATTTGAGCCGAATGCCCTTCATGTTGATATGGAGGAGTGCCTGATTTAAATCCTTCAGCAGCATCCATATAGTTCACCCAATTTAGCATACCTGTTAATCCTGTGGAATCCACTTTTCTTTCAAACCAGCCCAGAATAGTCTCTACTCCAGGCATCATTTCTCGGATAAATTCCCGGTCACCTTTATACATCATAAAGTCATGTACCATCAGTACCTGAATGAGTGAATAGGGAGGTGAAACCTGTGGAATAGAAGTCGGATGCCTGCTCATTGTCAGGCCTTCAAAAAAACGTGATTGATCAAATTGCCGGATTGCTTTTTTCATTAAACGATCATCACCGGATACATAGAGTGATATCAACGCCTGAATTCTTGTATCACCAATATATTGTAATTGTTCATAGTAAGGACAATCCATATAGGTTTCCATCGCACAAAGTCTTGCTGTCCTCCAACCAACATCCCATATTTGAGAAAGCACAGGGTTATCTGTATTAAAGACAGCATTTTCCTTAAATGGGTAAGCTGAATAGGTTCCATAGAAGTCAGAGATTGTCAGTGGCTCCTCCTTCGTTGTAATTTCCAGCTCAACATATCTAAATGTTCTTGTCCAAAGCGACTTAAAAGATTCATTGGAACCTCCGCCAGGGAAAAATTGATCATAAAGTCCTATTATCTCCTTTCCATCAATCTTATTTCTATTGCCTTTCCAATCTTCTCCATACAAAGCCTCTGCATAGGTGATTCTTATTTCACTATCCCTTCCTCCTTCTGTAATGAGCGTCGGAAAAGCTGTTGTCAGATATCTCAAATCCAATAATAAATTGGTTTGTTGGTTGGGTTTAACCACCAACTCCCCCTCTCCTTTTAAAAAAGCATTGTCTATGGATTTCTGATTTGTCCTTACAATTTCGGTTATTCGCTCAACCCTGGTTTCCATCATCGGGATATCTCTCGGTATCAATTGCCAGGCACTTGTGGCTGTGTACCGATCATATCCATAAGGCGCACCTTGACCACCATAACCAATATTTCCGGATTCCAACCAATTTGAATCCTTATACTCAACCTCCGTCCAGCCCCAGGGATAAAGGGCTCCATCCACACGATCCATTCCTCCTGCAGCGTAGTATCCCCTGGCCATTGCAAAGTCAACTTCGATCGGTCGATAGGCCTTGCTTTTGATAACTCTCCATGTGGAATTGGTATTTACAGCTGACTCTTTATCACTATTTCCCTGTAAGATAAATGCAGTCTGATAACTCATCTGGGCAAGAGGCTTTTGATCACCCATGTTCCATACCAAAGCTGCGATGACATTTTTTCCTTCTCTAAGATTTTTGGAAATATCATAGGTCTCAAAATACCAATGTAGATAATCTCCTCTAGCTGGCCCAAAACCAACTTCTTCCCCATTGACATACAAGCGATATCTATTGTCTGCAGAGACATTGATAATGAATTCTTTGGGAACTTCTCTAAGATCAAATGATTTTCTGAAATGGAAGACCCCGTAGTCAGTGGCACTTTCAGTAGGATGTTGGATCCATTGCGCTTCCCACCTTTCTTTTATCAGTCCAGGATTAATCTTATCAATCAGTTCTTGGCCGACAAGAGAAGTAGAAATACAGCTAATAATTAGGAGTAGCAAATACCTTTGCATTAATTTCAGAATCTTTTTTGGTGAATTTAATCAATTGAAATTAATCAAATCCAATCACTCATTTAGCTTCTTCATGACTTGCAGTTTTACTAAATTGCATGCTAAATCGAATTAGCAAAAAAGTCTTATTATTTATCAAATCAATAAAAATTACTTATAATGAAAAGACATGTCGGATTTATCATTTTAATGCAATGCGTATTTCTAACTTTTAGTCAATCAAGCTTTAACGGACTAACATCGGGATTAAACGATCTTACCAGATTATCCGATGCTAAAACACGCTCTATTAGCCCTGAAAACTTTACAGGAGAAAAAGGCAAGGGTGGAATGGCTACAATTGAAGAAGGAATAGCTGGATGGAAAGCAAAAGAATTAGGTCAGGGATGGAAGGTAAATCCATACATTTTTGTACAACCGGATTCAACCTATGTGATTGCTGATATTAAAGGCCCCGGTGCCATTCAACACATTTGGATGACTCCTGCCGGTAGTTGGCGACATTCCATCATCAGGATTTACTATGATGGCGAAAAGACTCCCTCTGTAGAAGTTCCGGTTGGTGACTTCTTTGCTGCAGCATATGAGTACAAGCAAATTTCTTCACTGCCAGTATGTGTCAATCCAGGAAGTGCTTTCAACTGTTATTGGATCATGCCGTTCAGGAAAAGTTGCAAGATAACCATGACCAATCTGGACAGGGAAAGAATGAGACTTTTCTACCAAATTGATTACACACTTACAGAAATAGCTGATGATGCTGCTTACTTCCATGCGCAATTTCGCCGCACAAACCCTGTTCCATACAAAGAAGTTTACACTATTGTAGATGGTATAAAAGGAAAAGGCCACTATGTAGGAACCTACATGGCCTGGCAATCAAACAATAATGGCTGGTGGGGAGAAGGCGAAATCAAGTTTTATATGGATGGTGATAGTAAATTTCCTACCATTTGTGGAACTGGAACCGAAGACTATTTCTGTGGATCATATGGATTTGTTTCGGACACAGAAGAAGGCCGCCGATATATAGATTACACGACACCTTACGCTGGATTTCATGTTATTTATCCTGATGACAATGTGATCAAAAAATCTCAGACAAGGTTTGGAATGTACAGATGGCACATTACAGACCCTATCCGCTTTGAGAAAGATCTCAAAGTAACCATACAGGCACTGGGATGGAGAAGTGGAAGCAGGTACATGCCATTACAAGATGACATCGCCTCTGTTGCATTTTGGTATCAAAGGGAACCTCACAACACCTTTCCAAAACTTCCAAGTGCCAATGAATTAGAAATCAGATAAGATTTAGAACCCGAAAAATTGCGGAACCGCCATGGTAATCCATGGAATATAGGTAACCAACATCAGCACAAGGATCATTCCTATAAACATTGGGACCAGAGGTTTAATAACCTTTTGAATAGGTAGTCCAGCAACACTACACCCAATAAATAGGACTGATCCTACTGGTGGTGTGCATAGTCCAATACAAAGATTCATGACCATGATAATCCCAAAGTGAATGGGATCAATTCCCAGGGTTGTCACAATCGGAAGGAATATCGGTGTGAAAATCAACACGGCCGGTGTCATATCCATAAATATTCCCACAAAAAGAAGAATCAAATTGATCATCAGTAGGATAATGATTCCATTATCACTAATCGATAGAAGTCCGCTGCTGACTGCTTGTGGGATATCCTCAAAAGACATCACCCAGGACATCCCCATCGAAGTTGCAATCAACAAAGTAACTATAGAGGTAGTATTTGAAGAATTCAACAAAATCTTTGGAACATCCTTTAGCTTGATTTCTTTATAAATAAAAACGGTAAGAATAAAGGTATAAAGTACTGCTACAGCAGAGGCTTCTGTGGCTGTGAATATCCCTCCAACGATACCTCCAATAATCAGAATTAGTAAGAACAAGCTTGGAATGGCATCAATAAATGTGAGAAACATGTTTTTTAGAGAAGTGCGCTCCCCTACCGAATATTTTTTCCTGAAAGCAAAATATCCTGCAATGAAAATCAAGGCCAATCCCATAAGGATCCCAGGAAGGTATCCTGCCAAAAACAAAGCTGCTATCGACACCCCACCACTTGCCAGTGAATAAACAATAAGTACATTACTTGGAGGTATCAGAAGGCCTGTTGTAGAAGAGGTGATATTGACCGCAGCACTAAATTCGGGATCATACCCTTCTTCCTTCATCTTGGGTCCCATAAAACTTCCCATGGCAGAAGCCGCTGCCGCTGCTGAACCTGAAACTGCTCCAAAAAGCATGCAGGCTACAATATTCACATAAGCTAATCCTCCCGGAAGCATCCCTATAATGGATTTAGCAAAATTGACTAGTTTATTGGCAATTCCCCCATGATTCATAAATTGTCCAGCCACAATAAAAAATGGAATAGCCAGTAGAGAAAAACTATCTAATCCTGTCGCCATTCGCTGTGCCATGGTTGTCATAGCAATGATTGGATCCATACTGACCAATAAGGTAATCAGAGAAGATATCCCAATACAATGGGCCACAGGCAACCCAATGAGAAGCAATGTGATAAAAGAAGCAACTAATATTAATATTTCAATCGATTCCATTTCTATATTTATTGTTATTCGTCCCCGGAAAGTCTGACTCTGATAAGCTCTTCTGCTGACTCAAAAGTATAAGCAGGGATTCTTAATTCAATTCTTTTTAACTGATCAATTTTTTTATCCAATGCCAATGGAGGTGGATCCAGGGAAATAACTGAAATAGTCAGGTTCGGATGCGAAAGTTGCTCTATTCTTAATTGCTCACCATCTTGCTTTAAGATGGCTCCCCCTTTTATGATCTCAATTTCGGCCTGGGTAATGAGCTGCCAGACCACCTGATCTGTTTGATCGTTACGACTAATAAAGTCCTCTATTACAAGTGATGAAGGACTATCTTTAATAAATGTTCGTTTGACGTCCTTCAAATCATTGGAAAATGCAGGTGTCATATCAAGTACAACTTCAGGCACGGGTTCATTATTAAACTCAATAATTGGTACGTAACCATCCACCTGATGCCTTTTGTTATTTACAGATAAGGTGCTATGTCCAAAATTATTCTTTGTTAGTAAACTCCACCTTTCGCACTCCTGGCAAGATGACCATAAATCAAACCCTACCTTTTCAAGGTCTGCATAGGGCTGATTTCCAGGATCCACTACCCAACGAATGCCCTTCAATTCAAAAATAAACGTCCCGGCATCCATGTTACCATGATTCACCGAACCTCTTCCTCCTTTACAAGCAAAATAAAACTGGTTGGGGTCATTCTGCCCACCAGATATGAACGCTACCGGATTGGGCCCTTTCCCCATCCATGTCTTTGGCATTTCCTGCTCCTCCTTTTCCTTATATTTTGAGAGCCAAGCCAGCCCCAGACCCGACAGCCTGCTCATTTGCATTGATTCAGGAGGATTTAGAAATTTTTCTCTTTCAAAATATGCGCTATTGCCTGTTTTCATTGCAAACCAGGCCAAGTTAAAATCACCATTGCTTTGCCCTCCTCCTTCTCCAGAATCCGAAAAATTAAAAGATTTACCTGTATAAGGAGAAGATGATAATAATTTAAACATGGCAGATGCTTTGAATCCTGGAAAAGATTCAATTCCAAAATCTGTCCCAAATGCACTTTCCAAAATGGAAGCTGCAACTAAAGTGAAACTTGTTCCATATCCCCAATACATTGGACCTTCGGGATACACACCATCCGGCATATATTCAGCCAATGCCATTGGCATATGATCTAATGCCCTCCCTATCACATCAGCAGCCAGTTTCATATCTTTATCAGCAGTAACAATTGCGGCAGCTACCAACCCTGCATGACAAACCTGATTCCAATTATTGTTTGCGTCTACCCACCAGGCATTATCTTCATTTTCAAAGCTAGGTTTAATCCCTTTTTCGATTAAGGCGGCTTTGGCCAATTCTATGGTGGATGCTGGCAAATCTCCATCAGTCCAATCAATTGCAATAGCCACTGCTAATGACATTTCACCTACATCCAGAAAATGTGATGGATTCCAATCAATAAAATCACATACTGCGATTACTTCTTCATTGATTCTATCCAATATCCCGGGATCTTGATCAATAAAGTAAACCATTCCCAACATGTTCATCCGATAAAGCATCTTTCGGGAGACCCCAAGCAACCGTCTACCGGGAATAATTCTCTCGAGTAATGGATCATCCAAAATTTCCCGAGCATTTAGGCGGATCGCCTCATAAACATTCTTAACAACAGGATCTGACTTTAATTTACTCCTGAGAACACGCGCTGTCTTTGCATCCAAAACTAACTTAGGGCCTGTTTTTGGAAGTTTTTTCTTTAAATATTGGACAGAAACCGGGTTTTCCAATCTAGGGATATCAGATGGGTTTACCTGAGCAAATGAGGCTCCCTGTATCCACATTAATAAAAAACATAAAACTAATCTTACTTCGTTGCGTGAGGGGTGGTTTTTCATCAGATTTATTGTTTAGGGATCCTGTTAACCATCATTCTCAGACTTTTTAATACTTAGAATATTATCAACAGAATAAAAGATAAAAAAGAACCCACTGATTGGAATAATTATGTAAACAAAACCCAACGGAAGCCCTAAGGCAGAACTAATCTGACCCAGGTAAAAAGTAAGGTAAACCAACCTTCCGCCTCCGATCACTAAAACAGTTAAAGCAAAGATGATTACCAAAGCCTCCAATCCCATATCCATCCTTAGCCTTCCTTTTCCCTTGAATTTATCATGAAAGAGACTCATTGCCAGATGAAGTCCCTTCCCGGATGCATAGGATGCTCCTAAAAGTCCGATCCAAATCAACAAATACCTGGCAAGTTCGTCGGTAAAGCTGCTTGGTTGAGACAGTACATATCTCGAAAAAACCTGCCATAGGACATTGATCACCATAAGTCCCATCAAGGAAGATAAAACAACTTCGAGTATGCGATCAATCCTGGATCTCAATGCTTTCATAATTCTTGAATTTGTTTAATCAGATCACTCATTACAGGATCATTCCTAAATTGATCATAAAGGGGCTCTACCTGATTTTGAAAAGGTTCTTTTTCGGGATAGACAACTTCA
>PAIY01000163.1 GCA_002704825.1 Phycisphaeraceae bacterium
ACCGCTTTCTGTCAGCAGTACCAGATTGCCACGGCTAGCTTTTATCTGTGGCGCAAGCGACTGGCTCAACCGCAGACGACCGAGCCGGGGCGGTTCGTCAAGCTCCAGGCGATGGAGGCGACCGAGGCGTCATCACTCAAGCCGACTGCGTTGCAGACAATTCAACTGCCTGTGTCTGTTTCGTCATCGTCAGAGTCTGCAAACGGTACTGAATCGCTTCGGCTACATGCTGCATCTGGATTTGTTCCGGTCCTTCAATATATCTTTTGTCATCACAATGTGGACGATTCCTGCCTCTATGAATTCATCGCCTGACGTGATATATCCAAGTTTTTGGTAGAAATTCTTTGCTTTCAGTTGAGCATGAAGTATGAAGGAATCGCATCCTTTACTTACCCCATAATCCTCAACTGTCTTCATCAGCAAGCTTCCAAGTCCCTGTTTTCTGAAATTTTTCTTCACAGCAACCCGTCCAATATGGAGGATTCTATCGTCTACAGCTATTCGGATATATCCAGCGAGTGATCTGTCCTTAAAGAGGCAGAAGTGCGTAAAGGTATCTTCACCACCTTCAAACTCATCTTTCTCGGAAATATTCTGTTCGATTACAAACACCTCACGACGAATGTTTACAATGATGTCGTTTATGTCTTGGAAGATTTCAAGCTCAATCATACAAGATTAACACCATTGGCTAAAAGGTAGTCGCCGAATCCATTCGGCTTGGCTACATCCTTAATAACATTCTCAATAGCATATTTCTCTGTCATAAACTTATGACAGAGATCGCTGAATTGTCTTATTTTGTTCTCATCAAACAAAGCTTCAGCTGTGATAGAGCCATACTTGTCAATAGTTTCTCCTGTCAAGATATGCATTTCACCATTTGATAATCTAATCGCAAAAAATCCTGCTGTCCGCGTCAAATCTGTATTGGTTGTATCTCTGATGATATAATGCTGAGCAGCTTCCTTTTTATTTCCAGTACCATAGTAATCCTGAAGAAGTTTTATAAAACCAGGAAACTGAGGCATATCTTTGGGAACAGAAAACGATTCGCTACCAATCAAATCGATTAAATCTGATGGGACAATGCAAATCCTTTTTGTTCTTATACCAGTGTCTACCATTGATTGGAGGGTGTCAATCCAAAGACCCTCATAGCCATCATCGTTAATCCATTCGTCGGGCGCAAAGCTAGTCATTGCCCATATTTCACCTGTAAAATCTTCTTTCTTTATTGTTCTATCACGAATGATAAGGTGCGCTAAGTAATCAAGTTCTTCATAGTATTCGCGTGGCTTTAAATTGCCTGATCGCTGGTTATCAATAGCGTACTTAATGAGCGTATTGACCTCTCCTGCTCGCCGAAGCGCGAACCGGACTATTTTATCGTTAGCGGACAGGAATGCACGCTCGAGCATAGGGTTGACGTGTGATATTTTTTCATCTAACTCTTCCAAGCGATTCTCGATTCTTGCAGCCGCTGTCACATTTGTGTTTTGTGCAACACTATTAGCTACCTGTTGGATGATAATAGGTGCAATAAGTCCAAGCGCAATTATAGATAGTTTTACATCTGAGTTCCAATTGGTTGAACTAGGGTAGAATTGAACAACAAGTATGGCAACTACTGGTAGGATGAGTTGGACGACGACAATTATCGTATCTGACTGCCGCCACTGTGTAGCGGCTTGTCCATTTTCGCTATTTGTTTTCATTTACTACTCTCGTACTCGTACTTGGCAATGTCATCGACACACAGATAACCGCCATCAAGGAAAAGAACGGTTGCATTCACGAAGCTTGATTTGTCAGAAAGTAGAAATTCTACCGCGTCGGCAACTTCCGTGGCACGCCCTAAGCGGCCCAAAGGAGTAATTTTCATAGACACCTCAAATGGCCCATCTGTATCCATTTCGCCACCTATCCAGCCTGCAGCAATTGCGTTTACACGAATTTGATCTTTGCCCCAGTTACAGGCGAGAGATTTAATCAGATTATGCATCGCGGCCTTGCTTGCTGCATAGGTTACACCGCCGAACGAACCGCGTTCTGATTCGGTACTTGTAACGATGACGATCGCCGAATCTTTGTTCATCTTTTTTTTCAGTTCAGTAGCTATCATTAAAGGAACGTAGAAGTTGGAAGTGAATAGTTTTTGAGAGAGTGTGAAGTCAAAGTCGTCGAGATTCTCCATGTCAAACATAAACTCTGCATTGACAAAACCATCTACATTACCATTAATCTTTTTAAGTTTCTGCTTTAGTTCAACTAGGTCGGTTACATCGATATTGAGCATTTCCAGATAAGAATTCGGAAACTCTTTTGTGAGTGCTTCTGCATTGTCGGAGTCGTCTTTTCCAAACAAGCCGATTACTTTGTGTCCGGCAGTTATCAACTGACGAGTAGTTATTTCACCAAAACCGGGATGTGCGGCACCATTTACAACATATGTTTTGTTCACTGTGATATCCTTATTCATGGATGTGTGTAGGTATATTTTTTTTGTTTGTTAGTCATATTAGTAAACAGCCATCGAATGGCTGGGCAGACTTGCCTTTTTCGCCCGAAGTAGTCATGTGTTTCGTTTAGAACTTCACCGGGGCAGTACCCACAGCAGTTGTGCTTTGCGGGGCAGCTATTGCAATGCTTTATATTGGCAACTGTCCTAGATCGTAGATAAGTGATTTTTTCACTATCATATTCAATAGTTTTTGAGTCTCGATTCCATCGCCCGTAGTAGAACAAATTCATGTGATCTTTGTCATTGCCATAGAGAGCCATGTCGCACGCAGAAATGTAGCCGTCGGTTGTAACGTGTGGCACAGGCAAACAGGCTCTACATGCATAATTACATGAACGGTCAAAATTGCAAGTTAGTATACTTCCATACTCGATTCCTAAAGATTCTGCATGTTTAACCGCATCAAGAAATTCCTTTGCAAAAACCATCAAGTCCAGTGTGTTTTCGCCTTCCAGTTCTCCTACTTTGGGAAAAATAGGATCGACCCATACATACTTAATACCAAGTGAGTGATAGTAGTCAATGCACTCTTTCTGGATATTCACATTTGCTCCAGTGATAGTGCATCTTATGCCAACCATTTTTTTTGCGTTAGTTACTAAGTATTTGATGTTTCTTTCAAACACATCGGATGAGCCGCCGCCACTAAGGAAGGGCCTATTGTGGTTCTGAATTGAGGGTAACCCATCGCATGAGGCCCATATATTGTCGATGTTTTTGGCAATCCATTTAGCCACATCAATTGAGAAGCAAGCATTTGTCTGAATTTCAGATGTTACTTCTTCGTGTGTGAGTGATTTGGCATAGGTAAGTATCTTCTTGACCAAATCTATATTTGTTGTGGGTTCGCCAGCACCTTGAAACCTTATGTGTTTTGCGTATGACGTTCCAAAATAGTCATCAATCGCAGCTTTTGCAAAATCAAAATCCAAGGTCTGATTCTTATGTGTCCCATCCTTCTTGTTTGTGTAACAGTAGACACAATCAAGATTACAGTTAGTCGTCACAAAGAAGGATATCATCTGCTTATCTACATGAGCCATAATTGACCTCCTTTCGCTGTATCATTTTATACATACAGTGCTTGGAGAGATTCATAAGATGAATCTTGCAGTTTCCTATTATAGCAGGCTGGATGAGTGCCATACGCGCCCCCTTGGAATTGCTGTAGTTTCAATGTCGATCTCGACATGACGTCTATAAGAGAATTTTCAATTTGACTGACAGTAATATTGTATATAGACAAAAATGTCCGATATGTCAAGCATTCTTAATTTTAACCGAAGACGATCGTCCGTTCAGTAATTATCAGATTACAAATTAAAAGCTTTCATGGGGGTATTGTTCCAACTTCCTAATAACCTGAGTTTCGTTTGCGGCTTGCTTGTTCGTGGGATTTGCGTGTCGTTTGGGTTGAGATTGAGCGATGGCTTTTTGAGTAGTCTGGTATATGCGATTAAGCTTGCGAGCAAATGGACCAGAAAATTGTTTGGGCTGCTGTGCGCGTGTGTTCGATCTGGCACACTTTCTCGAGCTGGTCGTTGATCGTTTCGATCAGCAAACGCTTAAGCAGCAGGATCTTATCCTGCATGTCCATGAATTTATTGGCCATGTTTTTCCGGACATTTGTGATTGTTTTCAAACTGCGTGCATAGAGTTGATCGAAGAGATTTTTGCTGATGTAGCCTTTGTCGCCGAAAAGTTAGACTGTGATATTTTTGTCTCATTGTTTGGACAGACTGCCGGTCATCAACGTTGCCGGGCGTGGGTGTGAAAGCCAATCAAGCGCCGCAGTCGTTGATGGCCAGATGTCATTTAAAGCCATAAAACCAGCCCATTGTCGATTGGCCACGTGCTACGATGCCGTCGAGGACACGGTGCCGATTGATCCGTTTATTGCCAGAAATTTTGATCGCTGTCGAGTCGATAAAACTGATGCCGGTGACGGGGCCAGGGCAAGTCGATACGAGGTAAGTAAACAGCGGCATGGTCACGCGCGCCAAGCATCTGACGAATCGCGGGTAGTTGATGAGGTTGGGAAAATCATGTCGCTGAAGGCGTTGTAGATAGCTGTAAAAGTGCTTGAAAGTGCGATAATTGCTTGTTTGGACCACGATGGCAATGACCATGATTTCGCTGACACTCAACTTCATCGCACGTCGTTGCGAACGCGTCGAATCCTCGATGAGATAAGGTCTGTCAAAAATCATCCACGTCTACGAATAGTGCGGTAAAATCCATCGGTGGCCTTCTTGCCAATGTGGGTTGTCTGATAACTTCCACGTCGGATGGAGGCCGCTTTTGACTTGGCTTAAACGAAACTCAGGTAGGTAGGATTGTAGACCATCGACATACGCGATCTTCAACAGTTTTACGAGACACCCCATACTTCTTCCTCGAAAGCTGTATAAGCTTTTCTTTTTTATTATGCGGTACTTCCAGTGGTGGAAACGTCTTTCCCTTAAAAGGCTGAATCTGCTCCCCGTCAGAAAGCTTTTTGATATACGCCTCATGATTGCTCAGATCAGTGAAATGTGATGATCGGAATTCTTCTCCAAAATCTTGAGCAAGCAGCTCCGCATCTTTTGAACTAACACGAAAAGCAACATGTGTTCCAACGTTTCCATAAATTGCATCGTGAATTTGGTCACTTACTTGTCCCGAGTATTGGTGACTCAACACAAGTGACAACCTGTACTTGCGAGCTTCAGATAGGATAGATGCAAACGAATCTGTTGTGAAGTTTGAAAACTCGTCGATGTACAGGTAAAACATCCGACGCTCTGATTCTGGCATATTTGCTCGTGCCATTGCTGCAAGCTGGAATTGCGTCACAAGCAATGCACCAAGCAGATTTGCTTTATCCTCACCTAATTTTCCTTTCGCTAGGCTTGCAATCAATATCCGACTATCGTCCATCATGAATCTTGGATTAAAACCGCTCCGTATCTGGCCGAAAGTGTTTCGGATGGGAGCGGCCACGAGTAACTGACCCACTTTGTTTTGAATCGGTGCAACAGCTTCCCGCATGAATCGTTCGTCGTATTTGGCAAATTCATCAACCCAGAATGATCTGATACGGGGATCTTTAACTTGCTTCACAACCCATGCACGGTATTGGGAATCTGTGAGCATTCGTTGAATTCCCAGAATTGAGGTGTTCTGGCAATCAAGTAGGGATGCAACGGTTGCGTACAGGATGTATTCCATCCTAACGCCCCAAGAATCGCGCCAGATACTTTTGAATGAACAGACGATACCGGATGCTACAAGATGCCGTTCATCTATCGGAACATCTTCAAGCAGATTCAGCCCGATTGGATATTCAACATCCGCAGGATTGAAATACACCACATCATCGAACCGATGCGGAGGAATGTGATCCAGGAGTTCATCAGCCAAATCACCATGTGGGTCTATTAAGGCAACTCCGTATCCATTGTGGATGTCTTGAATCATCATGTTCCGGAGTAAGGTACTTTTTCCCGTTCCAGTCTTGCCAATGATATGCATGTGAAAAGCACGGTCGTGTTCAAAAATCCCAAAAGGCTCATTGTCCTTTCCCCAAACTTGTCGATTGCCAATGTACGTAAAGCGTTCATCACACATGCCAAGCCAACCTCTACTCCATCGCTTTGTGCAATATTCAGGCGGAGCATCCCTTCTTTGAAAAATGCGACCTGAATCAAACAGCAAACGTTACACATTGACGAGCTGTCAGGGTAATAGAGGCTCGATTGGATGTCCGAATTCGATATGGCATGCATTCGGACCCATGCATTATAACTTCAATGCGTTTTCAAAGACGTGTGGATAAGTGGGTGTGGTAGACTTTGCAAAGCATGGCACGTTCAGATTCAGGAAACCGAATCAGTATTCAAACCAGAGATTTATTGATCCTGAATGAACTTGTTGAATCTCGGGTAGTGACCACAAATCATCTTGCCCATATGTTTTTCGATTCAAAGCTACCTGCTGCATACAAACGTATTGGTTTGCTCAAGTCAGCAGGATTGATTACCCAGACACGAAAACGAAGTATTACGCAACCCGCGATATTGCAGATCAAACGTTCAGGATTCAATTGTCTTTCAGAAAGGATGGTGGTCGATATCACATGGAAAAATGTAGAGCGCCATAACAGAATCAGTGATTCACTTCTACTGCATGAATTAGCTCTCGTGGACACAAAAGTTGCCTTCGTCTCTCAGATGCAAGGTGTGGACAATCTTCATCTTGTTTCCTTCAAAACCTTAGAAACACATCTACCCAATTATTCCACTACATATTTGGAACGGGAGAAGTGTCTTCGACCTGATGCGTATATCCATATATCAAATGATTCAACAGACACCCATTTTTTCTTAGAGATCGATCAATCAACACAGTCCCATAGGGTCATACAGGAAAAAGCTATTGCTTACCGAAGCTATTACAAATCAGGCCGATTCGCATCACGGAAACACCGAAAATCAAGCCCACCCGAGTCAGCACCATTCCGCGTATTGTTTGTCTGTCGGACCAAAGAACGGCGAGACAATCTTGCGGCCAGCTTGCTCGATATCGAACCACCGGTTTTGAAACAGTGTTGGTTTGCCAGCATTGACGATGTGACTGCGAATGTATTGGGTGACATTTGGATTACACCATATGAGATAAAGGAAACTCGGAACAAGAAAAGAGGCTTGATTAATTCACGTTTGTTTCCAGATAATTGCGATAAAAAATAGGCAGCCCAAAAGGACTGCCTATTATCACAATATCTCTTTGACATGTTTTTCAATAGAATGGTCATTGTAGACCACAAGTGATCGGACAGCTCGATTCATCGAAAGGTGCCCGAGCATTTCCGATGGGGCATCGGTTCCTGACAGAAACCAGATTAAGCCTTGTTCATGTACGAGTGAAGAAATAATTGATGCCTGTTTTTTGGCAGAGGGATCAAGCAAAGCAACTGTATTTTCCTTACCCATTTCATAAAGAAGCCAGACAAGTCGGATGTCTTCTACCACAATGAGCTCATCTACAGGTGAATCAATGCGGTGTGCGTTATACACCAGTTTCGACCGGTCAAACACAATCAAGGCATTGTCATGCTTTCTCACCCGTTCCATGTCAGGGAAAAGGTAGAGTGGATTGTGCGAGCTGGTTTCTGAATCGTCTGTAATCCGACCACAGTACGCTACCAAGTCACCTGATTCATTATGTATCGGAATAGCGATTCTGTTTTGGAACATGCCACGTCTGGCGCAGTAGCCGATACCAAATTCTTCAATGGTCTCACGAGATATCCTTAATGAATCGAGTGACCGATGTTCCTGATCTAAGTCCTTCAATTCAAAATCAAGCGGGGGATTGATCAGACGTTTCCGCTTCTGTCCGTCTGCTGCATCTGGTGTTTGAACGCGTCGTCTTTTGTGACGACTCCGCTTTTGGTTTTGTCTTGGATCTTCCGTCTCAACACCATACCGCTCTTGCAGGATCAGGGCTGCTTCACGAAATTCTTGATTGTTCTGTGGATCAAGTCCTTCCATGTGGGCGACAAGAGCAATGATTTCTCCATGTGCTTTACACTTCCAGCACTTCCACAGTCCTTTTTTGAGATTCACTGACAGTGTTCGATCCTTTCGCCCCTTGCATGTTGCAAGCGGACATTTACCTTTGCGTTGATCACCTGATCCCCGCAGTTCAATACCATAGTGATCAATAATCTGTTGAATACTGATTCTTTTACGCAGTTCTGCAAAATTTACCCATGCCATTCAATGACTCCTTCCGTTATCAATATTCAGATGGCAATAAAATGGTGGTCACACTGCGGTCATACTCAGTGATGATCCAAATCTTGACTTCATTCTTTGTCTTGTATGTAGAGAACACACGCATCTGTTTTTCCAGATCGCCCTCATGGGCAATGGCATTGTCATTTGCTTTTCTGTCTTCAGCACAAAGATCACCCCAGTCACCAGTGACATGGCGTTTGAGGAAAAGTAGAGGCGTTTCGCCTGATTCTTCAAGTGCATTCAATGCCCCTGGTGTTGCAACAAGCGCACCAAGGTTGAACTTCGGCTGCGTGTTTCCATTCGATTGATTCATAACCGTGATCCTTTCAAAAACTTCAAACAACAAGCACCCGACCTTCAGGCACAATGTGTTTGAAAATCGGGTGTGAAATAAATGTTCAAAGAGATGTAACGAACAGGTCCTGAATAATGAAAACATGAATGAAAGAAAACTGTCAATGTGGATAAGGCAGAACAGTACTCCTCTCTTTCGTCTTTTTCTCGCGTCGGTGACGACGCCCCCGACTCCGTGAGGAAGTCGGGGTAAACCATATAATGTCG
>PAIY01000164.1 GCA_002704825.1 Phycisphaeraceae bacterium
TCTCGAGTCGGCCTGCTGGGTGGGCCTCTTTTGCGTGCGCGTCAACTATTCAAACTGGGACCATTTTGCGTGCGCACTTCCAAATCGAACAGAGAAAGGCGAGACATCAAACTCTGCAGCTATCAGCAGTGTTCAATTCCGGGAATCATCCAGCTTTTCCCCAGTACGCAATAGGTGCACAATGTTATGGCAATAAAACAGCAGCATGGGGTACTGCTGCAGCAATTGTATCACCTCGAAGCGATCCCAACAGCAAATATGTTTTGACTTGTTCACATACTTTTTTATCTGATGACCGGAATAAAACATCCAGCCTTGCATCATATTTTGATCATTCTCAAAAATGCTGGAAACCGTTGGGGCCGATTCATTATTTACCCACACCACAGCAAGATCGTGAATTTATCGATGTCGCATTGGTCGGCCCTATTCCAGAAATGCCATCATGTTGCCAATACCCAACGCATATACCTTTGCGGTTGATCTCACCAGGACAACATTTAATTAACCAGGATATTAGTATTCTTGGCGCAACAAGCGGACTTAGTCAATCCCGAATCAATGGCCATTCGGCGGATTTTTGCCTGGGTATTACATCTTGGGCTAAAGTCAAAATTATGAACACTTATTGGGCTAACAGATATACAGAAAGCGGCGATTCAGGAGCATTGGTAATTCACCACCAAAACAAGATGCCCTTGGGTATTCATATCGCTGTACTTTACGAGACAAAATCTGTCTTTATTCCACTTGATCAAATCCTGACGGCATTAGATTTAAATGTTGAATGTGTGATTGGTAAAGATGAAATAATGGATTGATTTCAGTGATCTAAACAACAGTGAAAGTAGTTCATCCCGATTGATATAGTTGCCTTGTCAATGATTGTGCACGTTGGGGATGCCAGCAAATTTGTACACAATTTCCACATCCACCGGGCCTATTGGTGTATCCAAGTACACATGTGTGGGGTGATCTATATTTTGCCAATTGATACGAATATCAGGCTTATCCTCGAACCAAGCAATTATTTGAACGGGGTTATTGGGATTCTCTTTATTGAAATGGAGAACATTGCCAATGTAGCCAGGCATTTCTCTTAAAAATGTGACCGAGTCGGGCAGAGAATCTTCTGCGGCATTATATATCTTTTGAGGTGAATTAGCCATGTCGCAGGTTCTCATATTTTCTACCCCCCCTTTCCCCAGATTGGTTGTTCCATCATATCTATCTAAACATTCATAATGGGAACAAGTGGAGCAACCATGTACCGAGACGTATCAATACGTGCGACTTAATCTAGTATAACCCTGAAAATCATCACAACCAGCATAATTTGCACTTTGCATTTAATCATCGGCATCTGTGTTGGTGTGACTAGAATCTTTGTATTTGACAGATCCCCAAAAGTTGTATAAGTAAAATGAATTCAACATTCACATCTAAGTGTGCGCTCAATTATACTCACTCTTCAGATGATGGTTGTTCCAAACTATTAATTAGCTTAGTGTCCATAAATATTATTAAACGTCAAGAAAAAGAATTATAAAAGATTGATTGGTCTGATTTTGTGTGCTAAAACGTTGCATGCCTCGATCCGATCCATTATCCTACCTTCCTGAACGCTCAGGTGGGAGCGAGGCGATGGTCGCCTCAAATGAGTTTCAAACACGTCCACGATGGTCGCGGTTGATTAAGCGAAAGGGCCCTTTCTCATGGCCAATACAGGTGTGGTATCTCAGGTCATCGGCTCGACATTCGATGCCCAGTTTCCCGAAGACAGTCTTCCGGAAATCTACAACGCTCTGAAAATTGAAATTAAGACGGAAGACGGTAGCCATACGCTCACCGGTGAAGTCCAGCAGCACCTTGGTGGTGGTCAGGTCCGTGCAGTGGCCCTGGGTTCAACCGACGGGATGCAGCGGGGCATGGAAGTCACCGACACAGGTGCACCCGTCTCCGTGCCTGTGGGTGAATGCGTGCTCGGTCGTGTGTTCAACCTGCTGGGTGAACCGGTCGATAAGCGTGGGCCGGTCAATGCCACCGAAACCCGCGCTATTCACCAGCAACCGCCGGAATTCGTCGAACTCAACCCCAAGACCGAAGTGCTGGAAACCGGCATCAAGGTCGTCGACCTGCTCTGCCCGTTTGTGCGTGGTGGCAAGATCGGCCTCTTCGGTGGTGCAGGTGTCGGCAAGACCGTCATCATCCAGGAAATGATCGCTCGTATCGCGCGTGAACACGATGGTTACTCCGTGTTCGCAGGCGTCGGTGAACGGACGCGTGAAGGGAACGACCTTTGGCTTGAAATGCAGGAAGCGACCTTCAAGGATGCCCAGGGTGTCGAACGTCGCGTTCTTGATCGTGTTGCCATGGTGTTCGGTCAGATGAACGAACCGCCGGGGGCACGTCTCCGCGTTGCGTTGACCGGTCTGACCATGTGTGAAGACTTCCGCGATAAGTCGGGTAAGGAAACCCTGCTGTTCGTTGACAACATTTTCCGCTTCACCCAGGCCGGTTCGGAAGTCTCCGCGCTTCTGGGTCGTATGCCTTCTGCGGTGGGTTATCAGCCGACGCTGTCCACGGAAATGGGTGAACTCCAGGAACGCATCACCTCCACCGACAAGGGTGCTGTGACTTCGGTGCAGGCCATTTACGTGCCTGCAGACGACTTGACCGACCCTGCTCCTGCAACGACCTTCAGCCACCTCGATGCATTCGTCGTGCTCGCTCGTGGTATCGCTGAAAAGGGCATTTATCCCGCGGTGGACCCGTTGGCATCAACGTCACGTATTCTTGATCCGGGTGTCCTGGGTGAAGAACACTACGCCGTTGCCCGTCAGGTGCAGTCGACCTTGCAGCGTTACAAATCACTTCAGGACATCATCGCCATTCTCGGTGTCGATGAACTTTCCGAAGAAGATAAACTCATCGTGTCGCGTGCCCGTAAGATGGAACGCTTCCTGTCTCAGCCGTTCTTCGTGGCTGAACAGTTCACCGGTTTCCCTGGCATTTACACGCCATTGACTGAAACCATCGACAGCTTCAAGCGCATCTGTGCTGGCGAAGCTGACGACCTGCCCGAATCCGCCTTCATGTACGTGGGGACGCTTGACGACGCCCGCGCCAAGGCCGAGAAGATGGCAGCCGAAGCGACCGCCTGATCCGCGACCGTTTTGGAAGATAGACAAAATCAAAAAGACCGCGAGCTTTCAAACTCGCGGTCTTTTTTTGTGCGCATTGGGTGCGCCTGATGTCCATCGGTGTTGCATCGCTTCAATCAAAGCTGTGATCCTCCCGGGTCACGTGCTGCCTTGAATTTGCAGTGACAAGGTAACCCGCATGAGCAGGAGCGACACGGCTTTTTACGCGCGGTTTAACCCATGTTGTAGTAAAACCGTTCGTGAACGATCTTCCCATTTTCCCATCGGGCGACAGCAATTTGCTCAACATCCATCACGTTACCATCCGTGGTCGTCCATTTCATGTGCTGCTCAGACAGTGAGATATTACCATCAATGGCCGTCGCTTTGACATCAAACACATGCCACTCTTTGACGTTGGCAAGGAACTGTTTTTCACGTTCAATGTTGGCTGCTTTGCCTTCGGTGGTGTGGTACGGTTCGGTCATGATGACGTTGTCAGCATAGAACGCATCCATGGCTTGAAGAATCTTACCTTCAGCAATGTAAGCGTTGAGTTCGTTGATGCGGACGCTGGTGGCGGTGGTGGTTGTCATGATTGATCTCCATTTGAAAAGTGTTTTAGTGTTACTAGGAATGTTGTTGTAACAAGTATTGGCCTGTTGTTTATGATGACCACCTTGGTCATCTGTTTTTTATTCCTGTTATTGTGGTGATTGGTCAATGCATTGGTTTGAATGATTCATCATCTTGATCAGGTCATGGGTTGCGGGCTTCAAACAACAGCCTGGTAAGCTTCTTGAGTTTGGCATCGGAGAGATGCCCGAGTTGTTGTTCGTGAAGCTTTTTGACCGGGTTTTTCAGTGTTTTGAGTGTCTGCGTACCTTTGTCGGTGATGATTACATAAACCACGCGGCGGTCTTCTTCACAGCGTTGGCGTTCGACGAATCCCAACTTCACCAATCGATCAATGAGTCGGGTGACATCAGGATCACGATGGACCATGTCCTTGCTGATGGATTGGCTGGGGATGCCTTGCTTGCCTCGGGCCCCAACAATCCGCAGCACATTGTAGCTGGAGTCTGACAAACCGTGTTGACCAAAGAGCTGTTTGAACTGGCTGGTGAACTGATCCGTGGTGCGAATCAGGCTGAGCATGACTTCCTCGCGGATGTCGTCAAACGGATGCTTCTTGCCAATCTCCTCCTGGAGATTCCGGGGGGCCGAGGTCTTGGTTGTGTCGGTTGTGGTTGTCATGTCTATATGCTATCAGTAAACAATAGTTGTTGCAACAAGTATTGTTGCTTTGCCATACAAATGATTGAAATTTTGGATGTTCCAGTTTGTCAGCATTGGTGTTGCTTGCTGATCAGGATGAATTTGTCTGACTTCCAAATCACAAAATTGTGAAATCTGACGGATTGTTTACCAGTTTGGTGGAATAAAGGTCAACCTTTGGCAGTTTTAGTCAGACACCTCATTCTCTTTACAAGGAATCAACCATAATGAGCCAGAATACTCCCGTGACACCCGTTAAATGTGAGATCCAAAGCTGTGCAGCCAGTCTCGGTTTATTGATCCAGCGACTGATCGTCGGCTATGTCATGTTTTTCCACGGCTCCCAAAAACTCTTTGGCTGGTTTGGTGGGGGCGGGTTTGAAAAAACCGTCGGTGGGTTCGACAGCATGGGATTCCCAATGCCCAAGATCATGGCTGCATTGGCTGGCGGTGCTGAGTGCTTCGGTGGCATTCTGCTTGCCATCGGCCTGTTCACACGGCCGTCAGCGTTTATGATTTTCTTCACGATGATGGTCGCCAGCTTCAAAGTCCACGGCGGGGCATTCTCCGCCCGTGATAACGGCATGGAGTACCCACTGACCCTGGGCTTGGTGGCACTGGGTTTACTACTCACCGGCCCGGGCAAGTTGGCGGTCAGTCGCCTGCTGGGATTGGGCAAAGCCAAGACGCTGCCGCGTTTGGTGATGAGTTAGTGCGTTCCCAAGGCAGTTTCCCCATGGTGATGCTGCTCTTTAAAACGAATCATGACATCAACAAAAAAACCTCGCCATCGGTGCTACCGACAGCGAGGTTTTGTTTTAAGCTGGCCTGGAAGGACAGGAACAACCCCCTGTTTTTACGGGAAAAACCGCCAATTCTGAACAAGGCGGTGCAAATTCCGGTGCAATCACCCAAATCGACCTGCAAACGGTCATCGACGCATGGCCAAATCTGACCGATGACCAACGTCAGGCCATCGCCTCAATCATTCAATTACAACCCAATCCCATGGAGAACCAGTCATGAATGAACTGGAAGCTATCGTTGCGCGCAAAGCGTTGGAACAAGCCAATCACGTCCTAGACAACCTGCCGGGAGATGCTTCGGCAAATTTACGTTGCAACGCCATCACCACCGCTGTGCGTGCGCTTGCTGCATATCGGGAGATTCACCAACCCAATACCCAGCAGGATCGTTCAAGCCCTGCCTGAGACCGTCATGGTCGTCATTCGCCCAAAGAGCGATAGCGACAGGGTGACGACCATGACGGGCTCGGGCAGAGGCGCCATTGCCTAGACCAGAATGGCTCTGAACTCATAAGGAGAAAATCATGATACAAGCCAACCAACCAGAATCGACCAAGATCACCGATGGACAGTTTGCAGATGCCTTACTGCCATTGGTGATCGCTTCGTTTGAACATGCCGGTTACCCCGGTGGTGAAATTCACGCGTTCAACAATCGAATCGTGTTAACTGCGGTTCAACCTGGCAAGCCACCAATTCGCGTAGTCATTGGCCGCACCAAGAATGCTAAAGATCAACGTCCCAACTGTCACCGATGGGCAATTCCCAACTCGTTGACCTGGCGGCAGTCGTTGCGTCACCTTCAAACCAAGCTGTTCAAGGGGCGTATCCCCGACATTCTCGATCCTGAGAACTTCACCATCAAAGGCATCTGATCAACCTATAAAAAAACCGTCTGCATGCCGAGTTTTGGCGACTACATGCAAACGGTGGAGATAACGCTATGAATCTTAACACACAAACCAGCACCGACAACCCAACCGGCGGGAATGCCGAGCGCTCGCCGTCCGGCATCCCGGCGGTTGGCGGCTCGTATGAGCCGTCGACCGTCCCCGATTCGACCTGCCCCCCCTCTGTAATACGGGGGGCAAAATTACACGATGCAGAAATAGGCATAGATTGGCTTCGTTTAATTCTGCCATACAACTACCTACAGGACATTGCTGACAAGCTTAAAGATGATCTTGGGATGTACTTCTCCAAACCGGGCATGTGGGGTTATCGTGAGCGATACCAGTACGCATGCGGCGCCTTCGTCACCTTCACCGACAAGTATCGTGAAGTCTGCATCGAGCTACCTGGCGATACCTGCCATCAACTGGGCAACGAAAAACTGCTCGACATCATGACATGGGTGTTTGAGCATTTCGGGCGTGCAACACGTTTGGACATCAGCGTCGACTTTCGATGTGACGATACCGTGGGCTTGATCGACCGCGTGCATCAGGCTTGCATGGATCGGGAACTTTGCCGATTTCGCAAATGGGGCTATATCGATGAGTATGGAGCAGATGGTGCTCCAAGCGGTCATAGTGTCCAACTCGGTAGACGAGGCAAGAATGGCTCGGGGCGTTACATCCGCATTTATGACAAGGGACTCCAAACGGGCGATGCAGAGCGTGGGCAGTGGGAACGCTGGGAAACCGAGTTCTCCGATGAAGTCGCAAGTCAGGTCTGCATGCGTTTGATCGAGTCGGATGATTGGAAGCTCGATGCTTGCGCTCGTGCATTGGGTGCGGTCGACTTCCGCGAAAACACAGGCTCAAAATCCTTAGATAGGCGTCCCATTGCCGAGTGGTGGGATAACCTGCTCGATAACATTAAGCCGGTTTTGGTGAAACTCAAACGCCAGAAAACAACACTGGATCGCTACACCAATTGGCTGCGTCGTAGCGTGTTACCCAGCCTGCATACCATGGCAAAACAGTCCGGGCAGGATCTCCAAGAGGTCTTGCGTTACTTCACCGGTGACGTGAACCTGTCCAAGCCCATGGAAAAAGCATCAGCGGCAGTGTGGGAATATCTCAACGAATTGGCCAACACCAAACCCGCCTTCGTGATGGCTGAACCATGGCGTCGACCTGGCGAAATCTTCCCAGAGCAAACACCTCGACCAACCTTCGCGCAAACCACCGATGGCGTGTGTGTGGTCTGCCATCAAACCATCAAGCCCGAAGACCAGATCGTCCGCTATGGTGGCACCAATCAATGCAAGTGTCGGTCATGTGTCATTGAAACGCCAGAGGACAAAGCGAAGCGAAAAGCCAGAGAACAGGCACAACGGGGCGCAAAAGAGAATCAATCCAACAAACAATTTAACTTGACCTATATGTAAAGTATGATATAAAAGTTATAGAAGGGGTTAAAATGAATACGTCGAAACTTCCCCCATTCGCGGAAGATGGAACGTTGCCGCAAGGTGATTACGCCATGACCTTGGATCAATTGCAAGCCTCGGTCTTGGTGACAGGTTCCGGGGATTCCGGGGATTCTGGGACTTCCGGGGTGACAACTTGGGATGCTGCATGGCGGGGACAGTTGGTTCAGAACCTGCGCATCATGATTGAGCAGCTTTGGGCCATTGGGATCGATGAGATTTTCATTGATGGCTCGTTTGTTGAGGACAAAGACCATCCCAATGACATCGATGGTTATTTCGTCTGTGACATTCAGGACATTGCCGATGGCACGCTTACGCAAAAACTCAATCAGCTTGATCCTGCCAAATGCTGGACATGGGATCATGCCGCGCGTCGTGCCTATCGCGGTTATCCCAAGAAGCAGTTACCCATGTGGCATATTTACCGGGTGGAGATGTATCCGCATTTTGGGCAGTTTGCTGGCAAAGATGAATTAGGAAATGACCTGGAATTTCCAGCATTTTTCCGCAAGTGTCGCCGGTCAAACAAGCCCAAAGGCATTATCCAGATTGTGAAGGATGTAGAAAAGGACGGTAAGTGATGATCCGCAACGAATCCGAATATCAGCAAGCCATCAAGCGCATCGAAGAAGAAAAAACACGTTTAGCCGAACACTGCAAGACCTGGAAAAAGCAAGGCTTCACCGCCAAGCAGATCAAGAATCTCAAAGAGCCGTTGGAGTCCTTCCATATGCAGTTGGTCGAAGAAGTCGAAAGCTACGAGCGCCTCAAACGCGGACAGTTCGATGAGTTCGAAAACTTCGACAACATCGGGCAGATTCTCATTGGCCTGCGCATCGCCCGTGGGATGAAGCAACGGGAGTTAGCCGAGTTGCTTGGTGTGTCAGAAACATTGGTATCACGTGATGAGCGTAATGAATACCATGGAATCACGATAGATCGAGCAAAAAAAATTTTTGATGTTCTCGGTGCGCGAGTAGTTTCACGTGTAGAAGTCAACCCTTATATGCCAGCGGCGTAACCATATTTTATTAATTGCATCATCAGAAAAGAGTATACCAATGAAAAGACCTTGTTTTTTCATCTCATCAACAATATATGACTTCCGCGACCTTCGTTCATCGATCAAGTATTTTCTAGAACAGCAAGGATGCACAGTTCTTGCTTCTGAATGCAATGATTTTCCTAAGCAACTTGAAATGCACACATATGAAGCATGTTTAAAAACTTTGGAACATGCAGATTATTTTATTCTTTTAATAGGGTCTCGTGTGGGGGGGTGGTATGACAAAGAGAATAAAATAAGCATTACACAACAAGAGTATCGAGCTGCGTATCAAAGGCACCTCAAAGGAAAACTTAAGATTATTAGCTTTGTTCGTAATGATGTTTGGCAGTACCGAGAAGATCGAAATGAGTTAAGTAGATTTCTCGAAAAACAAGCTATCGACCCCGGTGCTAAACATGATATTGTTAACCACCCGAGTAAGTGGGCTAATGATTCCGAATTTATATGTAGATTTATATCTGAAGTCTGTAAAAATGAGGAAACCAAGAAAGCACTCAAGGATCCATCACAACAGATGCCCTCTGGAAACTGGATACATGTATATAACAATTTCAGAGATGTCATAGATGTTATACAGGCACAAGTTTTTTCTGGAATTCCTATCGAACAGGTAATGTTTAGAAGATTGTTGCTGCGTGAAATTGTTGAAGTAATTCGAACAAGTCTTGTAAAATTCAAGGAAGGACATGTGTATTCTCCTGAAGTTTGCGTTGAAAACTTTTATAAAGAGCATGAACTTAATATTGAATCTCGGGATAAAGAATATTTTGCTGTCAAGGCTAGAAGATGGGATATTTTAGCTAGCTTGGCCGTGGGACTTATGGGAGTTAAATACAACACGCTGATTCTACAACGAGCGCTAGAGTCTCCGGCTTTTCAAATGTTTGACTTAGAAACAAGCACCTACAAAGAACATCCTGTCTACGGTGCATTATATCAGCTGAATGAACAGATTAATTTGTTTAATAGAGAAAATACAACGAAGGTAAGGAGTGTGATGTTTCGCCACTCTCCTAGAGATCGTGATCCTGATTCAGAAACTGTCTATGTAAATACTATGCAGTTACTCGCATTTTTATACTTGTTCGATAGATGGATAAATGTCATCAATCTATCTCGTGCAATTGTGGTTCATCTTCAAGGAGAACCATTCAAGATGCCAAAGCTACGTCCAATTTCGCCAATACCTGAAATGAATGATGAGCTTGCGGAAGAACGTGTGTCAAAAGCCGATGTTGATGCATTTATACATGAAAACTCATAATCATTGTTTTCTTGACGGGCAATATCAGATAAAGTAGGATAATAGGCGATGAGTCAAAACAAGACCAAAATCAGCATCACGCTCGATACGGATTTGCTTGAGCGGTACAAGAAGGTGGCAGAGGCACGTGACGAAAACCTCTCCTCCTGTATCAATCGCCAATTGGCTAACCATATCGACGACATTGAAGAGTTGTTGGAGATGATGGATTCCAAGTTCTACCGCACGATTGCTAAGGGAATGACGAGTTCACCGAAGTTCTTCAAGACCGTTGCACGCATGCTTGGTGAAAACCTGCCGGAAGATCTGCTTGAACAACAATTCCAGATCAAGAAGGAAATGATTGAGCAAGGCGAAAAGCGTTCTGCTGAGAAAAAGCGTAAGAAGAAACCAAACAGGGATGGTTTAGAACCTGCATAACCTGGCATTGGTTTGAAAATTGACGTGATTGCGATGTGTGTCGCTATCTGTAGTTGTCATTTGTCTGTCATGAAAGGTCATCGTGATTTAGTGAGGATGCCATGCATATTCAAAGCAAGGGTACACAAACAAACAACATTGAGTCGGTTAACTTGAGCCGTAAAGAGGTTGCAAAGTTGATTGGTATAAGTGTCAGTAAAATAGATCAAATGATCCGGGCCAAAACAATTCCCACATTCAAAATTGATGGGAGACGTTTCTTTAAACGTGACGAGATTCTTGAGTGGAACAGTAAGAGAGCAAGCCAAACAACCCTGCAAGTATCGAAGGCTGGATAATGGCAAGCCTCTATTCAGAATCCAATGGCAACTGGATCATTCAGCTTAGCCACGGAAGCCGTCCCAAAATCCGATTGGGCAAAACTTCCAAGCGTGCAGCAGAGCGCGCACATGATCATATCGAACACCTGATTTCAGCAAAGAAGCTTGGGCATCATCCCCATAACGAAACCGTTCATTGGATCGCATCTTTAGATGATGAATTACACGGTCGCCTAGCAGTTCTTGGTTTGATTCAAGCCCGTGAACAAACACAGCTCAAACCATTCATCGAGTCGTACATCCAATCCCGTATTGATGTGAAGCCATCAACTGCCGAGGTCTACCAACACGTTCTGCGGAACCTCTTGGCACATTTCGGCGGGGATCGTGCGTTACAGACCATCACCGTTGGGGATGCTGAGGACTTTAGGCTTTACTTGATTGGACAAGGCCTCTCAGAGAACACCGTCAGGCGTCGGTGTGGGATTGCCAAGCAGTTTATGGAGAATGCGGTCAAACGCGAGTTGATCCAGCGTAACCCGTTTACCATGAAAGTAACTGTTAGGAGTAATGAAAAGCGTAAGTGCTTTATCAGTCGAGACGATGCCATGAAAGTCTTGGCGGCATGTCCCAACAATCAATGGCGATTGATGTTTGCATTATGTCGATTCGCTGGCTTACGCTGTACGTCAGAACTTGTTGGATTGCGTTGGGATGAAGTGAACTGGAAGCAAGGCTGGTTTTTGGTTCATAGCCCCAAGACGGAGCATCATGACGGCAAGGATACGCGACGGGTGCCAATCTTCCCGGATCTCTATCCGCATCTGCTCGAAGCGAGTAAACTTAGATCACCTAGCGAAGATTACATCGTCACCTACTTACGTGATCCAAAGAAGAATCCGCGAACACACATGATGCGCATCATCAAAAAAGCTGGATTGAAACCTTGGCCGAAGCTGTTTCACAATCTTCGTAGCAGTTGCCAGACTGAGCTTTCTCTTATACGACCTGGCTATCAAGTCTGTGCATGGCTTGGCAATAGTGAAGAAGTTGCCAAGGAGCATTATCTACAGATGCGCGATGAAGATTACACCAAGGCCGCGTATGGTGATAATGCGGTGCAAAATCCGGTGCAGCAAGGCGCTGTAGAGGGCTGCAAGCCGATGCAGGGGAAAACAGGGCAAAAAAATAAACCCGGTGTTTGCAGTCAGTTGCAGATTAATGCAA
>PAIY01000165.1 GCA_002704825.1 Phycisphaeraceae bacterium
TCCAGTGGAATTTGCAATTTTCGACTGCATGCCACTGGATTCCCGCCTGCGCGGGAATGACGAAAAATACGAAGGCATGGAGTTTAATAATTTGAACTGCTATAGTGACATCGACGCGTACTTTGATCATGGTGTTGCATTTCGCGAGTATGGAATAAACTGACTCCGTCAGCGACTCAATCCAGTGGTTAACTCGATCCCCATATGAAGGAACGCATGATCATGACCCATCCCGCCCAGACAAAAACGATCGCTCATCCCATCAACACCGCTGCCCATTCCATGGATCAACTGTTGTGGTGGGTCATCGGCATTTCCCTGCTTCTTGCCGTGAGTGTCGGTTCGACCGTGCAGGCCCAACCCGTACCGATGGCCAAGACGCAAGCGGCAGGTTTTTACCGGATGATGGTGGGCAACTTTGAACTAACCGCATTCTCCGACGGAACCAGTCCCAAGGACATTGCAGCGATCATGAGTGATCCAGCCAAAGTCCGTTCCGAGTTCAAGAAAATGAACCTGGCAATGCCCTACCAGTCATCCTACAACGTCTACCTGGTTCACACCGGCAAAGAACTCGTCATGATCGACACCGGGCGTGGCGGAGACAACGGGCAACTACTCAAAAACCTATCGAAGTCCGGCTATGCCCCTTCTCAAATTGATGCGATTCTCATCACGCATATGCACGGCGACCATGTCGGCGGGTTAAGTCTTGCCGGTAAACGCCAGTTCCCCAATGCCGTGGTCTACGCCAGCCAGTCCGAAGCCGACTTCTGGCTTCACACCAAGCTTGAGGACTATGAAAACCCACACTGGGCAGGCAATGCCAAGCGCGCCCGCGCCAACGTGAATCCCTACGTTCAAGCAGGGATGTTCAAGACGTTTGACGGGCCAACGCAATTGTTTGACGGTATCCAAAGTCTGCCGACGCATGGTCACACGCCAGGACATAGTGCATACCTGATGACAAGTCAGGATCGCAGCGTGTTGTTTATCGGGGATACGATTCACTGTGCAGAGGTTCAGTTCCCACATCCAAGCCTCACGATTGCTTACGACGTCAAACCCGACCATGCCAAAGCCATGCGTGTTACGTTATTCAAAACGGCATCGGAGAAAGGCCACATCATTGCAGGGCCACACATCTCATTTCCCGGACTTGGGCATTTGAGTCAGCAGGGAGAGGGCTTTCGCTGGGTACCGGTGCAGTATCAGTATCAAGTCCAGGCGAGTGAGTAAGTATGCAGATCACTTTACGCGCTGCTGAGCTTGATGAAAGAGAATCGCTTATTGCCTTGCAACGTCGCGCGTCACTGGCCAACGCGGGTGATCGCCAAATACTGGAAAAGCATCCTGATATCATTGGCATTCCCATTGAGCAGTTCAAGACCAAGGCGGTGACGGTGGCAGCATGGCATGATCAGATCGTTGGTTTCTCGATTGTGCTCCAACGTGACGATGGTGATGCTCAACTCGACGGTCTATTTGTCGATCCGCCATACTGGCGGCAAGGTATCGGGCGATTACTCCTCAAATATGCACTTGAACACACGCCCCAATCTGGCGCGACAAAACTCCATGTCCTTGCCAACCCTCACGCTCTGGCCTTTTATCAGTCAACCGGTTTTCTACAGACAGGCATCGAGCAAACTGAATTTGGCCCCGGTTATCTGATGCAATGCCCAACCCGACCTTCAACCTCAAATCCGCTCTAACATCTTCCAAACATGACACTTTTAGTCATATGAAAATGCCATAAAACAATTCAAACAGCTTTGAATAGAACAATCTCCGGACATCCGGTATCATGTCTCATATCGCATTTTCTCACCGGGTGGGACACATTGAATATGGGCAAATACTTCTTAATTCGTGTCGGTATCGTTGTTCTGATGTTCGCATGTTCATTTCCTCTTCATGCTCAGCCGCAAAACATTGATGTCGAGGCACAACCCGACTCCATGGTTCAGCTTAACTTCCCAAAGGATGTGGAGTTGACCGTGCTGGTGGAGTATGTCAGTCAACGTCTTGGGATCAATTTCATTTACGATGAACAGTTGGCCAACAAGCGATTGACGATCAAAGCACCGCAGGAAATTCCCGCATCAACCCTGATGGGGTTACTGGAAAGTGCGCTGCACATCAAGGGCTTCACACTCGTCGATGCGGCAGAAGAAGGTTTCATGCGCATCGCACCGGCCGCAGAGATGACCACGGTCACCCAACTCACCGATGACCAGGGCAAGGCGGAAGCCGAGGGGATCACCGTCGCAGCAACACAGGTCATTGAACTCAAATATGCAGACACCAAACTCGTCGAAGCAGCGCTGAAACCCTATCTCTCCAAGCCCGGTGGCAATATTTTTTCCCTCCCGGAACAGGACATTCTGATCATCAGCGATATGGCAATTAATGTCCGGCGTATTGTGCAGATGATTTCGCTACTCGACCTGCCCACACCCCAACGCCAGATCGAAGTCTACACTTTGACGCACGCCCAATCCAAAGAACTGGCGCAGAAGGTCAAACAGATCATGCAACTCAAAGACCGCTCGCGCGGTCGACGTGGCAGCAGTACCACGCAGATGGTCGAATGCGTCTCGGATGATCGCACCAATCAGATCATGGCCATCGGCACACCGGAACAACTGGCCGAAATCAAGGCTGTCATCCAATCGCTGGATATCCCGATTCCTGAGAGTCAGAATCCCGTCAAGTTTTACAAGCTGTTTCATCGCTCTGCAGAAGACGTGCTGGCAACGCTCAAGAACATTCAAGGTGAAGACGGTCTGGAAACCACCAGCCTGCCGAACCTGTTTAATGATGTCGCATCGGATGCGCCCATGCCTGCGGATCTCCCCGCCCAGGAACCCGAGATGGTTGCTGATGCTGCCAGTACACCCAGCCAGACACCGACACCGGACACACCCAATGCCGCAGTGGTCAAGCCCACACAGCCGACTCCGGCACCGGTCCCCACCACGCATGCCGTGGCTCAGCAGGTTCCCACGGTCAAACCCAAACTCGCCCGTGTAGCAGCCGACATTCACACCAACAGCATCGTTGTCGTTGCCAAACCGCCGGTACAGCAAATCTATGCAGCGTTGATCAAGCAGTTGGATCGCCGTCGCCCACAGGTGCTTCTCGAAGCCACCGTCATCACACTCGACACCAGCGATGACTTTACACTGGGTGTGGAAATCGCAGCCACCGGTAACACCGACACCGGCAAGATCATCAGTTTCAGTTCCTTTGGCTTAAGCACCATCGACGCGGCCACGGGTGATGTCACCCCTGCCACCTCTACCGGATTCAACTTTGCATTGCTGGATGCGGACATTGCCAACGTCGTGCTCAAAGCACTTAAACGGACCGGTAAAGCCAAGGTCGCTTCGGCTCCCAAGATTCTGGTTAACGACAATGAGTCAGGCTCGCTGGTCTCCACAGCCAACGAACCCTTCTCCAGCGTCAATGCCTCGGACACCGTTGCCACCACCAGCTATGGCGGTGATGTCAGTGCAGGCACCACCATCAAACTCACCCCGCACATCAGTAACGGTGATTACCTGCAATTGGAATACAACATCGAGCTCAGCAGCTTCACCGGTGATCGCGTCGACAACCTCCCACCGCCCAGCCAGACCAACACCATTGAAAGCAAGGTCACCATCCCCGATGGCAAGACCATCGTCTTAGGCGGTCTGAAGCGCAACAGCTCCAGTCACACGCTGACCACCATCCCGATCCTGGGCGAGATTCCACTGCTCAAGGAATTGTTTACCAGTCGCATCAACGAAGATTCGGAAAAGACGCTTTTTGTCTTCATCAAAGCCAGTATTCTTCGCGATGACAGCTTCCGTGATTTACAATACCTGTCAGATCACGATGTCGATCAATCCGAGCATCATGGTGACTACCCCAGAAGTGAACCTGTTTGGATGAACTGATACGCAAGGCAGTTTTACCACGGAGAACACAGTGGACTCAGAGAAAGACATGAAAAAATGAATGGCAATATTCTTTTGATCACCATTTCATTTCATATGTCATCTCTTTATCCGTGCCCTCTGTGACAAAAAAAGCCTTGATTTTAGGACTTTTACGTTGCCCAGCATCTCCGACAATCTTAAAACACTGTTGCAGGAACTCGCATCCGTTCAACAGATTGTTTTACCTGACTTCCCCGCGGAAGCTTCGGGGTTTGACTGCATGCAATTGGCAACCGATGCCGGACTCGACCGTTCGGAAGTCCAACACGCTGCAGCCGAGTTACTGGGCTTGTCTTTTCTCGATGATTTGCTGGATCACCCCACGTCCCCGACATTCACGGACCAGATCCCCATCGGCTTTGCCCGTCAATACACCATGGTGGGCATCGAATCGCGACTTGCCACCGGTGACGGTGAAAAACCCAAGCTGATCATTGCCCTGGCAGACATCCACAACCTCGAGCATGTCGACACGGTCAACCGGATTCTCGGGCAACACGCTGAGATTGCCTTGGCACCGGCACACATCATTGAGTCTGCCATCAATCGTGCATACGAATCACAATCGGGTAAAGCTCAGCAGTTCATCAGCAATCTCGATCAGGATCACGTGCTCAGTGAAGTTCAGAAACTGGCAGGCCGCGAAGACCTGCTGGATGTCAGTTCGCGTGAGCCCGTCATTCAACTGGTCAACCTGGTTCTCTTTGAAGCCTTCAAACAACAGGCGTCAGACGTTCACCTGCAACCCTACGAAACCAGCTTTGTCGCGCGCATGCGCATCGACGGTGTTTTGCATGACTGTTTCCATCTTCCCAAGAATGTCCAGGAAGCGATCATCAGTCGCGTGAAAGTCATGGGCAAGATGAACATTGCCGAAAAACGCCTGCCCCAGGACGGCCGCGCCAGCGTGCAGGTAGGTGATCGTGAGATTGATCTGCGTATCGCCTCACTGCCAAGTAATCACGGCGAGCGTGTTGTCATCCGACTGCTGGATAAAAGCGCCCAACTCTACACGCTTGGCGAAATCGGCATGAACGAACAGACCATCGCCCGGTTCCGCAATCTGGTCAATATCGAGCATGGCATTATTCTCGTCACCGGCCCCACCGGTAGCGGTAAAACCACCACGCTCTATGGCACACTTGATGAGATCAACGACAACCGCCGCAACATCATCACCCTCGAAGACCCCATCGAGTACCAACTCCCCGGCGTCAGCCAGACGCAGATCAATGAGAAGAAGGGACTGACCTTTGCAAGCGGTCTGCGTAATGTGCTGCGTCAGGATCCGGACATCATCATGGTCGGTGAAATTCGTGACCATGAAACGGCTGTCATGGCGATCCAATCCGCACTCACCGGACACCTTGTTTTCTCGACGTTGCACACCAATGATGCTTCCAGTGCGGTGACGCGTCTACTGGACCTGGGTATCGAACCCTACCTTGTCGGCAGTTCCGTTGCTGGTGTCATGGCACAGCGTCTGGTGCGTAAAGTCTGCAGCAAATGCGTGAGCAAAATCGCAGCGACACCGGCACAAATTCAGTCCGTTCAGTTAACCCGTGGCGATGTGCCTGAGGATTTAGAGTTGTGTCAGATTGCAGGCTGTGAACATTGCCGTCAGACTGGATACCGCGGCCGTGTTGGACTCTTTGAATTGCTTCAGGTCAACGAAGCCATCCGGCAGGACATCACCCAACGCGCCACCGCTGCAAGGATCAAACAAACCGGTATCCGACATGGCATGCAAACGCTGCGCGATGACGGCGTGCAAAAAATCATCAACGGCTTGACCACCCTCGAAGAAGTCGACCGCGTCACCGTCCGACTGGAAGGTACGGAAAACTTTGTGGATGAAACGGTGTAGACAAAGGCATTTTTTATCACAGATGAGTATGAGACTCTGTGGTCAATAATTTGAATTAAACAAACCATGGCAGTATTCGCATACAAGGCAACCAACGCTCAAGGCAAGCGTGTGCAAGGCACGATCGTGGCTGAGACACCGCGTTTGGCTCGGGATATGCTGCGTGATCAGGGACTGGCGATTCAGAAAGTCTCCACGCGCAAGGAGTCGGGCAACGGGGGATTGGCTGCTGCGTTCACACGCCTGACGTCACGGCGCCAGCAGCATAAAGTCGTCGCCTTCATCCGTGAGCTGGCGACCCTCCTTGCAGTCGGCACGCCACTGCTTGAATCCATGGACGTGATCATCAAGCAACATGACGGCAGTTTTGGTTCGGACCTCTTGCAGATTCGAGAGCGGATTGCCAGTGGTAACAGTCTTGCCCAGGCGATGCGGGCTCATCCCCAACTGTTTGATGCCATGGATATCAGCATCGTGGAAGTCGGTGAGAATGCAGGCACGTTGGAGATCGCGCTTGAACGACTGGGCGATTTTAAAGAACGTTGGCAGACCCTCAAAGGTCGGATCACCACGGCATTGATCTACCCCTGCATTGTGATTTTCATCGGGTTGGTCGTCGGTATTTTTCAGATGACGTATGTCGTGCCGAACCTGCTTAATGCGTTGATTGAAGCGGGACATGAACTGCCATGGATCACGCAGGTGGTTAAAGCTGCCAGCGATTTGATGCTTGAGCAATGGTGGTTATTGTTACTCATCACGTTTGTGTTCATCGCAAGTGTGCGGGGTGTGATTCAAACCAACAAGGGACGTTGGGCCTGGCATCGTTTGCAACTCAAACTACCAGTACTCGGTGAACTGATCCGTAAGCAGGCGCTTGTGCGCATTGCGGTGGTGATGTCGACGCTATTGCGAAGTGGCGTGGTGTTCATTCGTGCGATCCAGATTGCCCAACAGTCGACTTCCAATGCGATTTTGCGTGACTCGTTACACCAATGCGAAGAGGCGATTTTTGCAGGCGAGGACATCGCCCAATCCATGGAGAAGGTGGGTGCCTTCCCGCCGTTGGTGGTTCAGATTTTTGCGGTTGGTCAGCAATCCGGTCGGTTGGAGGAAATGCTTGATCGCCTGGCCAATGACTATGACAAACAGGTTCAGACTGCTGCCAATCGTTTGACGGCGATTCTTGAACCGGTGTTGATTATCGTGCTTGCAGCGTTCGTGTTTGCGATTGCTGCAGCAACTGTGTTCCCGATTCTTGAAGCCAGTAATATTTTATAAATTCCGGAGATGTTCCTTTGGGGACATGACAACAGAGAGACAGAGATGCATCAAAATAAACATCAACGTTACCGTGCCTTTTCGTTTGTTGAAATCATGGCGGTGGTGATCATCATCGGTATTCTTGCTGGCGCCGTTGCGATCAAGTTCAAGGACTACATCGACAAGTCCAAGGTCAATCGTGCCAAAGGTGACATTGCCACCATCGTCACCGCCGTCGAATCCTACTATGCAGACAAAGGCAATTACCCGACCAATGACGAAGGGCTTGATGTCCTGAACATCACCACCAAGAACGACCCATGGGGAAGGCCCTACCAATACAACAGTCCCGGTCGCGAAGCGGACTTTGAAATCATCTGCCTTGGACGCGATGGCACCGAAGGCGGTGACGGCATTGATGGTGATATTTACAGTTGGGAATTGGGACAGGCAGAATCCGAGTAAGTTCTGATGTTAACCACAGAGACACAGAGACACAGAGCCGTAAAAAGACAGAGAATACCACTCAATAGCAAGTGTTTTTCTCTGTGCCTCTGTGTCTCTGTGGTTCATCCACCAAGGTCAATTCATTCCAAAGGCTTCACCCTGTTCGAGCTCATTGCTGTCATCCTGCTGCTAGCTGTCTTTGCAGCAGCGGTGCGTGGGCCGGTGGTCGACATGGTCAATCGCATCAACACACGCAACGGCATCGAGCAGATCAAGACCATCGACCGCATGTTACGAATGGAAGCCAGGCGATCGGGGAACGTGATTCAATTGCACATTGATCCGCTGGAAGGCGTCATGATGCGAACCGACAGCAGCGACGAACAAAAAGTCATCGGCCAGGCGGTCCAACTCAATGATTCCTGTCGCATTGAGCGGATTCGCCTTGCGCCGCAGACGGATGATTTTGATGAACTCAATGCGGTGATCAACTGTTCGCCTGATGGAGCAACCCCCAGCTATGCCCTGGAGATCCAAACTCCAACGCAGACAACTTGGCTGCTTTTTGCGGGACTGACCGGTCAGTGTTATCAATTTGATTCGGAGGATGAACTTGCCAGCGTGCTCGATGAAATCTCGCGCCCGTGGTCTGAGCTTGATTGAAGTGGTCATCGGGATGGCCCTGCTGGGGTTGTTTCTGGCATCCATCTTCATCGCCCAGGCCAAACTCACGCGCCAATCCGTCATCGCACGCCAAAAGGCGTTGGCGATCTCGGCGACCGATACATTGCTGGCAAGCTGGGCAACCGATTGGGCAAGCTTCCCCACCGATGACTCAGGCACGATCCCTGACCATGACAATCTACAATGGCAAACCCAATCCCAGGACGCAGCAGAACTCGAGGAACTGGGCATTGCCAAAGTCCAACTCACCATTACGGACACAACGGTCAACAACGCAGAAGAACCCATCCTGCAATTGGAGTTGGCTGTGCCGATGGAGGAAGAAGAACAGGACGAAGAAAGCAATGTAACTGATTCACCACAAGTAACACCTGCAACGGACACCTCTGAACCAACCGCGGAGGTGTCCCAATGAATCAGCGTCATCACCGCGGCTTTACGATCATGGAATTGCTCATCGCCAGCGCGTTGGCAGCCATCCTGATGATCGGCATACTCGTTGCGACCACCCAACAAGCACGCCAGGTTCAGCGTCAACAAAAACGCACATCCCCCACGGAGTTGGATTCACTGATCCAACTGTTGCGTCATGATCTGATGCTGGCACAAACCTGTCGCATCAAGGACGATCAGATTCATTTACAAGGCTATTTCAAACGCGATCCCAAGACACATCAACAAACTCAGCAACCTGCCCAGGTCATTTACCGGTTGGTTGAATTGGGGCAAGATACATGGCTGATTCGTCATCAGCGCGATCCCAAAAATCTGACCCTTGAGGACAGTACAGCCAACCTTCTGTGCAAGGGAATCACGAGCATGCAGTTGCTGGCGGTGCAAATGCCAACGGAGGAGTCGGCAACGCAAGAATCGGCCACGGATGACGATGAAACGGAGGCCTCCACATTGCCTGTTGAAACGGATATCCCCATCGAGCCCCAACCCTTTACCGAAGAATGGCAAGCATTACCCCCAGTGGTCCAATGGATCATCACCCGATCCCAGGAAGACGAAACGCACAACCAGGACGCACAAGACCAAGAGGCAAACGCACTGGCCTTCACACTGGTATTACGATGAGAAAGCATCAGCCTGACAATCCGACTTTACCAAGGGCACGCGGGTACGTGCTGGTGATGGCATTGCTACTCATTGCCATGGCAGGCAGTGTTCTTGCGATCATGGCTAAACGCAGCATCTTTGATGCCTCGGATGTCCAGCAGGCTCAGCAACAACTCGAACATCGCTGGGCTGCCTACAGTCTGGAAAAAAGCCTGTTACCACGTGCTGAAAAAGTCATCGAAACCTTGTTGGAAAAAGACCCTCTCCGGGATGAACATGTCTTTAAGGGAAAAGTCGAATTTGAAATCCAGCTTGCGGAGACCACCTACCAATTGACGTTGGCCGACGAGAATGCCAAAGCCAATGTCAACCAGATGATTGATGCGACACAAACCCAGACCGTCTCGTCGCAGCCCATCCAACGTTTGCTTCAAGACATGCAGGTCCGCGACATCCCTGCCATCCAGATTCAACCCTATGTCTGGGAAAACGCAACGAATTCCCAGGCGATCCAGACTTTGGGGCAGGTGTTTGAAAATGTAAACCCCAGTCAACTTGTCGCGTTTGAATCAATCGATCCAGTCGTTCTCGACGTCTTGACCTGCTGGGGAGATGGCAAGCTGAACCTGCATTCGGCATCGCCCCATGCAATCAAAGCCGTATGCCTTAAGCAGATGACACGTGGTGAAATCGACAAGCTCATCCGTGCCCGTGATGCCAACCCCAGGATCACGTTGGATGCTGCATTGACCAGCGCAGGCGTGGACAAAAAGAAACTGGGAAAGATCAAAGTCCTGTTCACGGAAAAAACGACCTGTGTGAGCCTGTGGACGCGCTGGGAAACAGACCGCCGAACGCGATATCGACTGGCGGTGGCAACGCAGCAGGCTTCGCCAAAATCAACCAACCAATCGACAAAGCAGTCCCCGTCCCAACCACAACATGTTAAACTTGATAGCCTGATATTTGAATGGTGATGATGAACCGACTGACGCGACATTCCGGGCTTTGGTTACTGGCCGTTCTCTGCCTGCTATCGGCTGTCGCTGTGGTCTGTGTTCATTTCTGGATTCCTGTTCAAATCAATGTCCAGCCAGCCAGTTTGTCGGTCATGACAGCAGCATCCAAACCTGCCAAAGCAACTACGCCCCCCACGCCCCAATCCACTTTGCCAACGCTGGCATCGTTTACCCCAGCATGGGACTTGCGGTTAAGACCGGTTCAGGAAGCGCCCCCGCCCGCCCCCACGCCGACTGTGACCGCACCACCACCCCCACCACCTGCCAAACCGTTTACCGCCAAACTCACCGGCACGATCATCGAACCCAATCACTCCATGGCCCTGTTCACCACGCAAACCGGTGAAGTCCAATTCGTCAATCTCGGGCAAATGGTTGAAGATGCCAAGGTCGTGCAGATCCAACCCGACCAGGTCATCATCGAACGCAACGGCCAAACCCTGACCTTGGAGGTCGACGACAAAAGTACTAACAGTCGCCATCCTGCTCCACGTACGCGTCCCAACGTTTATCAGCGAAGGAGACCGTTACGATGAAGTTCGACACACTTTTGCTGATCCCCGACGACCAACAGTGGCAATGGGTCGCATTGCATCACGAAACCGCTACAGAACAACTCACCAGTAATTGGCCGGTGCTGGATCAACCCGGCCGAACGCAACAGATTCAGAACCTCAAAACCACGCTGACGAATTGGGGTTATGCCAGGCAACCAGTCATTATTGCATTGCCCGACCACTGGTGCTTAAGTGCATCCATTGCAGGTAATCGTCTCAAAAGCGCGCGTCAGAACACGCTCTTTGATTTTGAAGCCAACTGGCCGATCTCACTTGAAGATGTCGTTGCTGATTACCTGCCTGGCAAGGAGACAACGCTGGGTGTCTGTACGCCATTGCATAAACTCTACCCGGTCATCACCGCCATCGAAGGTTTGGATTTAAATCTCCAGGTGATCTGCCCCAAAGCCATGCTTGCTTTGCAAAACCGAATCGCCACATCCAACCCACCGGCAAATCATGACACGGTCTGGGCCAACGGCATGGAGTGTCTGAATGCGCTGTGCGAAGTGGTGCCGCGCTACA